>NZ_OZ035006.1:1363795-1704744 GCF_964031115.1 Spiroplasma endosymbiont of Clivina fossor
ATTTCATAATACCATATTTTGTATTATTAAAATTAAAATAAAAATTTTAATTTTGTCGAAAACTCTTGATATTTATTGAATATACTTAATTTTAGGTATATTTTTAATATGATAGAGGTGGATAATAATTATGGAAAAAATAATTCAAGAACTAGTAAATACTTTAACAGATGATCAATTTTTAGAATTTTATGAAAAAGTCAAACAACAAGCAGAATTAATAAAAAAACAAAAACGGTTAAATGAAATTGATCAAAAATTTAGAGCGCAAGGTATTAAATGCCCTAAATGTGAATCTTACCATTGCGTTAAAAATGGACATAATTCAGAAGGAAAACAAAAATATTTATGTAAAAATTGCCGTGCAAGTTTTGACACTTTTCGTAATCATTTTATTTATTGAAGTCATTTAAATTATGAACAATGAAATTTATTGATTCAAATTTCATTGCTGGGGCAATCTAGTAAAACAATTTCTCGTTTTATTAAAACTACATTAAAAACTGCTTGATATAATCGTCAAAAATTAATGAAATCAAAACAATTAGAAAATACCCAATTAAAATTTAAAAAATTATCTGGTAAAATCCAAATCGATGAAACATTTATTAAAGAAATCCATAAAGGAAATTTCAAATATAAAACTGATCCACGAAGAATTCACCTTGACCCCTTCGCAACTAATACTAAATGCTGTATTCAAATGGCAATTGATAATAATAACAATATTTATGTTAAATCCACAAACACCAAACGTTTACAAAAACAATGAGTTATTGAAAATATGAACAAAGAATTAATTAACGAAAATTCAATTATTACTTCTGATATGCAAAAATTATATTTTTTAGTAGCAAAACAAACAAATTCTACTTTATGTGTAACTAAAACAACAATTAATCCTGAAGCTAGTTATCGTAACTTAAATAAAATCAGTAAATTACAATCTAGTCTTAAAGAAGCCTTAATTCATTATCATGGTTTAGGTTTTACTAATATTCAAAATTATTTAAATCTCTGAAAATGAAAATACCAACATAAGGGTTTAACTCCAAACCAACAAACAGCGGTATTATATTTTAATGTATAAAAAAGTTAAAGTAAAAATAGTAATTTTACATAAAAGCCTTTTAAAATTATCAAGTTGATGATTTTTTTTATTTTATCAAGAGTTTTCGACAAAATTAAAAAAAGAAATCAAGTAATAGAACATTTATTTAATTTAGGTAAACCGTTTGCGATGTTAATACCATTAGTAAGTATTGCATTAAAACCAATTAGGGAAAAAATAGATCAGTGTGAGTTATTAGTTTTTAATAAAAGAATAAAATTTATTGCTTATAATGGTATAGTTTGTAAAAATCCACCAAGTGAAACTGCTTATATTTGTCATAATGTTTTGCCTAAGCAAATTGTTTATAGAAAATTAAAGGAGTTAAAAAATGAAAGAAAAAATACCATTAAAACTAAGAATTAAAAATTATTTTAAAAAGCAGTGGTTAAAAGTATCATTAAGTATCATTTTCATCTTTATAAGCTTATTAATTTGTAGCCTAATCTCAATGAATACTGAATGAATAAACGGAACAAGTGACCAATTTAATAAATTTATGAATGAACAAATGGTTAAATTCTTTGGTAAATTCAATAGTGGTATTATGCTAGCGGGAATATTTGTTTTTTGATGAGGCGGAGCAATATATTTTGCAATTAAATTTGAAAAATTAATCCTCTTTATTATTCAAAAAATTAAAGCAAAAAGAGCCTTGAAAAATGAAATCAAACAAACTAATTAATTCTTTAAAAAAATATTGGTGGAGAATTTTGCCTTACATTTTTATGATTATTATCTTTTTCATTCCATTTTTAAAATTGGAAATTAATGATTTGAAATTATTATATGAAAAATTTGAAGCATTAATTTCACTTATGATACTAGGATATTTAGATATATGCATTACAATAGCTGTAATTATAAATTGTGGTATTGAGTGACTTATTAAAAAAATTAAAGAAAAAAGAACAATGAAAAATAAAATATTTAAAAAGGAGTGATAAAAATGTTTATGAAAATATTTACCGTCTTAATTATTAGTTTCAATAACATTTTTACCATTCCCCAAAATATTAATAATAACAAAATAACAACACAATCACTAATTAGAAATAAAAGACAAAATAACCAAATTTACGAAAAAGAAGTTAAACTTGAAAATTTAAAAGAAGTTGAAATTGAGAATATTCAACAACATCATGATGAATTAAAAATAATAATAAAAGTTCCTATAAGTATAAATAAAAAAAATCTTGAAGAAGTACTTAAAGAAAGACCAAAACCGACAAATGATAAACTTGAATTTATAACTCCTGCTTTTTTAAAAAACAATGAAATAAGAAAAAATCTTGAAGATTTAACAGGAAAATATGGCAAAATAATTAACCAAAATAACAATAGAAAAACATACAAAATCCAAAAGTCTATCCAATTAGAAATGACAATAAATTACTATGATCACTCAAACGGATATAGAATAGAAATAAATCCTAGAAAAACATTTATCATTAAAACAGAAAAAGATACAACCGACATTGACTTGCCAAGCATAACTATTAATTTTGACGGTAACCATAACTATAACGATATTGTTGATAATCTTGATTATTTAATGATTCATCGCGGTGATTTTGACAAATTCAATTACTCTTATCTTTATTGAACACCAGTATTTAATTTCATTGACACCCTAGAAAAAGGTTATTACAAAGAATTTAGGATTAAAAATCACGACTTTAAAGACGAAAGCTATTTTTATCATAAAACTTCAACTAATTTACCAAACTCAGAAATAATCAGCCCTACAAATGTAACCAAAATTGAAGTTATCAAAAAAATTAAAAAAAGACTTAATGAAACAATTAACAATCTTGCTGGCGTAAATAATGCAATTGAAGGCATCGACTATAATACAGAAATTAAAGATAATAACAACAATTACTTAGATGATAGTGCTACTTTTGATTTAACAAAACAGATAATGTTGCTGACAAAACATTTACCGTTAAATTCACTGCAATTGAAACGAGTACACAATTGCAAGGGGAAAATACGATTAAAATGGCCATTCCGAAACAAGAGGATACCAACGATAATGTCCTTAAAATTAAGGCATTTAACAAAACTCTAATTGCTGGAAATAATTATTTACAATTACTCCACGGTGAAACCGAAATCTGAAAATATAATACTTCAAGTGCTAACGATTATTACCTAATTAAGTATCTTTTTGTACCTTAAATTACCTCAATGTTAGATTTAGTTTTCTACGCTATGACCCCGATTTAAAAAATGATATTTACCTATATTTTAAAAATAACATTCCTAGTATTAACAACAGTGATTACAAAAATGTTTTTGATGAAATCTATGAAATTCTTGGCAATTTCTTTGCTAGTTTATTTTATGCGACTTTTGATATGGACGAAAAAACTCATACCGAAATTGATTTTAAGGGTATAGAAAACTATAAGAAGGATTACTTTATTCAAATCGGTTTCTTTTATCGTTCATTAATTACCTTTTATCCCAAAAAATACTTAGTAAATATTGTAGGAAACTCAGAATTATTACTAAGAAGTTATTTCTTTACTTTTGACAAAAAAATGCACCAAGATAATTACAATGCTATTAACAACACCAATAGCATCTATCAAATTGATTTTAATGTCCTTAAATCTTACGACAATAAACTGATTACCTTGCCAACCAGCAAGACTGCTAACAGTATTAATTATCTCAATACCGATATTGATATTCGTTATGGTATTAATATTTTTACCTTAACTTTTCCACTTTATCACAAAGGTAATATCTCTAACTACAATTTTAAAATTTATGACTTTAATGTATTAAATTCAAAGGCCTTTATTCCTGATGGTTCAAATAACAGTGAATGAGACGATTTAATTCCACCAGCAAATTGCAAATATTCTGGACGATGAATACCAACCTTTAATGATATTGGTTGTGCCATTCAAAATGCTAGTATCAAAATGATAAACTGAATACTTACTGCTTCACAAATCATCACGATTTTGCGACCGTTAGCAATTATTGCAAAAGCAACAGTTAACTTTTCAACTGCCATTTTTCCAATTTTTAAAACGGTACCAGCTTTTTACTATACCTTTCAATTTTTAATCGGTTTTGCCATTTTTCTAATGATATTAAGGATTTTCGTGTAATATATATAAAATAAAGAAGTTAAAATTATGAAATTTTTAAATATACTAACTCTCTTGGAATTGGCAACATTACCCATAACTGCTTGTAATAATAAAACAAATAAATCAATAACACCGCCAATAATTAAAAATCAAATTTACGAAAAAGAAGTTAAACTTGACAATTTAAAAGAAGTTGAAATTGAGAATATTCAACAGCATCATATCATGATGAATTAAAAATAATAATAAAAGTTCCTTTTAATTTTGTCGAAAACTCTTGATAAAATGAAAACGAATAAAAATGACAATAACAAGAAAGGCAGGGTTAGTTTAGTAATTAAATAATAGACTTCTTGCAAAATTAATATGATAATTATAATTTTTAAATTTAAAATAAATATAAAAGTGTTATTAAAATAATTTTTAGATTATTTTTACAAATATTTTGTCATTAAAACATAATAAAAATTATTATTTACAATAAAAAAAGACTGAAATTTTAAATTATCAAATATATTTAAACTAATAGTTGTAAATTATAAATTGAAGCTATTAAATTAAATCTTAAAGCAAATCTTTTTCTACGATTTCGATATTTTTCACTAATAATTTTAAATTTTTTAAGTATAGCAAAAACATTTTCAATAACAATTCTCATTTTTGAAATTCGCTCATTATTTTGCTTTTCTTCTTTATTTAAAGGGTTTTTCTTTGATTTTCTTTTAGGAATTAAAACATTATGATTAATTTTTTGTATGCCTTGATAACCTAAATCCACTAAAACAGTTGTTTCTGGTAAAAATTTAATTTTTGAATCTTTTAAAATTTTAAAGTCATGGTTTTTACCATAAGAAAAATCAGAACTAATAATTTTTTTACTATCTTTTTCAATTATAACTTGTGTTTTTATTGTGTGTTTTTTCTTTTTTCCTGAGTAGTGCTGTTTTTGTCTTTTTTTGGGCGTTGGATTTGGCTTTCAGTTACATCAATTATAACAGTCTTATCTTTGAAATAATCTTTTAATAGTGATTTTTGACCAGTAAGTTGTTGAAAATTAGGGTGTTTTATTAAAGTGTCTTCAATTCATTTGATATTTCTATAACAACTACTTTCACTAATATCATAACTTTTTGCAATATGAAAATAAGTTCTATATTCTCTTCAATATTCTAAAGTCATTAAAATACGATTTTCTAATGATAATTTATTGGTTCTTCCGCGACGAAATCTCTTTTTTAATTCTTCTATTTTTAAAATTTCTAGCATTTTATTAAAAGTAGTATGTTTAATACCAGTTAATCTTAAAAAATTTTTATCACTTATTTGATTATTTTTTTTAAATTTCATTTAAATTCCACCTTTTTATTAAAAACAACAATTCAATTATATTTTAAATTAATTTTGCAAGAAGTCTAATATAATTAGCTGATTGTTTTACTTCTTCAAAGCAATACCTAAGAAAACTAAACACGACCTACTTTATGTTGAGGATAGCAATTATCGCCTAAATTAGGTAAAATATACTAGTAGTTAATTAAATAATAATTTCTTAAAGTTATTAAAAATTCTTATATCTAATATTTGTAGATATACAATAATTAAATGAATTATTAAAATAGTTAAAGATAGAAAGGAAGAAATTAATTAATGACAGATATAAAAAATATTAAGAAAGATTTTCCCTTTTTTCAGAAAAATAAAAATATTGTTTATTTAGATAATAGTGCTACTAGTTTAAAACCACAATGTGTTATTGATAATATTATTAATTATTATTTAAAATATTCTACTAATCCTCATAATACTGATTTTTTACTAGCCTATGATTGTAATGAGAATATTCAAAAAATTCGTAAACTAGTTGCTGAATTTATTAATGGTAAAGATAGTGAGATTATCTTTACTCCTTCAACTACTTTTGGATTAAATCAATTGGCTTTAGGGTTAGAAGCATTAATTTCTAAGGATGATGAAATTTTATTAACAATGGCTGAACATAGTTCTAATTTATTACCTTGGTATCGTTTAGCAAAAACTAAACAAGCAAAGATTAAATATATTGGTTTGGAAGATTTAACGATTACTATTACTAATGTTAAAAAATTATTAACACCGAAAACTAAAATTGTTAGTTTTGCAAATATAAGTAATGTTTTAGGAACTGTTAATGATACTAAAGCGATTTGTCAAGCAATTAAACAATATAATCCTAATATTATTGTTATTATTGATGGTGCTCAATCAGTTGGTCATATTAAAACTGATGTTCAAGATTGAGATATTGATTTTTTAGTATTTTCTGGTCATAAGATGTTAGGACCAACGGGTATTGGTATTTTATGAGGAAAAAATATGATGTTATCTAAATTAGCACCAATGTTATTAGGTGGTGGTAATAATGCTATTATTAATGAGAACAGAACATATTCTTTAGTACAAGGATATATGGGTTTTGAATCAGGAACACAAAATATTGCTGGTATTTTTGGTTTACAAGAAGCGATTAAGTATTTACAAAATATTGGTTTAGAAACAATTCATAATTATATTACTAGTTTAAAAGATTATGCTGTTAATGAAATACGAAGGGAAAATTTAGATGTAACGATTTATAATCCTAATGCTAAAAGTGGCATTTTAGTTTTTAATGTTAATAATGTTGCTGCCCACGATGTATCAGTTAATTTAGCTAATAACCACAATATTTGTCTTCGTAGTGGCATTCATTGTGCTAGTTTAATTGATCAAGTACTTGGTGTTGAAAGTTCATTACGAGCTAGTTTTTATATTTATAATACTAAAGAAGATGTTGATAAATTAATTATTGCATTAAAAACAGGAGGTAATTTCATTGATGATTTCTTATAATGAATGAAGAAAGATAATTATTAATCATTATCAAAATCCTCAGTATCAAGGTTTTATTAAACATAATCAAGCAATTGAGCGATTGCAACCTAATTTAAGTTGCGCTGATCAGTTAAATTTACAGTTAGTAGTTATCAATGATGTTATTGTTTCAGCTCGGTTTATGGGTTATGCTTGTGCAATTGCAACTTCTAGTGCTGACTTGATTTGTCAAACCATTACTAATAAATCAAAATATCAAGCAATAGCAATTTTAAATAATTATTCATTAATGATTAATGTTAAAGATTATGATAGTGATATTTTAGAAGACTTAATTGTATTTACTCATACTAAAAAGCAACCAAATCGTAAGCAGTGTTCATTATTAGCAAGTAGTGGATTTTTAATGATGTTATAATAAATTATAAGGAGGTTGCTTAGATGTTTGATAAACATTTATTACGAAAGTCATCTTTAAAAGTAAGATTAGCAATGACAAAAGATGATAAAGAACAATATGATCAAAAAATTATTAATTTTATTACTAATAATGACGATTTTCAAAAAGCAAAAATAATTGGTTTATTTTCACCTATTAGGGGAGAAGTTAATGTTAATCTTTTAATTAGTTTTTGTTTTAATAATGACAAGATTGTTGGGTTACCAAGAATGCAAGATGATAATTCTTTATTATTTTATCAAATTACTAGTTTTGATGATTTAGTAATTGATAATAATTACAATATTTTACAACCTAATTTGCAATGTAAAATGTTAATGACTTCGGAAATTAATATTTGTTTCTTACCGTTTTTAGCGTATGATAGTACCGGCGCTAGAGTTGGTTATGGGAAAGGATATTATGACCAGACTTTAGTAGATTTTAAAAATCCAATTATTGGAATTGGTTATAGTTGACAAAAAACTATAGAAGAAATAGCAGTTGATAAAAATGATATTTTAATGCATCAAGTAATAACGGAAATTGGAATTGAAAAATTTTAATTTTTAAAGATATTTATATTTTTTATAAAAAGTAAATTTTTTGCAAATAAAAATGAATATTTATTTTTCTCAATGTTATAATTAGGTATCATGTGAATATATGAAAATATTTACTGAAATCAAAGGAGAGATTTTATGTATAAAAAAGGTGACATTATTGAAGCAAAGTGTACTGCTGTTTTACCATGAGGTGTATTTTATATTATTGAAAACATCGTTGATAATGTTAATGAAGACAGTACTTCTTCACAGTCAAAGCCAGAGCGAGTAACTGGGATGTGTCATATTAGTCAGTTTTCTGATGGATATGTTAAAGATATTAATGAATTTGCAGAAGTTGAAAAAGTCTATCGCTTAGAAGTGTTAAATTTTGATGTTGATAAAAAGCAACTAAGTTTAAGTCATAAAGCACTTTATAAAGAAGAACAAAATCGTGGGTCCGTACATATTAAAGAATCAGGAGCAGGATTTGAAGATTTATCTAATAACTTGTCGCAATGAATTGATAATAGTGAACAAATCGGTGAAAGTGACGAATAATAGATGATTAAAACAAATATTAGTTATACACACTTAACAAATCAAGAACTTAATAAATATCAAGATAAAATTCATTCAATTCATAAAACAATGATTACTGAAAGGAAAGGTCTTGGCAGTAATTTTTTAGGTTGAGTTGATTTACCAAAAAATTATAATAAAACTGAATGAGAGGCAATGAAAGTCATTGCTAAACGATTAATTCCTGAAATTCAAGTTTTAATTGTTATTGGTATTGGTGGTTCTTATTTAGGCGCTAAAGCAGCTATTGATATGATTAAAGGATTATATTCCCAAGATTCATTAGAAATAATATTTGTTGGTAATACATTATCATCAACATATACTAATCAAGTTTTAGAATATGTTAAAGATAAAGAATTTGCTATTAATGTTATTTCTAAATCGGGAAGTACAACCGAACCAGCGATTGCCTTTCGTCTTTTTAGAGATTTATTAGAACAACAAAAGGGCAAAGCAATTGCTAAAGCAAGAATTATTGCTACTACTGATGCTAAAAATGGGATTTTAAAAAATTTAGCAAATCAAGAAGGTTATGAAACTTTAGTTATTCCTGATGATATGGGTGGTAGATTTTCAGTATTAACTCCTGTTGGTATTTTTGTAATGGCAATGGCAGGAATTGATATTGATAAGGTTATGTTGGGAGCTAATCAAGCGCATGCAGATTTAAATGATGATACTTTAGAAAATCAAGCATATAAATATGCTGTCGTGCGAACAATATTACATCAAGAAAAGCAATATCCTGTAGAAATGCTAGTTAGTTATGAAAGTCAGATGTCTAGTTTGGCTGAATGATGAAAACAGTTATTTGGTGAATCAGAAGGAAAAGATAGTAAAGGAATTTTACCTGCTAGTGTTAATTTTTCTACTGATTTACATTCCTTAGGACAATTTATTCAAGAGGGAAGTAAAGTAGTTTTATTTGAAACAGTTTTACAAGTTAAAAAGCCCTCTTTGGATGTTAAAATTGCTACTAATAGTGATGATGTAGATCAATTGAATTATTTAACTAATTATTCTTTACATCAAATTAATGCTTTAGCTTTAAAAGGAACAATTGATGCGCATAGTAATGAGGGGAAAGTTCCTAATATTGTTTTAGAGTTAGAAACAATGGATGAAATAATGTTTGGTTACTTAGTGTACTTTTTCTTTAAAGCTTGTGCAATGAGTGCTTATTTACTAGAAGTTAATCCTTTTAATCAACCGGGTGTTGAAGTATATAAGAAAAAAATGTTTAAGTTATTAAGTAAGAGTTAATAAATTAAAGGTATTATTTAATTTTTAAATAATTAATACTTTAAAATTATTATTATATTTAGGATTTTTAAAGATGGACGCGTAAAGTTTTGTTAGGTGGGAAAATATTTGATTAATTTTGAAAGAAAAGTAACTACAATTTAATTATCGTTTTATTTGAAAAATAAGTAATAAAACAAAATATTTAATATTAACAAACATAATCTTAATAAAAGGTTATAAAAACTAAGTAAAATGCTTATAAAAACAACATTAAAATAATTTTTTATTTTAATTTTGTCGAAAACTCTTGATAAAATAAAAAAAAATCATCAACTTGATAGGGACTGTACAATTAACTGTGTCTCTAAGTAATTAACTTAAATTCACTCTGTCCTCAAATTTTATCATTAAATGTGAAATTGCACTACCCCGATTTTGAATTGGCATCGTTCATTTCTTAACCATATTTTGAAATGTTAAATAAAATATTTTAAAAACTGATGCATCATTAGGGAAAATCTTTTTATTCTTAATGACTTTTCTTAGTTGACTATTAACAGATTCAATCGCATTAGTTGTGTAAATAATCCTTCTAAATTCTTGAGGATATTCAAGAAAAATTATTAAATTATTTCAGTTATTTTTTCATGATTTAGTAATTTGTGGATACTTTTTATTTCATTTTTCTGAAAAATGATCTAAAGCAACTAGCGCTATTTCTTCATTAATTGCTGTATAAATTGATTTTAAATCATTAGCTACAAGTTTGCGATCTTTGTAAGGAACAAATTTTAAACTATTACGAATTTGATGAACGATGCATAATTGGTGCTGTGTTTTTGGGAACACAGCTTCTATTGAATCAGACATTCCAGTTAAATTATCGCTACAAGCAACAAGAATATCTTGTAAGCCACGATTTTTCATTTCCGTAAGATTATATTAAGTCAAAATTTGGCTCCCTCATTCTCGCTAATTCACATTCCTAAAATATCTTTTAAACCATCTAAATTAATTCCTAAGGCAAGATAAACTGCTTTATTTATTATTCGTTTATCTTGCTTTACTTTAACAACAATACAATCAAAATAAACAATCAGATAAATCTTCTCTAAAGGTTTAGTTTGTCACATTTTAACTTCTTCAATAACATCATCAGTTATTTGACTAATTAAACTTTCTGAAATTTCTGCTCCGTGATAGAATTCTTGCAATTGTGCTTTGATATCAGAAATTGTCATTCCTCTTGCATATAAAGAAATTACTTTTTGATCAAAGTTATCAAATCTTCTTTGTCTTTTCGGAATAATTACTGGTTCAAAAGTACTATTTCGATCTCTTGGTACATCAATTGCGATTGAACCATTTTTAGTAATAATGGTTTTTTGTGTGTTGCCATTTCTTTTATTATGATTCTCATCAGTTTCAAGATAATCTTTAATTTCCGTATTTAACATTCGTTCAGTTAATTTTTTGGTAAATTCCTGAAAAATAGTATTGCCTTTAAATAAATCTTGTGGATTATCAATATTTTCTAAAAAATAATCAACAACTTTATCAATTGCATCAGGTTCTTTTTTTTATTTTTTTTTTTTTGTCATTTTCTGTTCTCCTTCGTTTAAGTATAATTCAGAATGAATTATCGAGACACAGAATTTTGGACAGGTCCTAATAAATTTTTTTTAATTTTGTCGAAAACTCTTGATAAAATAAAAAAATCATCAACTTGATAATTTTAAAAGGCTTTTATGTAAAATTACTATTTTTACTTTAACTTTTTTATACATTAAAATATAATATCGCTGTTTGTTGGTTTGGAGTTAAACCCTTATGTTGGTATTTTCATTTTCAGAGATTTAAATAATTTTGAATATTAGTAAAACCTAAACCATGATAATAAATTAAGGCTTCTTTAAGACTAGATTGTAATTTACTGATTTTATTTAAGTTACGATAACTAGCTTCAGGATTAATTGTTGTTTTAGTTACACATAAAGTAGAATTTGTTTGTTTTGCTACTAAAAAATATAATTTTTGCATATCAGAAGTAATAATTGAATTTTCGTTAATTAATTCTTTGTTCATATTTTCAATAACTCATTGTTTTTGTAAACGTTTGGTGTTTGTGGATTTAACATAAATATTGTTATTATTATCAATTGCCATTTGAATACAGCATTTAGTATTAGTTGCGAATGGGTCAAGGTGAATTCTTCGTGGATCAGTTTTATATTTGAAATTTCCTTTATGGATTTCTTTAATAAATGTTTCATCGATTTGGATTTTACCAGATAATTTTTTAAATTTTAATTGAGTATTTTCTAATTGTTTTGATTTCATTAATTTTTGACGATTATATCAAGCAGTTTTTAATGTAGTTTTAATAAAACGAGAAATTGTTTTACTAGATTGCCCCAACAATGAAATTTGAATCAATAAATTTCATTGTTCATAATTTAAATGACTTCAATAAATAAAATGATTACGAAAAGCGTCAAAACTTGCACGGCAATTTTTACATAAATATTTTTGTTTTCCTTCTGAATTATGTCCATTTTTAACGCAATGGTAAGATTCACATTTAGGGCATTTAAATACCTTGCGCTCTAAATTTTTGATCAATTTCATTTAAACGTTTTTGTTTTTGTTTTTTTTATTAATTCTGCTTGTTGTTTGACTTTTTCATAAAATTCTAAAAATTGATCATCTATTAAAGTATTTACTAGTTCTTGAATTATTTTTTCCATAATTATTATCCACCTCTATCATATTAAAAATATACCTAAAATTAAGTATATTCAATAAATATCAAGAGTTTTCGACAAAATTAAAAATTTTTTACAACAAAAATCATACATAAGAAATATATACTTAATTTGAATATGGAAATAATTTATAGTAAATGATTATTTTTTCTTTTTTAAAAAATACCTAAGAAAACTAAACGCGACCATAACCATAAAATAAAAAAAATTAATTATTAAAAGTTAATAATGCTGTTATTTATAAAATTTAATCGCCCTACTAATGAACTTAATTTAAAATCACAGCAAATCCAATTAGACTTCACGATTGACACATTAGACAAAAAACATATCAAACTAATTCTTCAGGAAATTCAAGAAGCTGACTATAATGTAATAATTAGTTAATATCTCTAACCATTCAATTTATTCAATGTTATAATCAAGGAAATTAAAAGATTACTAAATATAATATTGAAATTGAAAGGATTACATAATAGACTTCTTGCAAAATTAATTTAAAATATAATTGAATTGTTGTTTTTAATAAAAAGGTGGAATTTAAATGAAATTTAAAAAAAATAATCAAATAAGTGATAAAAATTTTTTAAGATTAACTGGTATTAAACATACTACTTTTAATAAAATGCTAGAAATTTTAAAAATAGAAGAATTAAAAAAGAGATTTCGTCGCGGAAGAACCAATAAATTATCATTAGAAAATCGTATTTTAATGACTTTAGAATATTGAAGAGAATATAGAACTTATTTTCATATTGCAAAAAGTTATGATATTAGTGAAAGTAGTTGTTATAGAAATATCAAATGAATTGAAGACACTTTAATAAAACACCCTAATTTTCAACAACTTACTGGTCAAAAATCACTATTAAAAGATTATTTCAAAGATAAGACTGTTATAATTGATGTAACTGAAAGCCAAATCCAACGCCCAAAAAAAGACAAAAACAGCACTACTCAGGAAAAAAGAAAAAACACACAATAAAAACACAAGTTATAATTGAAAAAGATAGTAAAAAAATTATTAGTTCTGATTTTTCTTATGGTAAAAACCATGACTTTAAAATTTTAAAAGATTCAAAAATTAAATTTTTACCAGAAACAACTGTTTTAGTGGATTTAGGTTATCAAGGCATACAAAAAATTAATCATAATGTTTTAATTCCTAAAAAAAAATCAAAGAAAAACCCTTTAAATAAAGAAGAAAAGCAAAATAATGAGCGAATTTCAAAAATGAGAATTGTTATTGAAAATGTTTTTGCTATACTTAAAAAATTTAAAATTATTAGTGAAAAATATCGAAATCGTAGAAAAAGATTTGCTTTAAGATTTAATTTAATAGCTTCAATTTATAATTTACAACTATTAGTTTAAATATATTTGATAATTTAAAATTTCAGTCTTTTTTATTGTAAATAATAATTTTTATTATGTTTTAATGACAAAATATTTGTAAAAATAATCTAAAAATTATTTTAATAACACTTTTATATTTATTTTAAATTTAAAAATTATAATTATCATATTAATTTTGCAAGAAGTCTAATGAATTGTCTTGTTTGTGAAAAACTAATTAGTCCCCTGAAGAGCTAAAAGAATTAAAGGAACAATATCATCACTTAATAAACTCATTTCCAATGTGCAGGCGATGGTAGCATATACTAATAAAATGAACCGCGGAGTAATAATCCGCGGTTCATTTTCATTCTACTTAATACTATAATTTAGTTCCTTTAAATTTTCCAGCAGCGATTTCTGTATTAATTCGTTTTTTAAATACTAATAAATAAACCATTGGTAAGACAACACTACCGCCAATAAAATTACCTAACAATGTTGGTAGCATATTCATTATTGAAAATGTTCCAAAATCTTGACCAACCATACCATTATTTAAAAATAAACCAGTCATTCAAACATAAGCATTAGCAACAATATGTTGAAAACCAGAAATTCCAAACGCTAAAATTACAAAGAAGCATAATAATACCTTAGTTGCTGAATTTTTAACAGACATATTCATTCAGAACAATCCCGCAATTAAAATATTACAATAAATGCCACTAACAAAATTTTTTAAAAAAACTGTCCAATTAAGATTACTTGGACTAGAACCGATTTTCTTATCATAAATATACTTAAAAGCATTATAAAACTCAGAATCAACTTTCATATGTCCCATTAAATAAGTTGATATCGCAACAATTAATGTTCCTAAACAATTACCAACTAATACTAAAGATAAATTTGCAAGCATGCGGCGCAATTTTGCTTCTCTTTTAACTATGGGTAATAATGTCAATGAATTAGAAGTAAATAATGTCCCCCCAATAAAAATAACCATTAATATTGCTGGCGTAAAAGTTAGTCCCGTAATTAAAGCAATCATACCAGAAGGCATACCATTAGGTTTTAAATTTCCATTACTGTCTTTAATAATAAATCCTGATAAAGCAACAATAACAATAACATAAGCAATTGCTACAAAAAAACCTGCCATAATACCAAATAGAAATGTCTTATATCACGGATCGCGTAATTTTTGAAAAGCATATTCAAATACTTCAACAAATGTCTCTTCATGTGAAATATGATCTTTAATAAGGACAACATTACTATCATCAAAACTATGTAATGGTTTTTCTTTTGAACTCATTTACTAATCTCCTTTGAAGTTCATATTAAAAAATATATAAATATTTTCAATTATTTATATTATGTAATAAAAGATTAAAAATTACAAGAAAAACAAAATAAAAAAAGCAGAATATTCTTTTAATTTTGTCGAAAACTCTTGATATTTATTGAATATACTTAATTTTAGGTATATTTTTAATATGATAGAGGGGAATAATAATTATGGAAAAAATAATTCAAGAACTAGTAAATACTTTAACAGATGATCAATTTTTAGAATTTTATGAAAAAGTCAAACAACAAGCAGAATTAATAAAAAAACAAAAACGTTTAAATGAAATTGATCAAAAATTTAGAGCGCAAGGTATTAAATGCCCTAAATGTGAATCTTACCATTGCGTTAAAAATGGACATAATTCAGAAGGAAAACAAAAATATTTATGTAAAAATTGCCGTGCAAGTTTTGACGCTTTTCGTAATCATTTTATTTATTGAAGTCATTTAAATTATGAACAATGAAATTTATTGATTCAAATTTCATTGCTGGGGCAATCTAGTAAAACAATTTCTCGTTTTATTAAAACTACATTAAAAACTGCTTGATATAATCGTCAAAAATTAATGAAATCAAAACAATTAGAAAATACCCAATTAAAATTTAAAAAATTATCTGGTAAAATCCAAATCGATGAAACATTTATTAGACTTCTTGCAAAATTAATTTAAAATATAATTGAATTGTTGTTTTTAATAAAAAGGTGGAATTTAAATGAAATTTAAAAAAAATAATCAAATAAGTGATAAAAATTTTTTAAGATTAACTGGTATTAAACATACTACTTTTAATAAAATGCTAGAAATTTTAAAAATAGAAGGGTCGCGTTTAGTTTTCTTAGGTATTGCTTTGAAGAAGTAAAACAATCAGCTAATTATATTATTTAATTACTAAACTAACCCCGCCTTTCTTGTTATTGTCATTTTTATTCTTTTTTATTTTATCATATTATTGAATTTTTACACAATAAAAAATTATTAATTATTATTAAATTTTAACTAATATTTTTACTTACTTAAATCTATTATATTTATTTGTTACAGCATTACCTTTATAATTAATTCAACTATCATCATTTTTATTATTATATTTATTTCATAATGAATTTTTATATATTTCTTTTCTGATTTCTATTTCTGAATTAATATTTTCATTAATATGATGTAATACATTTAATTTGTTTAAATTTGCCATTCTTAAATGTAATAGGTTATTTAAATTCTTATGATTATATATTTTTGCCCCATAGCCTAATTGTTGTTTTACTAAATGTGATACATCACTTTCGATGCTACAGCCGATATTTCATTAGACTTCTTGCAAAATTAATTTAAAATATAATTGAATTGTTGTTTTTAATAAAAAGGTGGAATTTAAATGAAATTTAAAAAAAATAATCAAATAAGTGATAAAAATTTTTTAAGATTAACTGGTATTAAACATACTACTTTTAATAAAATGCTAGAAATTTTAAAAATAGAAGAATTAAAAAAGAGATTTCGTCGCGGAAGAACCAATAAATTATCATTAGAAAATCGTATTTTAATGACTTTAGAATATTGAAGAGAATATAGAACTTATTTTCATATTGCAAAAAGTTATGATATTAGTGAAAGTAGTTGTTATAGAAATATCAAATGAATTGAAGACACTTTAATAAAACACCCTAATTTTCAACAACTTACTGGTCAAAAATCACTATTAAAAGATTATTTCAAAGATAAGACTGTTATAATTGATGTAACTGAAAGCCAAATCCAACGCCCAAAAAAAGACAAAAACAGCACTACTCAGGAAAAAAGAAAAAACACACAATAAAAACACAAGTTATAATTGAAAAAGATAGTAAAAAAATTATTAGTTCTGATTTTTCTTATGGTAAAAACCATGACTTTAAAATTTTAAAAGATTCAAAAATTAAATTTTTACCAGAAACAACTGTTTTAGTGGATTTAGGTTATCAAGGCATACAAAAAATTAATCATAATGTTTTAATTCCTAAAAGAAAATCAAAGAAAAACCCTTTAAATAAAGAAGAAAAGCAAAATAATGAGCGAATTTCAAAAATGAGAATTGTTATTGAAAATGTTTTTGCTATACTTAAAAAATTTAAAATTATTAGTGAAAAATATCGAAATCGTAGAAAAAGATTTGCTTTAAGATTTAATTTAATAGCTTCAATTTATAATTTACAACTATTAGTTTAAATATATTTGATAATTTAAAATTTCAGTCTTTTTTTATTGTAAATAATAATTTTTATTATGTTTTAATGACAAAATATTTGTAAAAATAATCTAAAAATTATTTTAATAACACTTTTATATTTATTTTAAATTTAAAAATTATAATTATCATATTAATTTTGCAAGAAGTCTAATGATAATAAATTAGAAATACATTATTCAATTGATAATCAACAAAATAAAATTATTAATTTAAATGAATTGATTAAAAAAGCAATATTTTTTAAATTTCGTGATGAAAATCCTAATTTAAAATTTAAGGAAATAAATTATATTGATACTGATAATTTAAATTTTTGAGATATTGAAATAACAAAAAAAGAAAATTCATTTTTATGATCTAATGTTCCTAAAAATGTATGTTCTGATAGAGAAATTATCAATAAAACTCCAAATACAAGATCATTTAATGTACCTGCTTGTGAATATAATTCAAAATCAAAATTAGTATTTCAAATTACAACAGGATTAACTAAAACAAAACAAGAAAATAAATTAAATGGTTGAAACATAAATTCTGATGATGAAATAAAATTAACAGATTTTACAAATATAAATAATAAAAATTCTGAAATCATTAATGTATTATCAAATGAATTTGATTTATCAAACACAAATAAACAAGAAAAAGAAATGATTTTAAGTATTTTTAAGGAACCCGCTGATAAATTTGAACTTAATCCCAATGAAAAATTAAAAATTACTTATCCAGTAAGAATAATTACATCTAAAGTTATATTAAATTTAAAACAAAAAATTACAGGAAATATTACTGCCAAAATAATTGATGATAACAATAAAGAACAAATAATTACATTATCAATTACAGAAGTAATGCAAATTTTACAAAAATATAGTTTATTACTCAATGAAATTACTATAGATAAAAACAATGATAAAATAACATTTAACGGTGAAGCATTTTTTTCATCAGAAAGAGAAGGGTCGGTAAGAACAAATACAGTTACTACTATAGTATAAAGTTTTATAAAAACGATATTAGCTATTTAGAACAATAACTTTAATTAAAACAAGCCCAACAAGTTTAAATTTCTTGTAAAAATAAAAAATATTCAAACCAGTAATTAACTAAAATTACTGGTTTTTATTTTGTCAAAATAGAAAAAATGAAAAAGTTGTTTAAGAGAATTATCATTATAGAAAGCTACATTTCGGGGTAGTGATTTTAACAGTTTTTTAAAGAGCCTGTCCAAAATTCTGTTTTAATTTTGTCGAAAACTCTTGATATTTATTGAATATACTTAATTTTAGGTATATTTTAATATGATAGAGGTGGATAATAATTATGGAAAAAATAATTCAAGAACTAGTAAATACTTTAACAGATGATCAATTTTTAGAATTTTATGAAAAAATCAAACAACAAGCAGAATTAATAAAAAAACAAAAACGTTTAAATGAAATTGATCAAAAATTTAGAGCGCACGGTATTAAATGCCCTAAATGTGAATCTTACCATTGCGTTAAAAATGGACATAATTCAGAAGGAAAACAAAAATATTTATGTAAAAATTGTCGTGCAAGTTTTGACGCTTTTCGTAATCATTTTATTTATTGAAGTCATTTAAATTATGAACAATGAAATTTATTGATTCAAATTTCATTGCTGGGACAATCTAGTAAAACAATTTCTCGTTTTATTAAAACTACATTAAAAACTGCTTGATATAATCGTCAAAAATTAATGAAATCAAAACAATTAGAAAATACCCAATTAAAATTTAAAAAATTATCTGGTAAAATCCAAATCGATGAAACATTCATTAAAGAAATCCATAAAGGAAATTTCAAATATAAAACTGATCCACGAAGAATTCACCTTGACCCATTCGCAACTAATACTAAATGCTGTATTCAAATGGCAATTGATAATAATAACAATATTTATGTTAAATCCACAAACACCAAACGTTTACAAAAACAATGAGTTATTGAAAATATGAACAAAGAATTAATTAACGAAAATTCAATTATTACTTCTGATATGCAAAAATTATATTTTTTAGTAGCAAAACAAACAAATTCTACTTTATGTGTAACTAAAACAACAATTAATCCTGAAGCTAGTTATCGTAACTTAAATAAAATCAGTAAATTACAATCTAGTCTTAAAGAAGCCTTAATTCATTATCATGGTTTAGGTTTTACTAATATTCAAAATTATTTAAATCTCTGAAAATGAAAATACCAACATAAGGGTTTAACTCCAAACCAACAAACAGCGGTATTATATTTTAATGTATAAAAAAGTTAAAGTAAAAATAGTAATTTTACATAAAAGCCTTTTAAAATTATCAAGTTGATGATTTTTTTTATTTTATCAAGAGTTTTCGACAAAATTAAAAAAATTCTGTGTCTCGATAATTCATTCTGAATTATACTTAAAAGAAGGAGAACAGAAAATGACAAAAAAAATAAAAAAAGAACCTGACGCAATTGATAAAGTTGTTGATTATTTTTTAGAAAATATTGATAATCCACAAGATTTATTTAAAGGCAATACTATTTTTCAGGAATTTACCAAAAAATTAACTGAACGAATGTTAAATACGGAAATTAAAGATTATCTTGAAACTGATGAGAATCATAATAAAAGAAATGGCAACACACAAAAAACCATTATTACTAAAAATGGTTCAATCGCAATTGATGTACCAAGAGATCGAAATAGTACTTTTGAACCAGTAATTATTCCAAAAAGACAAAGAAGATTTGATAACTTTGATCAAAAAGTAATTTCTTTATATGCAAGAGGAATGACAATTTCTGATATCAAAGCACAATTGCAAGAATTCTATCACGGAGCAGAAATTTCAGAAAGTTTAATTAGTCAAATAACTGATGATGTTATTGAAGAAGTTAAAATGTGACAAACTAAACCTTTAGAGAAGATTTATCCGATTGTTTATTTTGATTGTATTGTTGTTAAAGTAAAGCAAGATAAACGAATAATAAATAAAGCAGTTTATCTTGCCTTAGGAATTAATTTAGATGGTTTAAAAGATATTTTAGGAATGTGAATTAGTGAGAATGAGGGAGCCAAATTTTGACTTAATAATCTTACGGAAATGAAAAATCGTGGGTTACAAGATATTCTTGTTGCTTGTAGTGATAATTTAACTGGGATGTCTGATGCAATAGAAGCTGTTTTCCCAAAAACACAGCATCAATTATGCATTGTTCATCAAATTCGCAATAGTTTAAAATTTGTTCCTTACAAAGATCGCAAACTTGTAGCTAATGATTTAAAATCAATTTATACAGCAATTAATGAAGAAATAGCGTTAATTGCTTTAGATCATTTTTCAGAAAAATGAAATAAAAAGTATCCACAAATTACTAAATCATGAAAAAATAACTGAAATAATTTAATAATTTTTCTTGAATATCCTCAGGAATTTAGAAGAATTATTTACACAACTAATGCGATTGAATCTGTTAATAGTCAATTAAGAAAAGTCATTAAGAATAAAAAGATTTTTCCTAATGACGCATCAGTTTTTAAAATATTTTATTTAGCATTTCAAAATATGGTTAAGAAATGAACGATGCCAATTCAAAATTGGGGTAGTGCAATTTCACATTTAATGATAAAATTTGAGGACAGAGTGAATTTAAGTTAATTACTTAGAGACACAGTTAATTGTACAGTCCCTTTTTAAATTTAGTTATTACGAATTTTCAATTTCAATTTCAAAATTATTTGTTTCATTTAATCTGTAATTTGTTTTATTGAAAAAATCTTTGAAATTATATAAATCTGTGCCTTGTGCTTTAATTGTTATTTTTTTATTAATTACTCATGTTTTATAAGTACTATTTTCTTTTATTTTTTGTCCATATGTTTTTATTAAGTTTTTGATTTTTTCTTGTTTATCCTGATTATTTTTAAGTTCTTTTGTAAATTGGAAAGTAAAATCGTTTAAGTTTTTTAATTCTGGTAATTTTTCATTTAGATTGCTATTATCTTTTTTATATATGTTAATCTGTGCAACACTATTTGTTGAATTCAAAATCCAAAAATTCACTTTTTCTAGGTTTCTAATTTTAAAATCATAAGTTTTATTTTTGTTATTTTTTTGCTCTACTGATTCATTTGCTTTTTTAGAACAGCCAATTATTGGTAGTGTTATTAATCCTAAAATAGCGGTTATATTTAAAAATTTCATAAAATTAACTCCTTTATTTTGTTTTTCCAATATATATATATATATATTACACGAAAATCCTTAATATCATTAGAAAAATGGCAAAACCGATTAAAAATTGAAAGGTATAGTAAAAAGCTGGTACCGTTTTAAAAACTGGAAAAATGGCGGTTGAAAAGTTAACTGTTGCTTTCGCAATAATTGCTAACGGGCGTAAAATGGTAATGATTTGTGACGCTGTCAGCATTCAGTTTAGCATTTTAATACCAGCATTTTGAATGACACAACCAATATCATTAAAGGTTGGTATTCATCGTCCGGAATATTTGCAATTTGGTGGCGGAATTAGGTCATCTCATTCTGAATTGGTGGAACCATCAGGGATAAACGCCGTGGAATTAAGGACATTAAAGTCATAAATTTTAAAATTGTATTTAGAAGTATTATCTTTGTGATAGAGTGGAAAAGTTAAGGTAAAAATATTAATACCGTAACGAATATCAATATCGGTATTGAGATAATTAATACTATTAACAGTCTTGCTGGTTGGCAAGGTAATGAGTTTGTTATCATAAGATTTAAGGACATTAAATTCAATTTGATAGATGCTGTTATTATTTTTAATCGCATTATAATTTTCTTGATGCGTTTTTTTATCAAAAGTAAAGAAATAACTTCTTAGTAATAATTCCGAATTACCAGTAACATTGATTAAATATTTTTTGGGATAAAAGGTAATTAACGAACGATAAAAGAAACCGATTTGAATAAAGTAATCTTTGTTGTAATTATCTACACCCTTAAAATCAATTTCGGTATGAGTTTTTTCGTCCATATCAAAAGTAGCATAAAATAAACTAGCAAAGAAGTTGCCAAGTATTTCATAGATTTCATCAAAAATATTTTTGTAATCGCCGTTATTAATACTAGGAATGTTATTTTTAAAATAAAAGTAAATGTCATTTCGTAAATCAGGGTCATAGCGTAGAAAACTAAATTTAACATTAAGATAATTTAATGTTCCAAAAAGATACTTAATTAGGTAATAATCGTTAGTATTTTCGGTGTTATATTTTCAGATTTCACTTTCACCGTGTAATAATTGTAAATAGTCATTACCTGCGATTAAGGTTTTATTAAAAGCTTTAATTTTTAAAATATTTGTATTAATTTCATCTTCACTACTAGAAGTTTTGTGATAAAAATAGCTTTCGTTTTTAAAACCATGATTTTTAATGGTGAATTCTTTATAGTAACCTTTTTCTAAAGTGTCAATGAAATTGAATACTGGCGTTCAATAGAGATAAGAGTAATTAAATTTATCAAAATCGCCACGATGAATCATTAAATAATCAAGATTATCAATGATATCATCATATTTGTGGTTACCATCAAATTTAGTAGTTGTTATCGGTAAATCAATGTCAGTACTGTCTTTTTCAATTTCAATTTCAAAATTATTTGTTTTATTTAATCTGTAATTTGTTTTATCGAAAAAATCTTTGAAATTATATAAATCTGTGCCTTGTGCTTTAATTGTTATTTTTTTATTAATTACTCATGTTTTATAAGTGCTATTTTCTTTTATTTTTTGTCCATATGTTGTTATTAAGTTTCTAATTTTTTCTTGTTTATCCTGATTATTTTGCAATTCTTTTGTAAATTGGAAAGTAAAATCGTTTAAGTTTTTTAATTCTGGTAATTTTTCATTTAGATTGCTATTATCTTTTTTATATATGTTAACCTCTGAAATACTATTTGTTGAATTTAAAACCCAAAAATTCACTTTTTCTAAATTTTTAATTTCAAAATTATAAACTTTATTACTTTGTCTTTTACTTCTAATTAATGAATTTGTTGTTGTTTTGTCATTGTTAATGTTTTGCGGAATGGTAAAAATGTTATTGAAACTAATAATTAACACGGTAAATATTTTCATAAACATTTTTATCACTCCTTTTTAAAATATTTTATTTTTCATTGTTCTTTTTTCTTTAATTTTTTTAGTAAATTACTCAATGCTACAGTTTATAATTACCGCTATTGTAACGAATATATCTAAATATCCCAGTATCATAAGTGAAATTAATGCTTCAAATTTTTCATATAATAATTTCAAATCATTAATTTCCAATTTTAAAAATGGAATGAAAAGATAGTAATCATAAAAATGTAAGGTAAAATTCTTCATCAATATTTTTTTAAAGAATTAATGAGTTTGTTTGATTTCATTTTTTAAGGCTCTTTTTTCTTTAATTTTTTGAATAATAAAGCGGATTAATTTTTCAAATTTAATTGCAAAATATATTGCTCCGCCTCATCAAAAAACAAATATTCCTGCTAGCATAGCATAATACCACTATTGAACTTGCCGAAGAAATCAACCATCTGTTTATTCATAAAATCATTAAATTCGTTACTTGTTCCGGTTATTCATTTAGTATCAATTACTGTTAATGCACAAAGTAATAAGCTTATAAAGATGAAAATGATACTTAATACTATTTTTTAACCACTGTTTTTTAAAAGAATTTTTAATTCTTAATTTTAACGGCGTTTTTTCTTTTGAATTATCTTTTTTAAATAATTTTACTAAAAGTTTTTTCATTTTAATTCTTCTTTCATATTTTTTATCGTCCTTTAATCACAATAAATAAGGCAATAAGTACACAAGTAACACCAAGAATAGTAAAGATTGGATGTTGCGAAAATGTTCGTGCCATTGGTTTAAATAGTTCTAAAATTGTTAAATTGCTCGTAATAAACTTTTGGAAATTCGCAAGCCCCTCACTAATATAGTTTGTTAAAGTTTCAAAATGACTACCAGCTAATAGTCCAAGAACAGTTATTAAGATAAAAATAATAATTAGTTTAAACATTGTTAGTTACCTTGTTTTGTTTTTATTGGTTTTATTTGTTTTTTAGCTTTTCCTCACGCACTTAACCGCCCTTTATTTTTAACCGCATATTGGCGTTGTTTTTCTAAATTAACTTGTTGAATACCAAATCCAAGAATAATTGCCATAAGAAATTCTACAGCCAGCGTTAAGAACAAGGGAAATATTAGTTGAATTTTTGTTCCCGGCACTTCAAGACTTCAAATTAAATCAAAAACTTTATAAAGCATTTGGGCAAGAAAATCGGCCATTTTTGCGAGATTTTCCATTTTTTATTGTTCCTTTTCTTTCATTTTTCTTAAAAATTTGCTAAATTTATCCATTTTTAAGTATTCTAAGTCTTCTAAATCAATTGCCGTATCAGTTATAGTATTTATCTTCATAATCAGGATTTACTTTTGAATTTAAGTAATCTCTTAAAAATGCTAGGTAAAAAGAATTGTAAGTATTAAGTATTGGTAGGGGAATTTTTAGTTTAAAAAAATAAATATCAAGTTCAGGAATATCACGATATTTAATGCGACGACCTTTTTTGCTATTTTTAGCATCAATTAAGGTGTTTCGTCAGCGTTCATATTCTTCAATGCTCGTAAAGGTACCATAAATGACTTTTAAGTAGGGGCGAAAAATATTAACTGGTTTTTTGCGAATCCCCACAATCACATTATTAGCAATATCACGAACTTTAACTCAAATATGTTTATCTCTTTGACCGCTAGCGAGAACAATATGACCAAAATGCCGTGCCAGAGCGAAATATTCTTGAATACCGGTTTCTTCGTTTTTGGTATTATTTTTTTCTCAATCAGTTCCTTCTAAAAATAAGTTGGTTTCATCTCACAAAAGTAAGGTTTTATCTGGCAATACCGGATAATCAAAGTCTAATAATCCCATATGACCTAAACTTAATTTTTGGGTTTCTAGTAATGGAAATGTTGATGCGATATGATATTTTTTCTTTTTTAGTAATTTTGATGCGTATACTAGAAAAGCAGTTTTTCCAGTTCCTAATGAACCAATCACAATATTTAATGGTGAATTTTTTAAGAAATTAATAACTTTGTTAATTTGTGTTAAATTACTGATTTTAAAAAGAAAAATTAAAATACAACCTGCTAAAAACAAATAGCTTACAATGTTTTTAAAATAACCGTTGTAAATATATCAAATTGCTCCGCAATGTCATAAAATTAAAAATGAGGTGCGATTCAATTCAATAAAATGGTTATTTTTTTCTATTATTCATTTGCAAAATTTCATCTTGCACCTCACTTTATTTTTTTGTTAGCGTACTGCTCCAAGTAGTTTTTCAAACATTTTAAAGCAAATAAAGAATATTGCCAAAATAAATGGAAAAATGAATATTCAGTAATCAGCAAAGAAGTTACCGACTTGTGGCATATTAACAGCAATAATTTCTCACATTTTAGTAAACGCTGTTATAATCGCATTTCATAATTTAGTCATCGCGTCACTAGCTGTTATTTTTGTTACTGCTGGTGCTTCTGTTAAGAAAATTCCAAACATATAATCACCCCCTTTCTTTTTAAAACATTCATCATTTATATTCAAAGTTTTTCTTAAATTTGTTAAAACCACGATTAACCTTAACACGGTTATATTTTTTTCTAATTAATTTTGAATTTCTTTGGGAATGCATCAAAATGTAACTTCTTGACATTAATTTTGCCTCTATCTAAATACTGATATGGTTTTTCAAAGTAGCATTAGAATAAATCACACCATAATCGCTGTTAAGAATCAAAAAGCAATGTTTGCTATTAAAAGTCAAAGTGGTGCTTCGGTTAATTTAATTTCTTTACCACCAGTAATGTGAGCCGGAATAGTTGTAATTTGAATAAATAAATCTCAGAAAGTTTGTTTAATTTGTTCTCAATTAAATTCTTTTAAGTTTATTGTCATTTTTTATCTCCCAAAAATCATTTTTATTGGTAAATACATAATTGAAATTAATGCGAAAAGAAAAGTAATGATAATAATTAATCCGACAATAAACGCAACCTGTGCAGGCATTTTTTCTATCGGAACAAACAGTTTTAAAAATTCCATAATAATTTTTCAAAACATTATTTTTTATCCTCGTTATTTTCTTTTAAATTAGGAGCTTTAACCCATTCTTCAAAGCGAGCAATAAATACTTTTTCGTCTTTTGTGAAATTACCAGTATTATTTTTAATGACATTTTTATATTTAATTCTAATTTTTATTTTGGCATAAATTTTATAAGCAAAATATGCCAATAGCATTATGCAAATGATAATAAATATTATTCCAATCGCAATATTCATTTTTAAACTCCTTTAAAATAGTTATAATTTGTATCTTTTTTGTTGTTTTCTTTTTCGGCAATGAAGAAGCCTAATAATTCTTGCCCCTTAATTAATTTGATTTCTTTTTCTTTTTGATTAATCGAAATTACTTGATATTTACTATCTTTTATTATTCCAATGCAAATTGAATTTTCGTATTTTCCTTTATAAACAAATCGCTTTGGAAACCAAATGCCGATTTGTTCATTAAATCACGGAATTTTTGGTGCGTTAATAAGCATTGCGTTTTGTGTTTCTTTTAAAAGATATTTTTTAGTATTTAAGAAAATGTTTTCAATGTTTTTCATAATAAATTACCTTTCTTATGAATAAACTAAGTTATGTTAACTTAGTTTTTTAAACACTTATATATCGCAGATTTAAGTGTTTAACAAGCTTTGTTAGTAAATTTTGTTTTTTTTAATTAGATAAAGATTTTAATAATTTTAAACTTAGTATATCCCTATATAGAAATTTCTACACTTTAATGTCCGCATCCTACCCTTGGAACTAATTTAATAGCGTGTATATTTTTAGGAAATCCACCCATTCATTTTTTTATTGCAAAACGAAACAAATTGCTATAGCTAATAGGATGTTATCTATTAACTGGTAAACTTCTTTTGGTTATGGCGACCACCCACAATTTATCGTGCTTTAATACATACCAACATTATTAATTCACTTGTATTTAATTTTCAAAGAACAAATTTTTAACATCTTATAAAATAAAAAGACAATCATTGCTGACTGTCTTAATACTTATTCAAATATTTTCCCACCTAACAAAACTTTATGCGTCCAAAATAGAAGAATTAAAAAAGAGATTTCGTCGCGGAAGAACCAATAAATTATCATTAGAAAATCGTATTTTAATGACTTTAGAATATTGAAGAGAATATAGAACTTATTTTCATATTACAAAAAGTTATGATATTAGTGAAAGTAGTTGTTATAGAAATATCAAATGAATTGAAGACACTTTAATAAAACACCCTAATTTTCAACAACTTACTGGTCAAAAATCACTATTAAAAGATTATTTCAAAGATAAGACTGTTATAATTGATGTAACTGAAAGCCAAATCCAACGCCCAAAAAAAGACAAAAACAGCACTACTCAGGAAAAAAGAAAAAACACACAATAAAAACACAAGTTATAATTGAAAAAGATAGTAAAAAAATTATTAGTTCTGATTTTTCTTATGGTAAAAACCATGACTTTAAAATTTTAAAAGATTCAAAAATTAAATTTTTACCAGAAACAACTGTTTTAGTGGATTTAGGTTATCAAGGCATACAAAAAATTAATCATAATGTTTTAATTCCTAAAAGAAAATCAAAGAAAAACCCTTTAAATAAAGAAGAAAAGCAAAATAATGAGCGAATTTCAAAAATGAGAATTGTTATTGAAAATGTTTTTGCTATACTTAAAAAATTTAAAATTATTTTTTAATTTTGTCGAAAACTCTTGATAAAATAAAAAAAATCATCAACTTGATAATTTTAAAAGGCTTTTATGTAAAATTACTATTTTTACTTTAACTTTTTTTATACATTAAAATATAATACCGCTGTTTGTTGATTTGGAGTTAAACCCTTATGTTGGTATTTTCATTTTCAGAGATTTAAATAATTTTGAATATTAGTAAAACCTAAACCATGATAATGAATTAAGGCTTCTTTAAGACTAGATTGTAATTTACTGATTTTATTTAAGTTACGATAACTAGCTTCAGGATTAATTGTTGTTTTAGTTACACATAAAGTAGAATTTGTTTGTTTTGCTACTAAAAAATATAATTTTTGCATATCGGAAGTAATAATTGAATTTTCGTTAATTAATTCTTTGTTCATATTTTCAATAACTCATTGTTTTTGTAAACGTTTGGTGTTTGTGGATTTAACATAAATATTGTTATTATTATCAATTGCCATTTGAATACAGCATTTAGTATTAGTTGCGAATGGGTCAAGGTGAATTCTTCGTGGATCAGTTTTATATTTGAAATTTCCTTTATGGATTTCTTTAATAAATGTTTCATCGATTTGGATTTTACCAGATAATTTTTTAAATTTTAATTGGGTATTTTCTAATTGTTTTGATTTCATTAATTTTTGACGATTATATCAAGCAGTTTTTAATGTAGTTTTAATAAAACGAGAAATTGTTTTACTAGATTGCCCCAGCAATGAAATTTGAATCAATAAATTTCATTGTTCATAATTTAAATGACTTCAATAGACTTCTTGCAAAATTAATATGATAATTATAATTTTTAAATTTAAAATAAATATAAAAGTGTTATTAAAATAATTTTTAGATTATTTTTACAAATATTTTGTCATTAAAACATAATAAAAATTATTATTTACAATAAAAAAAGACTGAAATTTTAAATTATCAAATATATTTAAACTAATAGTTGTAAATTATAAATTGAAGCTATTAAATTAAATCTTAAAGCAAATCTTTTTCTACGATTTCGATATTTTTCACTAATAATTTTAAATTTTTTAAGTATAGCAAAAACATTTTCAATAACAATTCTCATTTTTGAAATTCGCTCATTATTTTGCTTTTCTTCTTTATTTAAAGGGTTTTTCTTTGATTTTCTTTTAGGAATTAAAACATTATGATTAATTTTTTGTATGCCTTGATAACCTAAATCCACTAAAACAGTTGTTTCTGGTAAAAATTTAATTTTTGAATCTTTTAAAATTTTAAAGTCATGGTTTTTACCATAAGAAAAATCAGAACTAATAATTTTTTTACTATCTTTTTCAATTATAACTTGTGTTTTTATTGTGTGTTTTTTCTTTTTTCCTGAGTAGTGCTGTTTTTGTCTTTTTTTGGGCGTTGGATTTGGCTTTCAGTTACATCAATTATAACAGTCTTATCTTTGAAATAATCTTTTAATAGTGATTTTTGACCAGTAAGTTGTTGAAAATTAGGGTGTTTTATTAAAGTGTCTTCAATTCATTTGATATTTCTATAACAACTACTTTCACTAATATCATAACTTTTTGCAATATGAAAATAAGTTCTATATTCTCTTCAATATTCTAAAGTCATTAAAATACGATTTTCTAATGATAATTTATTGGTTCTTCCGCGACGAAATCTCTTTTTTAATTCTTCTATTTTTAAAATTTCTAGCATTTTATTAAAAGTAGTATGTTTAATACCAGTTAATCTTAAAAAATTTTTATCACTTATTTGATTATTTTTTTTAAATTTCATTTAAATTCCACCTTTTTATTAAAAACAACAATTCAATTATATTTTAAATTAATTTTGCAAGAAGTCTAATAAATAAAATGATTACGAAAAGCGTCAAAACTTGCACGGCAATTTTTACATAAATATTTTTGTTTTCCTTCTGAATTATGTCCATTTTTAACGCAATGGTAAGATTCACATTTAGGGCATTTAATACCTTGCGCTCTAAATTTTTGATCAATTTCATTTAAACGTTTTTGTTTTTTTATTAATTCTGCTTGTTGTTTGACTTTTTCATAAAATTCTAAAAATTGATCATCTGTTAAAGTATTTACTAGTTCTTGAATTATTTTTTCCATAATTATTATCCACCTCTATCATATTAAAATATACCTAAAATTAAGTATATTCAATAAATATCAAGAGTTTTCGACAAAATTAAAAAAATTATTAGTGAAAAATATCGAAATCGTAGAAAAAGATTTGCTTTAAGATTTAATTTAATAGCTTCAATTTATAATTTACAACTATTAGTTTAAATATATTTGATAATTTAAAATTTCAGTCTTTTTTTATTGTAAATAATAATTTTTATTATGTTTTAATGACAAAATATTTGTAAAAATAATCTAAAAATTATTTTAATAACACTTTTATATTTATTTTAAATTTAAAAATTATAATTATCATATTAATTTTGCAAGAAGTCTATTAAAGAAATCCATAAAGGAAATTTCAAATATAAAACTGATCCACGAAGAATTCACCTTGACCCATTCGCAACTAATACTAAATGCTGTATTCAAATGGCAATTGATAATAATAACAATATTTATGTTTAATCCACAAACACCAAAGGTTTACAAAAACAATGAGTTATTGAAAATATGAACAAAGAATTAATTAACGAAAATTCAATTATTACTTCTGATATGCAAAAATTATATTTTTTAGTAGCAAAACAAACAAATTCTACTTTATGTGTAACTAAAACAACAATTAATCCTGAAGCTAGTTATCGTAACTTAAATAAAATCAGTAAATTACAATCTAGTCTTAAAGAAGCCTTAATTCATTATCATGGTTTAGGTTTTACTAATATTCAAAATTATTTAAATCTCTGAAAATGAAAATACCAACATAAGGGTTTAACTCCAAACCAACAAACAGCGGTATTATATTTTAATGTATAAAAAAGTTAAAGTAAAAATAGTAATTTTACATAAAAGCCTTTTAAAATTATCAAGTTGATGATTTTTTTTATTTTATCAAGAGTTTTCGACAAAATTAAAAAAATAATTGACAATGAGAATGTTTTTTTATATTATTATAAAGTCCTAAATTAAATGGGTTGTTAGCTCAGCTGGGAGAGCACTCGCCTTACAAGCGAGCGGTCGGCGGTTCAATCCCGTCACAACCCACCATTTGCTGGCTTAGCTCAGCAGGCAGAGCAACCGCCTTGTAAGCGGTAGGTCGTAGGTTCAATTCCTATAGCCAGCACCATAAATTATTTGGAGGGATAGTGAAGTGGCTAAACACGGTTGGCTGTAAACCAACTCCTAGGGTTCGGGGGTTCGAATCCCTCTCCCTCCACCATAATGTTGGGGTGTAGCCAAGTGGTAAGGCAAAGGACTTTGACTCCTTGATGCGGTGGTTCAAATCCACCCTCCCCAGCCAAATTTAATATGCTCCGTTAGCTCAGTCGGTAGAGCATCTGGCTTTTAACCAGAGGGTCGCAAGTTCGAGCCTTGCACGGGGTACCATTAGTGCCTAAGTGGTGGAATTGGTAGACACGCTGGATTTAAGCTCCAGTAAATGTTAAAGTTTGTGTCGGTTCGAGTCCGACCTTAGGTACCATAAAGAAATTTAAAGCAGAATATTTTTTTAATTTTGTCGAAAACTCTTGATAAAATAAAAAAAATCATCAACTTGATAATTTTAAAAGGCTTTTATGTAAAATTACTATTTTTACTTTAACTTTTTTATACATTAAAATATAATACCGCTGTTTGTTGGTTTGGAGTTAAACCCTTATGTTGGTATTTTCATTTTCAGAGATTTAAATAATTTTGAATATTAGTAAAACCTAAACCATGATAATGAATTAAGGCTTCTTTAAGACTAGATTGTAATTTACTGATTTTATTTAAGTTACGATAACTAGCTTCAGGATTAATTGTTGTTTTAGTTACACATAAAGTAGAATTTGTTTGTTTTGCTACTAAAAAATATAATTTTTGCATATCAGAAGTAATAATTGAATTTTCGTTAATTAATTCTTTGTTCATATTTTCAATAACTCATTGTTTTTGTAAACCTTTGGTGTTTGTGGATTTAACATAAATATTGTTATTATTATCAATTGCCATTTGAATACAGCATTTAGTATTAGTTGCGAATGGGTCAAGGTGAATTCTTCGTGGATCAGTTTTATATTTGAAATTTCCTTTATGGATTTCTTTAATGAATGTTTCATCGATTTGGATTTTACCAGATAATTTTTTAAATTTTAATTGGGTATTTTCTAATTGTTATGATTTCATTAATTTTTGACGATTATATCAAGCAGTTTTTAATGTAGTTTTAATAAAACGAGAAATTGTTTTACTAGATTGCCCCAGCAATGAAATTTGAATCAATAAATTTCATTGTTCATAATTTAAATGACTTCAATAAATAAAATGATTACGAAAAGCGTCAAAACTTGCACGGCAATTTTTACATAAATATTTTTGTTTTCCTTCTGAATTATGTCCATTTTTAACGCAATGGTAAGATTCACATTTAGGGCATTTAATACCTTGCGCTCTAAATTTTTGATCAATTTCATTTAAACGTTTTTGTTTTTTTATTAATTCTGCTTGTTGTTTGACTTTTTCATAAAATTCTAAAAATTGATCATCTGTTAAAGTATTTACTAGTTCTTGAATTATTTTTTTCATAATTATTATCCACCTCTATCATATTAAAAATATACCTAAAATTAAGTATATTCAATAAATATCAAGAGTTTTCGACAAAATTAAAATAAAAAATTATTTTAATGTTGTTTTTATAAGCATTTTACTTAGTTTTTATAACCTTTTATTGAGATTATGTTTGTTAATATTTTGTTTTATTACTTATTTTTCAAATAAAACGATAATTAAATTGTAGTTACTTTTCTTTCAAAATTAATCAAATATTTTTCCACCTAACAAAACTTTACGCGTCCAATTTAATGAATTTAAAATATTGTTTTGGATTGCTTTAGCGCACTCAAATGCATTATTATATTGAAGATAAATATTAGTTGCGTCTAAACAGTATTCATCAATTGAAGTTATTTCTACTTTATTGGTAAAATTATTTACTAATAAATTGAAAATTTTATGTGAATACTCAATATAAAGTTTACGGTTATTGTTAATACAAATTAATGTCGGACATAACGCTTTTGCTTGATATAAGGGCATGGCGGTTTTAATATTATATTTTCTCGCTTCATAGTTAGCTGAAGCGACAATTGCTCTTCTGGATTGTGGATTGAGTACTAACAACAATAGGTTCGGAAGCAATACTTGGATCAATAACTTGATGACAACTAGCAAAAAAAGCATTCATATCAATATAAAATATTACTTTCATCTTTTAACTTATCCTTTTTAGTTAATATAAAATCTATTTGGGGGTATTTTTAAGGGTATTAAAAGCATCATCCACTAATTTTATAACATTAATTTGTTTGCTTTGTAAAAGGTTATTGGAAAATAAATGAGCTAAATATTCAATATTTCCTTTCTTGTGGCCAACGATTGGACTATAAATTAAACCTTGTAAAGAAAAACCATATTCTTTAAAAAAAGCAATTAAATTATTTAATACTTGATAATGCACTACGGGGTTTTTAACAACGCCCCCCTTTTCAATTTGCGTTCTACTACTTTCAAATTGTGGTTTAATTAAACAAACTAATTGGCCTTGGGGCATTAAAATTTCTGTTAAAACCGGAATAATTTTTGTTAATGAAATAAAGGCAACATCAATAGCACAAAAACTAATATTATCTTTAAACATTTCTTTCTTGACATAACGAAAATTAGTGTTTTCCATAACAATTACTTGGGGGTGAGTTCGTAATTTTCAAGCTAATTGATTAGTACCGACATCTAAACTATAAACCAATTTTGCTTTATTTTGTAACATACAATCAGTAAAACCACCCGTAGAAGAACCAATATCTAAACATACAAGATTTTCTAAATTGATATTAAACGCTTTAAGAGCTTTACTTAATTTATATCCCCCACGGGAAACAAATTGATTATCTTGTTTTTTTATTCTAATAATACTGTTAAGGGCAACTAAAGTTCCTGACTTAATAATTAATTCATCATTTACAAGTACTTGATGATTAATAATGGCACTTTGAGCTTCAGTTCGGGAATGAAATAATTCTTTTTGAACTAATAATATATCTAATCGGATTTTTTCCATTGTTGTTCTTCACTTACGATAAATTTTTCATTTTGTTTATTGATTTGTTATTGAGGATGATAAATTCGTTAAATTCTAAAGGATATATTGTAGCAATAGCATTAATATATTTTTCCATAATATTAAGTTTTACAATTAAAAGATTTTGTGTTGGCAATTGGTCTAATAAAGAAGGAATTTTAGCTTTTCGAGCTAAGGTTTCACGATGTAATAAAAAATATAATGCTAAATAAAAACCAAAATTATAATAATAAGTTTTGTTATTTTCTTTGTGATTAAAAATTGCTACCGATTCAAATGAATTACCAATCAGATGGGCGAGAAGATAAAATTTTTCATTTCTTACTAATCCTAAGCCTTTTAACTCATCAATATTTTTAATTTTACTATTATAGGCATCTTGTAATTGTAATTCAATTGGTGATTTAATTGCAGAACTAATTGCTAAGTTTTGAAAAAATTCATTAATTACTTTCAGATTTTTAATTTTTTTAATTTCTAAATCAAAAAGGTAAATTTGACTACAAACTACAGCTTTGCAAGAAATTAAATGACGAATAAATAACTCGGGACTTAATTTTTCATTAACAATTAATAGACCTAATGCTTGCATAAAAATACTATGTTTAGTAACAACATTTAAAATATACAAACCATCTTGAATAATTTCTGGATTATTGGTTTGTTTTATGGTTTTAATTAATGTTTTCTTTGCTAATTTAATAGATTTCTTCAGTAATTCATTTCCCATAGTTGTCATCCTTGTTAGTCACTTTTCTCATTATTAGCAATACTTTGCAAAATGCCATTAATATATTTATATTCAGTATTGATGAAATACTTTTTAGTAATAAGAACTGCTTCATTAATAATAATCGCTGAATTTTCCTTTAAAATAAGTAATTCATAAGTTGCTCACAATAAAATCCCTTGCTCTAAATTAGATAATTTAGAAAAATGTCACCCTACTTTTAAGTATTTATTAATAATTTTAATTATAATTTTTCGTTGTTCAAAAAGATGAATTAAATTATTAATAGTTTCTGCATTAAAATCTTCTTTGTTTTCTTTAATTTCTTTAATAATTGTTTCTAAGTCATAATTTAATAATTGTTGTTGATAGATAAAAAAAATTATGCTTTCTCTTATATTATGCTGTGAATTTTTTTCCATATTTTTACCACCGTTATTACTAATTTTAGCATAAAAGAAAGCATATTTTCTATTAAATAGAAAATATGCTTAATCAAATATTTTTTTAATTTTGTCGAAAACTCTTGATAAAATAAAAAAAATCATCAACTTGATAATTTTAAAAGGCTTTTATGTAAAATTACTATTTTTACTTTAACTTTTTTATACATTAAAATATAATACCGCTGTTTGTTGGTTTGGAGTTAAACCCTTATGTTGGTATTTTCATTTTCAGAGATTTAAATAATTTTGAATATTAGTAAAACCTAAACCATGATAATGAATTAAGGCTTCTTTAAGACTAGATTGTAATTTACTGATTTTATTTAAGTTACGATAACTAGCTTCAGGATTAATTGTTGTTTTAGTTACACATAAAGTAGAATTTGTTTGTTTTGCTACTAAAAAATATAATTTTTGCATATCAGAAGTAATAATTGAATTTTCGTTAATTAATTCTTTGTTCATATTTTCAATAACTCATTGTTTTTGTAAACGTTTGGTGTTTGTGGATTTAACATAAATATTGTTATTATTATCAATTGCCATTTGAATACAGCATTTAGTATTAGTTGCGAATGGGTCAAGGTGAATTCTTCGTGGATCAGTTTTATATTTGAAATTTCCTTTATGGATTTCTTTAATGAATGTTTCATCGATTTGGATTTTACCAGATAATTTTTTAAATTTTAATTGGGTATTTTCTAATTGTTTTGATTTCATTAATTTTTGACGATTATATCAAGCAGTTTTTAATGTAGTTTTAATAAAACGAGAAATTGTTTTACTAGATTGCCCCAGCAATGAAATTTGAATCAATAAATTTCATTGTTCATAATTTAAATGACTTCAATAAATAAAATGATTACGAAAAGCGTCAAAACTTGCACGGCAATTTTTACATAAATATTTTTGTTTTCCTTCTGAATTATGTCCATTTTTAACGCAATGGTAAGATTCACATTTAGGGCATTTAATACCTTGCGCTCTAAATTTTTGATCAATTTCATTTAACCGTTTTTGTTTTTTTATTAATTCTGCTTGTTGTTTGACTTTTTCATAAAATTCTAAAAATTGATCATCTGTTAAAGTATTTACTAGTTCTTGAATTATTTTTTCCATAATTATTATCCACCTCTATCATATTAAAATATACCTAAAATTAAGTATATTCAATAAATATCAAGAGTTTTCGACAAAATTAAAATAAAAAATTATTAATTATTATTAAATTTTAACTAATATTTTTACTTACTTAAATCTATTATATTTATTTGTTACAGCATTACCTTTATAATTAATTCAACTATCATCATTTTTATTATTATCCACCTCTATCATATTAAAATATACCTAAAATTAAGTATATCCAATAAATATCAAGAGTTTTCGACAAAATTAAAAAAATATTTTATTATTCTTTAATATGTTTTTCATTAATATAATTTTCATATTCGGCATCTGTTAGGACCTTATCAAAATTACCAACAATCGTATTTGCTTGTAATGATTGAATAACAATTTTAACAAAATCTTTAAAATCAGAATTTTCAGTAACTAAGCGATCAATTGTTGCTCAGTCAAGAGTTTCTTTTTCTTTTGCTGGAAATAAAATAATACTTTGCTTAATATTATTAGGATTTATCTTAATGACACCAATATTAAAAGCATTATTAAGTCTTTTTTTTTTAATTTTGTCGAAAACTCTTGATAAAATAAAAAAAATCATCAACTTGATAATTTTAAAAGGCTTTTATGTAAAATTACTATTTTTACTTTAACTTTTTTATACATTAAAATATAATACCGCTGTTTGTTGGTTTGGAGTTAAACCCTTATGTTGGTATTTTCATTTTCAGAGATTTAAATAATTTTGAATATTAGTAAAACCTAAACCATGATAATGAATTAAGGCTTCTTTAAGACTAGATTGTAATTTACTGATTTTATTTAAGTTACGATAACTAGCTTCAGGATTAATTGTTGTTTTAGTTACACATAAAGTAGAATTTGTTTGTTTTGCTACTAAAAAATATAATTTTTGCATATCAGAAGTAATAATTGAATTTTCGTTAATTAATTCTTTGTTCATATTTTCAATAACTCATTGTTTTTGTAAACGTTTGGTGTTTGTGGATTTAACATAAATATTGTTATTATTATCAATTGCCATTTGAATACAGCATTTAGTATTAGTTGCGAATGGGTCAAGGTGAATTCTTCGTGGATCAGTTTTATATTTGAAATTTCCTTTATGGATTTCTTTAATAAATGTTTCATCGATTTGGATTTTACCAGATAATTTTTTAAATTTTAATTGGGTATTTTCTAATTGTTTTGATTTCATTAATTTTTGACGATTATATCAAGCAGTTTTTAATGTAGTTTTAATAAAACGAGAAATTGTTTTACTAGATTGCCCCAGCAATGAAATTTGAATCAATAAATTTCATTGTTCATAATTTAAATGACTTCAATAGACTTCTTGCAAAATTAATATGATAATTATAATTTTTAAATTTAAAATAAATATAAAAGTGTTATTAAAATAATTTTTAGATTATTTTTACAAATATTTTGTCATTAAAACATAATAAAAATTATTATTTACAATAAAAAAAGACTGAAATTTTAAATTATCAAATATATTTAAACTAATAGTTGTAAATTATAAATTGAAGCTATTAAATTAAATCTTAAAGCAAATCTTTTTCTACGATTTCGATATTTTTCACTAATAATTTTAAATTTTTTAAGTATAGCAAAAACATTTTCAATAACAATTCTCATTTTTGAAATTCGCTCATTATTTTGCTTTTCTTCTTTATTTAAAGGGTTTTTCTTTGATTTTCTTTTAGGAATTAAAACATTATGATTAATTTTTTGTATGCCTTGATAACCTAAATCCACTAAAACAGTTGTTTCTGGTAAAAATTTAATTTTTGAATCTTTTAAAATTTTAAAGTCATGGTTTTTACCATAAGAAAAATCAGAACTAATAATTTTTTTACTATCTTTTTCAATTATAACTTGTGTTTTTATTGTGTGTTTTTTCTTTTTTCCTGAGTAGTGCTGTTTTTGTCTTTTTTTGGGCGTTGGATTTGGCTTTCAGTTACATCAATTATAACAGTCTTATCTTTGAAATAATCTTTTAATAGTGATTTTTGACCAGTAAGTTGTTGAAAATTAGGGTGTTTTATTAAAGTGTCTTCAATTCATTTGATATTTCTATAACAACTACTTTCACTAATATCATAACTTTTTGCAATATGAAAATAAGTTCTATATTCTCTTCAATATTCTAAAGTCATTAAAATACGATTTTCTAATGATAATTTATTGGTTCTTCCGCGACGAAATCTCTTTTTTAATTCTTCTATTTTTAAAATTTCTAGCATTTTATTAAAAGTAGTATGTTTAATACCAGTTAATCTTAAAAAATTTTTATCACTTATTTGATTATTTTTTTTAAATTTCATTTAAATTCCACCTTTTTATTAAAAACAACAATTCAATTATATTTTAAATTAATTTTGCAAGAAGTCTAATAAATAAAATGATTACGAAAAGCGTCAAAACTTGCACGGCAATTTTTACATAAATATTTTTGTTTTCCTGGACGCGTAAAGTTTTGTTAGGTAGAGAAATATTTGATTAATTTTGAAAGAAAAGTAACTACAATTTAATTATTGTTTTATTTGAAAAATAAGTAATAAAACAAAATATTTAATATTAACAAACATAATCTTAATAAAAGGTTATAAAAACTAAGTAAAATGCTTATAAAAACAACATTAAAATAATTTTTTACAACAAAAATCATACATAAGAAATATATACTTAATTTGCATATTGAAACAATTTATAGTAAATGATTATTTTTTCTTTTTTAAAAAATACCTAAGAAAACTAAACGCGACCTCGTACTTATTTGTTTTAATTTTGTCGAAAACTCTTGATATTTATTGAATATACTTAATTTTAGGTATATTTTTAATATGATAGAGGTGGATAATAATTATGGAAAAAATAATTCAAGAACTAGTAAATACTTTAACAGATGATCAATTTTTAGAATTTTATGAAAAAGTCAAACAACAAGCAGAATTAATAAAAAAACAAAAACGGTTAAATGAAATTGATCAAAAATTTAGAGCGCAAGGTATTAAATGCCCTAAATGTGAATCTTACCATTGCGTTAAAAATGGACATAATTCAGAAGGAAAACAAAAATATTTATGTAAAAATTGCCGTGCAAGTTTTGACGCTTTTCGTAATCATTTTATTTATTGAAGTCATTTAAATTATGAACAATGAAATTTATTGATTCAAATTTCATTGCTGGGGCAATCTAGTAAAACAATTTCTCGTTTTATTAAAACTACATTAAAAACTGCTTGATATAATCGTCAAAAATTAATGAAATCAAAACAATTAGAAAATACCCAATTAAAATTTAAAAAATTATCTGGTAAAATCCAAATCGATGAAACATTTATTAAAGAAATCCATAAAGGAAATTTCAAATATAAAACTGATCCACGAAGAATTCACCTTGACCCATTCGCAACTAATACTAAATGCTGTATTCAAATGGCAATTGATAATAATATAATAACAATATTTATGTTAAATCCACAAACACCAAACGTTTACAAAAACAATGAGTTATTGAAAATATGAACAAAGAATTAATTAACGAAAATTCAATTATTACTTCTGATATGCAAAAATTATATTTTTTAGTAGCAAAACAAACAAATTCTACTTTATGTGTAACTAAAACAACAATTAATCCTGAAGCTAGTTATCGTAACTTAAATAAAATCAGTAAATTACAATCTAGTCTTAAAGAAACCTTAATTCATTATCATGGTTTAGGTTTTACTAATATTCAAAATTATTTAAATCTCTGAAAATGAAAATACCAACATAAGGGTTTAACTCCAAACCAACAAACAGCGGTATTATATTTTAATGTATAAAAAAGTTAAAGTAAAAATAGTAATTTTACATAAAAGCCTTTTAAAATTATCAAGTTGATGATTTTTTTTATTTTATCAAGAGTTTTCGACAAAATTAAAAAAATATGTTAATTTAATTGATATTATTTAATAACCGATATGTCTCTTCACAAATCATTAATTCCTCATTAGTTCGAATCGCATAAATAGCCACCGAACTCAAATCATTAGATATTTGTAAATAATCATCATATGATTGACTATTCTTACCACGATTATAATCTAACGCCATAGTTTTAATATTTTTAATAATCATTTCTCGAATTAAAGCACTATTTTCACCAATACCAGCCGTAAAAACAATCGCATCAACCTTATTATCCAAATCATTTTGATACTGAGTAATATAATCAACAACTCTTTTAGCATATAATTCCAAGGTAAATTGTGCTTGAATATTACCATCCTTAGCAACCCGACTAACTTCTCTCGTATCAGAAGAAATTTGACTAATTCCTAATAAACCAGATTCATTATTTAGTTTATTAACAACACCAACAATATCTAAATTTAATTGTTCAGCAATATATTGATGAATCGCTGGATCAATATCACCACTACGAGAACCCATCATTAATCCTGCTAAAGGTGTAAATCCCATTGATGTATTATATGATTTCCCATTTTTAATGGCACAAATACTAGCACCATTTCCTAAATGACAAACAATCGCATTAATATTGCTAACTGGTTTATTAAGAATCAAACTTAGTTTATTAATAATATAATGATAACTAATACCATGAAATCCATACCTTCTAACATTATAGTCAGTATATCAATTATATGGTACGGGATAAATATAATTTATTTTTGGCATTGTAGTATGAAATGTTGTATCAAAAACAGCAATATGTGGACAGTTAGCAACCGCTTGAAATGCTTTTAAAGTACTTAACCCCGCAGGATTATGTAACGGTGCCAACTTAATATTTTCAGCAATTATCTTTGTAATATCATCATTAACAATGACACTTTCTTTGATTTTTTCACCGCCATGAACAATGCGATGCCCCACAGCAATAATTTCATTAAAATTTTGAATCACATTTTGTGACTTTAAAAGTTCTAAAATAACTTCTGCGGCCACATTATGATTTGATAACGGGGTATCACTAACAAATTCATTATTATTATATTTAATCGTCGTTTTACCATCAACAAAAATTCTTTCTGCTAATCCCTTACAAATTGGATTAAATTCTTTATTTGCTGTTATTTCATATAACTGAAACTTAATTGAACTTGAACCAGCATTAATAACTAAAATTTTTTTCTTTAAATTAGATAGCATTATTTTATTTCCTTTCATTAATCTTTTAAATTGATCTTCAAGCTGTTAAAATCGCTGTCAAATAAATATCTTCCACTGTTGACCACCCGCGTGATAAATCTCACTAACAATTTGATTTAAACCTAAAATCATTGGTCCAACAGCATGATATTGCCCTAATCGTTCAGCAATTTTATAACCAATATTACCAGCATCTAAATTAGGAAATACAAAAATATCCGCACTACCTTTCATCTTTGAATAAGGCATTTTTTTTGATTCGTACTTCTTCTAATAAAGCACTATCAAACTGCATTTCACCCTCAATTAAAGCATCAAAATTTTCTTTTTGTAATATAATATCATCCTTTGTTTTGCCTCTTGAACTTTAATAACCAATTCACTACTAGCAGTAGAAAAAGATAACATTGCTACTTGTGGCAATTTTATGCCCAATTTATGAGCTAAATTAATTGCTGATTTTGTAATACTTACTAATTGTTCAGTAGTTGGGTCAATATTTAAAGAAATATCAGTAAATATATACCATTGATTATCTTTAACTAGTAAATTAGCACTTGATGCAATGGCTACATCTTTTGTTGTTTTAATAATTTGTAATGCTGGGACTAAAATATTTTTTGTTGCATACTCAATCCCCCCTAACAAACAATCAGCATTATTATTCTTTAATTGCATTGTTGCAAAATAGTTAGTTTCTTGAACTAATTCTTGAGCTTTTTCTAAAGTAATTTTATTTTTACGCATTGTAAACAACTGTTGGGCTAATTCATTAGTGTTAAACTATCATCAATCGCAATCGTTTTAATACCTGCTCCTAACAAACTTTTAGGAATATCTATCTTATTTTCAAAACATAAAATTGGTTCAATATAATTATCACTTTTTAATTTGAGTGCTACTTCTTGAATTTTTGAATTGGTACCCTCAGGAAAAATTAACCGGCGTTTATTTTCTAATGACTGTAATTCGATTTTCGCTTTTTCTAATAATTCTTGTAACATCTCTTAGTCTCCTCTATATGTATTTTCCACTATTAATGCTATCATAACACTAAACAAAATAAAAATTAAAACGAAATAACGGTGAAAAACAATGAAAGTTATTGATGATGCTCTTCACAAAATTGAATATACAATTAAAAATTCGCGTTTTATTTGTCTTATTAAATATGTTACCACCGAAAAAGACGCCCAACAATTCATTAATCAATATTTAGACCCCAAAGCGACACACAATTGTTATTGCTATATTACCAATAATAATGAAATCCAAAAATATGATGACGATAAAGAACCGATCAGAACCGCAGGATTTGCAATGCTTAGTTATTTACAAAAACAAAATATTACTAATATCGTTGTTTTAAACATTCGCTATTTTGGAAAAATCCTTTTAGGAAAATCACGATTAATTCATGCCTATAAATTTGGATTACAAAAATTATTTTTAAACCTTAAATTATATCCGCTAGAAATAATTTATGAATATACAATTTCTTTCCCATACGAACAGCAAAAACTAATTAATAAAATTATTAAAGAACATCAAGGCAATATTATTAAACAATTATATAGTGAACTAATTATGATTACTTTTACTAGTAATAAAAATACTTGACAGCACCTATTACCTAATAATACAAAATTTGCTAAACAAAGAATTATTCAAAAAAGAAAATTAAAAAATGATTAAAAAAACTTTTAATTTTGTCGAAAACTCTTGATAAAATAAAAAAAATCATCAACTTGATAATTTTAAAAGGCTTTTATGTAAAATTACTATTTTTACTTTAACTTTTTTATACATTAAAATATAATACCGCTGTTTGTTGGTTTGGAGTTAAACCCTTATGTTGGTATTTTCATTTTCAGAGATTTAAATAATTTTGAATATTAGTAAAACCTAAACCATGATAATGAATTAAGGCTTCTTTAAGACTAGATTGTAATTTACTGATTTTATTTAAGTTACGATAACTAGCTTCAGGATTAATTGTTGTTTTAGTTACACATAAAGTAGAATTTGTTTGTTTTGCTACTAAAAAATATAATTTTTGCATATCAGAAGTAATAATTGAATTTTCGTTAATTAATTCTTTGTTCATATTTTCAATAACTCATTGTTTTTGTAAACGTTTGGTGTTTGTGGATTTAACATAAATATTGTTATTATTATCAATTGCCATTTGAATACAGCATTTAGTATTAGTTGCGAATGGGTCAAGGTGAATTCTTCGTGGATCAGTTTTATATTTGAAATTTCCTTTATGGATTTCTTTAATAAATGTTTCATCGATTTGGATTTTACCAGATAATTTTTTAAATTTTAATTGGGTATTTTCTAATTGTTTTGATTTCATTAATTTTTGACGATTATATCAAGCAGTTTTTAATGTAGTTTTAATAAAACGAGAAATTGTTTTACTAGATTGCCCCAGCAATGAAATTTGAATCAATAAATTTCATTGTTCATAATTTAAATGACTTCAATAAATAAAATGATTACGAAAAGCGTCAAAACTTGCACGGCAATTTTTACATAAATATTTTTGTTTTCCTTCTGAATTATGTCCATTTTTAACGCAATGGTAAGATTCACATTTAGGGCATTTAATACCTTGCGCTCTAAATTTTTGATCAATTTCATTTAACCGTTTTTGTTTTTTTATTAATTCTGCTTGTTGTTTGACTTTTTCATAAAATTCTAAAAATTGATCATCTGTTAAAGTATTTACTAGTTCTTGAATTATTTTTTCCATAATTATTATCCCCCTCTATCATATTAAAAATATACCTAAAATTAAGTATATTCAATAAATATCAAGAGTTTTCGACAAAATTAAAAAAAAAACTACTAAAATAAACAAAAAAAACGGTAAAATATTAACATACCTAAAAAAATAAGGAGCTTATTAATGGAAAAACATCCTGCGGTCAAAGAAATTTTATTTACCCATCAACAAATAATTGAACGAACTAAAGCGTTAGCATTAGAAATTAGTAAATACTATCAAGCTAACGACTCAACAATTATTCTTTTAGGAATTCTTAAAGGATGTATTCCCTTTTTAGCTGAATTTATTAGTCACTTAACAATTGAATGTGAAATTGACTTTATGGCGATTGCTTCTTTCCACGGTGGAACCGAAGCTAGTAGCACACCACAAATTATCATGGACATTAACCAAGATATTACTAATCGTGATATTTTAATTATTGAAGATATCATTGAAAGTGGTGCCAGTTTATTAACCATCAAAGAATATTTATTTCTAAAAGGAGCTAAAACCGTAAAAATGGTAACATTACTAGACAAAACTAAAGGAAGAAAGGTAGAACTTAACGCTGATTGAACCGGTTTTAAAGCCCCCCAAGAATTTCTTATTGGTTATGGTCTTGATTATCAAGAAAAACTCCGTAATTTACCTTATGTTGCCATTGCTGATATGGGGAAAATAGCCCTCCTAGAAAAACAATAATTTCTTTTAATTTTGTCGAAAACTCTTGATAAAATAAAAAAAATCATCAACTTTTTAATTTTGTCGAAAACTCTTGATAAAATAAAAAAAATCATCAACTTGATAATTTTAAAAGGCTTTTATGTAAAATTACTATTTTTACTTTAACTTTTTTATACATTAAAATATAATACCGCTGTTTGTTGGTTTGGAGTTAAACCCTTATGTTGGTATTTTCATTTTCAGAGATTTAAATAATTTTGAATATTAGTAAAACCTAAACCATGATAATGAATTAAGGCTTCTTTAAGACTAGATTGTAATTTACTGATTTTATTTAAGTTACGATAACTAGCTTCAGGATTAATTGTTGTTTTAGTTACACATAAAGTAGAATTTGTTTGTTTTGCTACTAAAAAATATAATTTTTGCATATCAGAAGTAATAATTGAATTTTCGTTAATTAATTCTTTGTTCATATTTTCAATAACTCATTGTTTTTGTAAACGTTTGGTGTTTGTGGATTTAACATAAATATTGTTATTATTATCAATTGCCATTTGAATACAGCATTTAGTATTAGTTGCGAATGGGTCAAGGTGAATTCTTCGTGGATCAGTTTTATATTTGAAATTTCCTTTATGGATTTCTTTAATGAATGTTTCATCGATTTGGATTTTACCAGATAATTTTTTAAATTTTAATTGGGTATTTTCTAATTGTTTTGATTTCATTAATTTTTGACGATTATATCAAGCAGTTTTTAATGTAGTTTTAATAAAACGAGAAATTGTTTTACTAGATTGCCCCAGCAATGAAATTTGAATCAATAGACTTCTTGCAAAATTAATATGATAATTATAATTTTTAAATTTAAAATAAATATAAAAGTGTTATTAAAATAATTTTTAGATTATTTTTACAAATATTTTGTCATTAAAACATAATAAAAATTATTATTTACAATAAAAAAAGACTGAAATTTTAAATTATCAAATATATTTAAACTAATAGTTGTAAATTATAAATTGAAGCTATTAAATTAAATCTTAAAGCAAATCTTTTTCTACGATTTCGATATTTTTCACTAATAATTTTAAATTTTTTAAGTATAGCAAAAACATTTTCAATAACAATTCTCATTTTTGAAATTCGCTCATTATTTTGCTTTTCTTCTTTATTTAAAGGGTTTTTCTTTGATTTTCTTTTAGGAATTAAAACATTATGATTAATTTTTTGTATGCCTTGATAACCTAAATCCACTAAAACAGTTGTTTCTGGTAAAAATTTAATTTTTGAATCTTTTAAAATTTTAAAGTCATGGTTTTTACCATAAGAAAAATCAGAACTAATAATTTTTTTACTAGACTTCTTGCAAAATTAATTTAAAATATAATTGAATTGTTGTTTTTAATAAAAAGGTGGAATTTAAATGAAATTTAAAAAAAATAATCAAATAAGTGATAAAAATTTTTTAAGATTAACTGGTATTAAACATACTACTTTTAATAAAATGCTAGAAATTTTAAAAATAGAAGAATTAAAAAAGAGATTTCGTCGCGGAAGAACCAATAAATTATCATTAGAAAATCGTATTTTAATGACTTTAGAATATTGAAGAGAATATAGAACTTATTTTCATATTGCAAAAAGTTATGATATTAGTGAAAGTAGTTGTTATAGAAATATCAAATGAATTGAAGACACTTTAATAAAACACCCTAATTTTCAACAACTTACTGGTCAAAAATCACTATTAAAAGATTATTTCAAAGATAAGACTGTTATAATTGATGTAACTGAAAGCCAAATCCAACGCCCAAAAAAAGACAAAAACAGCACTACTCAGGAAAAAAGAAAAAACACACAATAAAAACACAAGTTATAATTGAAAAAGATAGTAAAAAAATTATTAGTTCTGATTTTTCTTATGGTAAAAACCATGACTTTAAAATTTTAAAAGATTCAAAAATTAAATTTTTACCAGAAACAACTGTTTTAGTGGATTTAGGTTATCAAGGCATACAAAAAATTAATCATAATGTTTTAATTCCTAAAAGAAAATCAAAGAAAAACCCTTTAAATAAAGAAGAAAAGCAAAATAATGAGCGAATTTCAAAAATGAGAATTGTTATTGAAAATGTTTTTGCTATACTTAAAAAATTTAAAATTATTAGTGAAAAATATCGAAATCGTAGAAAAAGATTTGCTTTAAGATTTAATTTAATAGCTTCAATTTATAATTTACAACTATTAGTTTAAATATATTTGATAATTTAAAATTTCAGTCTTTTTTTATTGTAAATAATAATTTTTATTATGTTTTAATGACAAAATATTTGTAAAAATAATCTAAAAATTATTTTAATAACACTTTTATATTTATTTTAAATTTAAAAATTATAATTATCATATTAATTTTGCAAGAAGTCTACTATCTTTTTCAATTATAACTTGTGTTTTTATTGTGTGTTTTTTCTTTTTTCCTGAGTAGTGCTGTTTTTGTCTTTTTTTGGGCGTTGGATTTGGCTTTCAGTTACATCAATTATAACAGTCTTATCTTTGAAATAATCTTTTAATAGTGATTTTTGACCAGTAAGTTGTTGAAAATTAGGGTGTTTTATTAAAGTGTCTTCAATTCATTTGATATTTCTATAACAACTACTTTCACTAATATCATAACTTTTTGCAATATGAAAATAAGTTCTATATTCTCTTCAATATTCTAAAGTCATTAAAATACGATTTTCTAATGATAATTTATTGGTTCTTCCGCGACGAAATCTCTTTTTTAATTCTTCTATTTTTAAAATTTCTAGCATTTTATTAAAAGTAGTATGTTTAATACCAGTTAATCTTAAAAAATTTTTATCACTTATTTGATTATTTTTTTTAAATTTCATTTAAATTCCACCTTTTTATTAAAAACAACAATTCAATTATATTTTAAATTAATTTTGCAAGAAGTCTAATAAATTTCATTGTTCATAATTTAAATGACTTCAATAAATAAAATGATTACGAAAAGCGTCAAAACTTGCACGACAATTTTTACATAAATATTTTTGTTTTCCTTCTGAATTATGTCCATTTTTAACGCAATGGTAAGATTCACATTTAGGGCATTTAATACCGTGCGCTCTAAATTTTTGATCAATTTCATTTAACCGTTTTTGTTTTTTTATTAATTCTGCTTGTTGTTTGACTTTTTCATAAAATTCTAAAAATTGATCATCTGTTAAAGTATTTACTAGTTCTTGAATTATTTTTTCCATAATTATTATCCACCTCTATCATATTAAAATATACCTAAAATTAAGTATATTCAATAAATATCAAGAGTTTTCGACAAAATTAAAACATCAACTTGATAATTTTAAAAGGCTTTTATGTAAAATTACTATTTTTACTTTAACTTTTTTATACATTAAAATATAATACCGCTGTTTGTTGGTTTGGAGTTAAACCCTTATGTTGGTATTTTCATTTTCAGAGATTTAAATAATTTTGAATATTAGTAAAACCTAAACCATGATAATGAATTAAGGCTTCTTTAAGACTAGATTGTAATTTACTGATTTTATTTAAGTTACGATAACTAGCTTCAGGATTAATTGTTGTTTTAGTTACACATAAAGTAGAATTTGTTTTTAATTTTGTCGAAAACTCTTGATATTTATTGAATATACTTAATTTTAGGTATATTTTAATATGATAGAGGTGGATAATAATTATGGAAAAAATAATTCAAGAACTAGTAAATACTTTAACAGATGATCAATTTTTAGAATTTTATGAAAAAGTCAAACAACAAGCAGAATTAATAAAAAAACAAAAACGGTTAAATGAAATTGATCAAAAATTTAGAGCGCAAGGTATTAAATGCCCTAAATGTGAATCTTACCATTGCGTTAAAAATGGACATAATTCAGAAGGAAAACAAAAATATTTATGTAAAAATTGTCGTGCAAGTTTTGACGCTTTTTGTAATCATTTTATTTATTGAAATCATTTAAATTATGAACAATGAAATTTATTGATTCAAATTTCATTGCTGGGGCAATCTAGTAAAACAATTTCTCGTTTTATTAAAACTACATTAAAAACTGCTTGATATAATCGTCAAAAATTAATGAAATCAAAACAATTAGAAAATACCCAATTAAAATTTAAAAAATTATCTGGTAAAATCCAAATCAATGAAACATTTATTAAAGAAATCCATAAAGGAAATTTCAAATATAAAACTGATCCACGAAGAATTCACCTTGACCCATTCGCAACTAATACTAAATGCTGTATTCAAATGGCAATTGATAATAATAACAATAGACTTCTTGCAAAATTAATATGATAATTATAATTTTTAAATTTAAAATAAATATAAAAGTGTTATTAAAATAATTTTTAGATTATTTTTACAAATATTTTGTCATTAAAACATAATAAAAATTATTATTTACAATAAAAAAAGACTGAAATTTTAAATTATCAAATATATTTAAACTAATAGTTGTAAATTATAAATTGAAGCTATTAAATTAAATCTTAAAGCAAATCTTTTTCTACGATTTCGATATTTTTCACTAATAATTTTAAATTTTTTAAGTATAGCAAAAACATTTTCAATAACAATTCTCATTTTTGAAATTCGCTCATTATTTTGCTTTTCTTCTTTATTTAAAGGGTTTTTCTTTGATTTTCTTTTAGGAATTAAAACATTATGATTAATTTTTTGTATGCCTTGATAACCTAAATCCACTAAAACAGTTGTTTCTGGTAAAAATTTAATTTTTGAATCTTTTAAAATTTTAAAGTCATGGTTTTTACCATAAGAAAAATCAGAACTAATAATTTTTTTACTATCTTTTTCAATTATAACTTGTGTTTTTATTGTGTGTTTTTTCTTTTTTCCTGAGTAGTGCTGTTTTTGTCTTTTTTTGGGCGTTGGATTTGGCTTTCAGTTACATCAATTATAACAGTCTTATCTTTGAAATAATCTTTTAATAGTGATTTTTGACCAGTAAGTTGTTGAAAATTAGGGTGTTTTATTAAAGTGTCTTCAATTCATTTGATATTTCTATAACAACTACTTTCACTAATATCATAACTTTTTGCAATATGAAAATAAGTTCTATATTCTCTTCAATATTCTAAAGTCATTAAAATACGATTTTCTAATGATAATTTATTGGTTCTTCCGCGACGAAATCTCTTTTTTAATTCTTCTATTTTTAAAATTTCTAGCATTTTATTAAAAGTAGTATGTTTAATACCAGTTAATCTTAAAAAATTTTTATCACTTATTTGATTATTTTTTTTAAATTTCATTTAAATTCCACCTTTTTATTAAAAACAACAATTCAATTATATTTTAAATTAATTTTGCAAGAAGTCTAATATTTATGTTAAATCCACAAACACCAAACGTTTACAAAAACAATGAGTTATTGAAAATATGAACAAAGAATTAATTAACGAAAATTCAATTATTACTTCTGATATGCAAAAATTATATTTTTTAGTAGCAAAACAAACAAATTATTTTAATTTTGTCGAAAACTCTTGATAAAATAAAAAAAATCATCAACTTGATAATTTTAAAAGGCTTTTATGTAAAATTACTATTTTTACTTTAACTTTTTTATACATTAGACTTCTTGCAAAATTAATATGATAATTATAATTTTTAAATTTAAAATAAATATAAAAGTGTTATTAAAATAATTTTTAGATTATTTTTACAAATATTTTGTCATTAAAACATAATAAAAATTATTATTTACAATAAAAAAAGACTGAAATTTTAAATTATCAAATATATTTAAACTAATAGTTGTAAATTATAAATTGAAGCTATTAAATTAAATCTTAAAGCAAATCTTTTTCTACGATTTCGATATTTTTCACTAATAATTTTAAATTTTTTAAGTATAGCAAAAACATTTTCAATAACAATTCTCATTTTTGAAATTCGCTCATTATTTTGCTTTTCTTCTTTATTTAAAGGGTTTTTCTTTGATTTTCTTTTAGGAATTAAAACATTATGATTAATTTTTTGTATGCCTTGATAACCTAAATCCACTAAAACAGTTGTTTCTGGTAAAAATTTAATTTTTGAATCTTTTAAAATTTTAAAGTCATGGTTTTTACCATAAGAAAAATCAGAACTAATAATTTTTTTACTATCTTTTTCAATTATAACTTGTGTTTTTATTGTGTGTTTTTTCTTTTTTCCTGAGTAGTGCTGTTTTTGTCTTTTTTTGGGCGTTGGATTTGGCTTTCAGTTACATCAATTATAACAGTCTTATCTTTGAAATAATCTTTTAATAGTGATTTTTGACCAGTAAGTTGTTGAAAATTAGGGTGTTTTATTAAAGTGTCTTCAATTCATTTGATATTTCTATAACAACTACTTTCACTAATATCATAACTTTTTGCAATATGAAAATAAGTTCTATATTCTCTTCAATATTCTAAAGTCATTAAAATACGATTTTCTAATGATAATTTATTGGTTCTTCCGCGACGAAATCTCTTTTTTAATTCTTCTATTTTTAAAATTTCTAGCATTTTATTAAAAGTAGTATGTTTAATACCAGTTAATCTTAAAAAATTTTTATCACTTATTTGATTATTTTTTTTAAATTTCATTTAAATTCCACCTTTTTATTAAAAACAACAATTCAATTATATTTTAAATTAATTTTGCAAGAAGTCTATTAAAATATAATACCGCTGTTTGTTGGTTTGGAGTTAAACCCTTATGTTGGTATTTTCATTTTCAGAGATTTAAATAATTTTGAATATTAGTAAAACCTAAACCATGATAATGAATTAAGGCTTCTTTAAGACTAGATTGTAATTTACTGATTTTATTTAAGTTACGATAACTAGCTTCAGGATTAATTGTTGTTTTAGTTACACATAAAGTAGAATTTGTTTGTTTTGCTACTAAAAAATATAATTTTTGCATATCAGAAGTAATAATTGAATTTTCGTTAATTAATTCTTTGTTCATATTTTCAATAACTCATTGTTTTTGTAAACGTTTGGTGTTTGTGGATTTAACATAAATATTGTTATTATTATCAATTGCCATTTGAATACAGCATTTAGTATTAGTTGCGAATGGGTCAAGGTGAATTCTTCGTGGATCAGTTTTATATTTGAAATTTCCTTTATGGATTTCTTTAATAAATGTTTCATTGATTTGGATTTTACCAGATAATTTTTTAAATTTTAATTGGGTATTTTCTAATTGTTTTGATTTCATTAATTTTTGACGATTATATCAAGCAGTTTTTAATGTAGTTTTAATAAAACGAGAAATTGTTTTACTAGATTGCCCCAGCAATGAAATTTGAATCAATAAATTTCATTGTTCATAATTTAAATGATTTCAATAAATAAAATGATTACAAAAAGCGTCAAAACTTGCACGGCAATTTTTACATAAATATTTTTATTTTCTGAATTATGTCCATTTTTAACGCAATGGTAAGATTCACATTTAGGGCATTTAATACCTTGCGCTCTAAATTTTTGATCAATTTCATTTAACCGTTTTTGTTTTTTTATTAATTCTGCTTGTTGTTTGACTTTTTCATAAAATTCTAAAAATTGATCATCTGTTAAAGTATTTACTAGTTCTTGAATTATTTTTTCCATAATTATTATCCATCTCTATCATATTAAAAATATACCTAAAATTAAGTATATTCAATAAATATCAAGAGTTTTCGACAAAATTAAAAATAATTTCTCTAAACAAAAATACCTAACATTATACAATGTTAGGTATTTTAATTAAATTATTACTTTATTCACAATTCAACCCCTAAAAAAGCAATAAACAAACTACCTACCAAATATGTTAACATCAAGGTAACAAGAAAATAAAATAGCACCGCCTCACGAGGTTTTTTAGGATTCAAAATACTATTTCATAATACAGCACTAGTTCCCACACTAGAAAACAAAAAAGCAATTAAATAAATCGCAATTTTAATTAAATGAATTGATAACGCCGTATCCACAAATAAACTCCCTTCTGCTAAAAATTAGTTATCTTAGTATGCCGATCTTTTGCTAACTGTAATAAATTATTTTTCGCTTTATCATCATATTCAATATAATCAGTTAAAATTTTAACTTCTTTCTTTGTTGAATATAATATTCCCGAAGAAATAAGTAACTTATAAGTTTTTTTATGTTGTTTAACAAACATTTGTGCTATTTCTAAATTAGCAACAATAGGAATATGATGTTCTAAAATTCCGATATAACCTTCAGTAGTTTTAACAGTTACAATTTCAACAACATCATCAAAGAAAATTCCTAATGGTGTTATAATTTTTAGTTTTATCGCCATTATTTTAACCCTCTGCTAATTCTTTAGCCTTAGCACCGCCTCTTCAATGCTACCAACAAATAAAAACGCTTGTTCTGGTAATTTATCATGTTTACCAGCTAATATTTCTTTAAAACCTTGAATCGTTTTTGCTATCGGAACATAACTACCTTTCATTCCCGTAAATTTTTCAGCAACCGAAAATGACTGGGATAAAAAATTCCGAATCTTTCTAGCACGATTAACAAGCAATTTATCTTCATCCGATAATTCTTCCATTCCCAAAATTGCAATAATATCTTGTAATTCTTTAAATCTTTGTAAAATTTGTTGCACTTTTCTAGCAACTTGATAATGTTCCTGACCAACAACTTCTGGATCTAATAATCGTGAAGAAGAACTTAAAGGGTCAATCGCTGGATAAATCCCTAAAGCCGCAATACTACGATCTAATACCGTTCTCGCATCTAAATGACTAAAAGTAGTTGCTGGAGCCGGATCGGTTAAATCATCAGCGGGAACATAAATTGCTTGTACCGATGTAATTGAACCTTTCTTTGTTGAAGTAATTCTTTCTTGTAAAGCTCCCATTTCTGTTGCTAAAGTTGGCTGATAGCCCACTGCTGAAGGCATTCTTCCTAATAAAGCCGAAACTTCACTTCCAGCCTGAGTAAAACGAAAAATATTATCAATAAACAATAACACATCTTGATTTTGCTCATCACGAAAATACTCAGCCATTGTTAATCCTGTTAATGCCACTCGCATTCTTGCACCCGGAGGTTCATTCATTTGTCCAAAAACTAATGCCGTTTTATTAATAACATTAGCTTCAATCATTTCATAATACAAATCATTCCCTTCACGAGTTCGTTCACCAACACCAGCAAAAACAGAAATTCCACCATGTTCTTTAGCAATGTTATTAATTAATTCTTGCACCAAAACCGTTTTACCAACACCAGCGCCACCAAAAAGACCAATCTTACCACCACGAGCATATGGAACTAACAAATCAATCACTTTTATTCCTGTCTCTAAAATTTCCGCTGTTGTACTTTGTTCTTCATAACTCGGAGCAACACGATGAATCGGCATTCTTCGCGTTCCTTTGGGAATTATTGAGCCATCTAACGGTTCACCTAAAACATTAAAAATTCTTCCTAAAGTTTCTTTTCCTACAGGAACCATAATTGCTTTTCCAGTATCCATCGCTTTTAAACCTCTAGTTAATCCTTCTGTTGGTCCCATTGAAATTGTTCTCACAATATCATCGCCTAATGCTTGCATTACTTCAACAACTAATTTTTCACCATGATTATCAATTTCCACGGCATTATACAAATTAGGTAAATTGTTATGCGAAAAACGAATATCAATAACTGGTCCTAAAATTTGAATAACTTTACCTTCATTATGCTTTTGTTTTTCAACTTTTTTCATAAATTGTCTCCTTTCCTAATTTGTACTATCAGCCGCAGCAATAATTTCCGCAATCTCTTGCGTTATTTTAGCTTGACGAGAACGATTATATTGCAATGTTAAATTATCTTTCAACTCATTAGCATTATTAGTAGCATTTTCCATTGCTAACCTTCTTGATGCTTGTTCCGATACTTGTGATTCACTAATGGCACTATAAATAATAGTATTTAAATATAGTAAAATTGTTGTTTCTAATACCGTTTGCGCATCCGGCTCAAACTCAAATAATGAATTTTGCTGAGCATTAATTTTAGCAATCGGTAACAATTGCAATACTGTTGGTTGAAACGAAATACTATTAATAAATTTTGTATAAACTAATTTAATCCGTTCAATTTCTTTATTATTAAACATACTTAAAACTTGAAAGCCAATTTCTTGTGCTTGATGATATTCAAAATTTAAATCTAAATTAGAATAACTACTAATGACATTATAATCACGATTTTGATAATAACTAATCCCTTTCGCACCAATTACAATTAATAAATCACTTTTTTTAATTTTCGGGATGACTAATTTATGAATATTATAGTTATAACCAGCACAAAGACCAATATTAGAATTAATAATAATTCATACTGTTCGGAGATGGGACCCACCATCTTTTTGTAAATATATGGAATCATTAGTATTACTAATAATATGATGAAAAACATCATACATTTCTTCACTATAAGGTCTAATCTCTTGAATTCTTTTACTAGCTTTTTTCAATTTTGCTGTTGATACTAATTGTAAAGCACGAGAAATTTTACCAATCGTATTAATTGTTTGAATACGATTTTTAATCCGAAAATCTTGGGGCATAACTATTAATGACGACCTTTTTTAACTTTAATTTTACCTTGAATCAATAACAATTCTCATTGTTCTTTTGTCCCATAACTAGTAATTTCATATTTATCAATTTTACTAACTAAATGATAAACTACTTTAATAATTTCCGTATCAACTTTACTTTTTAACTCTTTAGAAAAGGCTTTAACCTTTTTTAATTCTTGATATATCTTATGAGCTTCTTTATTATTTTTAAAATAATTAATAATATTTTCTTTAAACAATAAAATCTTATCTAAAGGAACTCATTGAATTCTTCGTAAATTAATTGCTAATAATAAAATTGCCTGATTAGTTTGTGATAATGGACTATATTGTGTTTGTTTTAAAATATCAATTGCTCGTTGGCCATGTTCTAAAACCCTTTTTGTCATCTCATCTAAGTCCGAACCAAATTGGGCAAAAGCTTGTAATTCATTATATTGGGCTAATTCTAACTTTAATGTTCCCGCAACCTGCTTAATGGCCTTAATTTGAGCAGCACTACCAACTCGCGAAACTGAAAGTCCAAGATCAACAGCAGGGCGAATCCCCCCATTAAATAATTGACTAGTTAAAAAAATTTGACCATCCGTAATAGAAATAACATTTGTCGGAATATAAGCTGAAATATCACCAGCTTGCGTTTCAATAATTGGTAACGCTGTAATTGAACCATTATCTTTATTTAACCTTGCTGCTCGTTCCAATAATCGTGAATGCAAGTAAAAAACATCACCCGGATATGCTTCTCTTCCTGGTGGTCTTCGTAACAACAAGGCCATTGTCCGATATGCAATCGCATGCTTACTTAAATCATCATAAACAATTAAAACATCTTTCCCTTGTTCCATTCATTCCTCAGCAATAGTAATACCCGTATATGGTGCTAAATATTGTAATGGTGCTAATTCACTGGCCCCAGCAGCAACAATTGTCGTATAACTCATTGCTCCCGTTTGTTTTAATCGTTCCACAATTTGTGCAACAGTAGAAGATTTTTGACCAATGGCAACATAAACACAATTAACATCTTTCCCTTGTTGATTCAAAATCGTATCAATCGCAATGGCGGTTTTACCAGTTTGGCGATCACCAATAATTAATTCTCGTTGTCCCTTACCAATAGGAATCATCGCATCAATTGCTAAAATACCTGTTTGTAATGATTCATCAACTGATTGTCGTGTCATAACCCCCGGGGCAATTCTTTCAACAGGGCGTTTCTTTTTACTTTTAATCGCTCCTTTACCATCAATCGGTTGCCCTAAGGCATTAACAACTCTTCCTAGTAACTCATCACCAACAACAGTTTCAACAACTTGTTTCGTGCGTTTAACAGCATCGCCTTCTTTAATATAAGTATCATCACCCATTAAAACAACACCGACAGCATCTTCTTCTAAGTTTAAAACCATGCCATAAACATCATTATCAAAAAGTAATAATTCACCCAGCATCGCTTTATCTAAACCATGAAGCACAGCAATTCCATCACCGACGCTAATAACACTACCTTCTTCACTTAATTCCATCTTTTTACCATAATGTTTAATTTGACTTTTAATTACATCAGCAATTTCATTTACCTTAAATGACATCAATATCACCTGCCTTACTTATTTTCAATATTTCGTTTCATCGCTAATAACCGTCCTTTTATTGAACCATCAAAAATTTGATCTTGAACTTTTACTTTTATACCCGCAATTAAACTAAGATCAATTTTATTAACTAATTCCACTTTTTGTTGTAAAATTTTTCCAATTTTCTTCTCAATTTTATCAATAACTTCTTGTTGCAATTTTATCGTTGAAAAAACAATCCCATAAAAAACATTTGCTCTTTCATTGCACAGATTACGAAACACTTTAAGAATTAATCTTACTTGCCGAAAATTATTGCGATCAATTAATAATTTAAAAAAATTAACAAAAATATCATTAGCTTTATCTTGAAAAATTTTATCAATAATCTTTCTTTGTTTTTGTTTTTCTAAATTATGAGTTGACAAAATATCAATAATTCGGGGATATTCAAAAAACAATTTAATTAAATGAATTGACTGTTTAGACATAATATCAAGTTGCTTTTCTTCTTGTCCTAACTTTAATAGTGCTCATGCTCAATTTTGAATCATTAAACTAACTCCTAATCCAATTCATTAATAAAATCAGCAATCAAAACTTCATTTTGTTCACGATCAATCTCTTTTTCCAAAATATTTTGCGCCATATTAAAAGCAACATCAATAATCTCTTGACGAATGTTTTCTTCCGCTTTAATCCGTTCTTTTAAAATATCTCTTTGCGATTGTTCATCAATTAACTTCGCCTCAATGCTCGCCTGATTAATAATTTCTTGTCTTTGCGTTAAAGCTTCCACTTTAGCATCATCAATAATTTGCTGTGATTGCATTTTAGAATCCTTTAACAACGAATTAGCTTCTGTTTCATATTTTGTGGCTTGCGTTTGTTTTCTAATCGCATCATCAATTAAATCTTTAATAATATTTCTTCGCTTTCGCATTAATTGTTTAAAAGGTTTATAAAGAAAAAAACCTAAAACAACTAATAAAACAACAGTTGCCAAAATATGAGCAATGAATACCCACACATTAGGAAATAATTGATTAATAATATTTTCTTGTTCAATTTTATAAAAAATTGCTAAATTACTTAACAACATCTAACCTTATTCCTTACGCAACAAATATTAAAATTAATGCAATAACAAGACTATAAATAGCACCAGTTTCTGCAATAGCACAACCAATAATTAACATTGTTCTAATCTTACCATTAGCTTCTGGATTTCTTCCTACTGCCTCAGCAGCTTTACCAGCAGCATATCCTTGACCAATCCCCGCACCAAAACAACCTAAAACAGCAATCCCTGCTCCAATAAATTTGCCCCATGAGGATGAGGCATCACCACTAGCCAAAATCGCTCCAACAGTATTAATACTATTTATTATTTCCACAGTCATCATCTATGTTATCCTCCTCTACATATTATATTAAATATTTTGTGAACTAAATGAATCAATTATCCATCAGCTTCACGCGTATTAATAGCACCTTCTTTACTACCGGATTTTTCATCACCAATTTCTAATTTTCAATAAACTAATGTTAAAATTGAAAAAATAACCGCTTGAATAACACCAAAAAAGATATCAAAGTAAAAATGAAAAAATGGTGCTAAAAATCCTGCTAAAAAATTCACTTGACCAATAATTGGGACTTGTCGGGAAATTAAATCACTAAATTGATACAACAACGCCATAATAATACTGCCACCTAAAATATTTCCAAAAAGTCGAAATGAAATGGAAACTAACGGCACGAATTGCGTTAATAATTCTAATGGATTTAAATATCGTTTAAAAAAAGCTAATCTTTGAAATTTAATGCCAAAAATATAAATCCCTATAAATGTCACTAATCCCATCGCAAATGTTGTTGTATACGATGTCATCTGTGATTCAAAGCCAACAATTGCTAACAAATTACCAACAATAATATATGACAACAAATATAAAAAATATAATGTTAATCATTTAAAACTCGGTCCTAAAATACTAATAATTAAATTTTCAACACCTTTAACACAAAGTTCCACAATTAATACTAATCCTTGTGGTTCAAGTTTAGGATCAAGTTTTTTTACTTTTAAAAAATATATTAAAGTAATTATAGTAATTATTAAAGTTGTTAAAATAATCGTTGTTATTTGTGGAACAAGTTTCCACGGATCTCATAATTCAAAACTTGCATACATCTTAAGATTCATCCTTCAAGTTCCTCTTTTCTATCAAAGCATTATACATATTAACAATTAAAGTTGCAAGAAAAGCAAGTATTAAACCAAAAATACTACTAAAAATATTAAAATATTCATTAAATAGCATAATAATCAAAACAGGAATTAAATATAATAATACTCGCAATAAAAAAAGTAGCTTTATTCCTAATTTATTAATTGATTGACCGCGTTGGATTGTATACGAAGTTAAAAAAATTAATAACAAATAATTTAATAAACTAAAAATACTTGTTGTAACAAAACCAGTAATTAAACTTCAAGACAATCAATTAATTATAGAAAAAATTATTGTTACTAAGAGTCCAATAAAAATTAATAACCCTAAAACAATCATTATTTGTTTTTCATATTTCCAATTAATATTTTTCATTATAACTATCTACTGTGTATCAAAATAGCGATCTCCTGCATCACCAAGACCCGGAACAATATAACCATTTTCATTAAGCTTCTCATCAACTGCTGCTGTATAAATATTAATATCAGGATGGGCTTTTTCCAGTTTTGCAATTCCCTCGGGGGCAGCTAATAAACAAATAAACTTAATATTATGTGATACTTTTCATTGTTTAACAATATCAATTGCAGCTATTGCCGTGCCACCCGTTGCTAGCATTGGATCTAAAATTACTGTATAACTATTTTCCACATTATTAGGTTTTTTTTCTAAATACTTCTTAGGTTGCAAAGATTCTTCATCACGATAAATACCAATATGACCAATTTTAGCATTAGGAACCAATCCTAAGATTTCATCAACCATTCCTAAACCCGCCCTTAAAACCGGAACAAGAATAATATCTTGAGCAATTTTCTTACCAGTAGTAGCCACCATTGGTGTTTCAATTGAAATTTCTTGTAACTTCAAATCCTGAAAAACTTCATAAGCCATTAATCGCGTAATTTCATTAACATTTTCTTTAAAAATCTTACTATTGGTATCTTTTTTTCGTAATCTTGTTAACTTATCATCAATTAAAGGATGTTTAATAATAAATAGTGCCATATTATTTCACTCCTATTAAGAATTATACTACGTTCTTATATTTTTAGTAATAAAAAATAATTTTAATTTTGTCGAAAACTCTTGATATTTATTGAATATACTTAATTTTAGGTATATTTTAATATGATAGAGGTGGATAATAATTATGGAAAAAATAATTCAAGAACTAGTAAATACTTTAACAGATGATCAATTTTTAGAATTTTATGAAAAAGTCAAACAACAAGCAGAATTAATAAAAAAACAAAAACGGTTAAATGAAATTGATCAAAAATTTAGAGCGCAAGGTATTAAATGCCCTAAATGTGAATCTTACCATTGCGTTAAAAATGGACATAATTCAGAAGGAAAACAAAAATATTTATGTAAAAATTGCCATGCAAGTTTTGACGCTTTTCGTAATCATTTTATTTATTGAAGTCATTTAAATTATGAACAATGAAATTTATTGATTCAAATTTCATTGCTGGGGCAATCTAGTAAAACAATTTCTCGTTTTATTAAAACTACATTAAAAACTGCTTGATATAATCGTCAAAAATTAATGAAATCAAAACAATTAGAAAATACCCAATTAAAATTTAAAAAATTATCTGGTAAAATCCAAATCGATGAAACATTTATTAAAGAAATCCATAAAGGAAATTTCAAATATAAAACTGATCCACGAAGAATTCACCTTGACCCATTCGCAACTAATACTAAATGCTGTATTCAAATGGCAGTTGATAATAATAATAATATTTATGTTAAATCCACAAACACCAAACGTTTACAAAAACAATGAGTTATTGAAAATATGAACAAAGAATTAATTAACGAAAATTCAATTATTACTTCTGATATGCAAAAATTATATTTTTTAGTAGCAAAACAAACAAATTCTACTTTATGTGTAACTAAAACAACAATTAATCCTGAAGCTAGTTATTGTAACTTAAAAATAAAATCAGTAAATTACAATCTAGTCTTAAAGAAGCCTTAATTCATTATCATGGTTTAGGTTTTACTAATATTCAAAATTATTTAAATCTCTGAAAATGAAAATACCAACATAAGGGTTTAACTCCAAACCAACAAACAGCGATATTATATTTTAATAGACTTGGTACATAACCTTTAATTTTATCTACTATTTTGATAATATTATTTCCTAGGTGAAATACAAATGTTAGATAAATACAAAGACGAAAACAAATTTTATAGTTTAATAGGCATAAAATATAAAACTTTCATGAAAATGGTAGAAATTTTAAAAGAAGGTGAAGCTAAACAAAAACAAATTGGTGGTAGACCAAATAAATTATCAATAGAGCAAAGATTACTTATGACTTTAGAATACTGAAAAGAATATAGTAGACTTCTTGCAAAATTAATATGATAATTATAATTTTTAAATTTAAAATAAATATAAAAGTGTTATTAAAATAATTTTTAGATTATTTTTACAAATATTTTGTCATTAAAACATAATAAAAATTATTATTTACAATAAAAAAAGACTGAAATTTTAAATTATCAAATATATTTAAACTAATAGTTGTAAATTATAAATTGAAGCTATTAAATTAAATCTTAAAGCAAATCTTTTTCTACGATTTCGATATTTTTCACTAATAATTTTAAATTTTTTAAGTATAGCAAAAACATTTTCAATAACAATTCTCATTTTTGAAATTCGCTCATTATTTTGCTTTTCTTCTTTATTTAAAGGGTTTTTCTTTGATTTTCTTTTAGGAATTAAAACATTATGATTAATTTTTTGTATGCCTTGATAACCTAAATCCACTAAAACAGTTGTTTCTGGTAAAAATTTAATTTTTGAATCTTTTAAAATTTTAAAGTCATGGTTTTTACCATAAGAAAAATCAGAACTAATAATTTTTTTACTATCTTTTTCAATTATAACTTGTGTTTTTATTGTGTGTTTTTTCTTTTTTCCTGAGTAGTGCTGTTTTTGTCTTTTTTTGGGCGTTGGATTTGGCTTTCAGTTACATCAATTATAACAGTCTTATCTTTGAAATAATCTTTTAATAGTGATTTTTGACCAGTAAGTTGTTGAAAATTAGGGTGTTTTATTAAAGTGTCTTCAATTCATTTGATATTTCTATAACAACTACTTTCACTAATATCATAACTTTTTGCAATATGAAAATAAGTTCTATATTCTCTTCAATATTCTAAAGTCATTAAAATACGATTTTCTAATGATAATTTATTGGTTCTTCCGCGACGAAATCTCTTTTTTAATTCTTCTATTTTTAAAATTTCTAGCATTTTATTAAAAGTAGTATGTTTAATACCAGTTAATCTTAAAAAATTTTTATCACTTATTTGATTATTTTTTTTAAATTTCATTTAAATTCCACCTTTTTATTAAAAACAACAATTCAATTATATTTTAAATTAATTTTGCAAGAAGTCTAGTACATATCGTATTATTGCAAAAAAATATAATATTAGTCATGTTAGTTGTATTCGTAATATCTTTTGAGTTGAAAATACTCTAATAAAAAATAGTCACTTTCATATACCTGGCAAAAAGATATTATTAGAAAATAAGGGTACTACTAATAATTTATTAGCAATTGATGCTACAGAAATTCCAATTGAAAGAATTAAAAAAAACTAAAATTATTATTTTCTGGTAAGAAAAGGCAACATTCATTAAAATCGCAAATAATTATTGATTTATTTAACAATAAAATTATTTCAGTAGATTTTTGTTATGGCAGTACTCATGATTATAAGTTATTTTTAAAATCAAATACACTTATAAATCCAAAATTAGAATTAATTGCCGATTCAGGATATCAAGGTTTGCAAAATGTTCATAAAAATACATTATTGCCAATTAAAAAGAGTAAAAATAATCCTTTAAATCCAGATAAAAAGGAATATAATAGCTTTTTAAGTAAAGTTAGAATTGTCATTGAACATGTTTTTGTTAGATTAAAAAGATTTAAAATACTAGTTTATCGTTATCGCAATAAGATTAGAAGATTTGGATTACGATTTAACTTAATTTCAGGAATATATAATTTTGAATTAAGCTAGTTATGAGCCTGTCCAAAATTCTGTGTCTCGATAATTCATTCTGAATTATACTTAAAAGAAGGAGAACAGAAAATGACAAAAAAAAATAAAAAAAGAACCTGACGCAATTGATAAAGTTGTTGATTATTTTTTAGAAAATATTGATAATCCACAAGATTTATTTAAAGGCAATACTATTTTTCAGGAATTTACCAAAAAATTAACTGAACGAATGTTAAATACGGAAATTAAAGATTATCTTGAAACTGATGAGAATCATAATAAAAGAAATCCATAAAGGAAATTTCAAATATAAAACTGATCCACGAAGAATTCACCTTGACCCATTCGCAACTAATACTAAATGCTGTATTCAAATGGCAGTTGATAATAATAACAATATTTATGTTAAATCCACAAACACCAAACGTTTACAAAAACAATGAGTTATTGAAAATATGAACAAAGAATTAATTAACGAAAATTCAATTATTACTTCTGATATGCAAAAATTATATTTTTTAGTAGCAAAACAAACAAATTCTACTTTATGTGTAACTAAAACAACAATTAATCCTGAAGCTAGTTATCGTAACTTAAAATAAAATCAGTAAATTACAATCTAGTCTTAAAGAAGCCTTAATTCATTAGACTTCTTGCAAAATTAATTTAAAATATAATTGAATTGTTGTTTTTAATAAAAAGGTGGAATTTAAATGAAATTTAAAAAAAATAATCAAATAAGTGATAAAAATTTTTTAAGATTAACTGGTATTAAACATACTACTTTTAATAAAATGCTAGAAATTTTAAAAATAGAAGAATTAAAAAAGAGATTTCGTCGCGGAAGAACCAATAAATTATCATTAGAAAATCGTATTTTAATGACTTTAGAATATTGAAGAGAATATAGAACTTATTTTCATATTGCAAAAAGTTATGATATTAGTGAAAGTAGTTGTTATAGAAATATCAAATGAATTGAAGACACTTTAATAAAACATCCTAATTTTCAACAACTTACTGGTCAAAAATCACTATTAAAAGATTATTTCAAAGATAAGACTGTTATAATTGATGTAACTGAAAGCCAAATCCAACGCCCAAAAAAAGACAAAAACAGCACTACTCAGGAAAAAAGAAAAAACACACAATAAAAACACAAGTTATAATTGAAAAAGATAGTAAAAAAATTATTAGTTCTGATTTTTCTTATGGTAAAAACCATGACTTTAAAATTTTAAAAGATTCAAAAATTAAATTTTTACCAGAAACAACTGTTTTAGTGGATTTAGGTTATCAAGGCATACAAAAAATTAATCATAATGTTTTAATTCCTAAAAGAAAATCAAAGAAAAACCCTTTAAATAAAGAAGAAAAGCAAAATAATGAGCGAATTTCAAAAATGAGAATTGTTATTGAAAATGTTTTTGCTATACTTAAAAAATTTAAAATTATTAGTGAAAAATATCGAAATCGTAGAAAAAGATTTGCTTTAAGATTTAATTTAATAGCTTCAATTTATAATTTACAACTATTAGTTTAAATATATTTGATAATTTAAAATTTCAGTCTTTTTTTATTGTAAATAATAATTTTTATTATGTTTTAATGACAAAATATTTGTAAAAATAATCTAAAAATTATTTTAATAACACTTTTATATTTATTTTAAATTTAAAAATTATAATTATCATATTAATTTTGCAAGAAGTCTATTATCATGGTTTAGGTTTTACTAATATTCAAAATTATTTAAATCTCTGAAAATGAAAATACCAACATAAGGGTTTAACTCCAAACCAACAAACAGCGATATTATATTTTAATGTATAAAAAAGTTAAAGTAAAAATAGTAATTTTACATAAAAGCCTTTTAAAATTATCAAGTTGATGATTTTTTTTATTTTATCAAGAGTTTTCGACAAAATTAAAAAAAGATAGCGCCGATTTTTAAGTTAAAAGATATTACTGTCGTATATTTATAATGTTAATATTGCCATGCCAACAGCATATTCTTTTTCATGACTAATCGATAATCAACTATTATGTTCAAATCCAATCCATTGTAATTGTTTATTTACTAATTGAATATTAACTTCACAAAAAATTAAAACCTCATTAACATTATTTATTGCTTTATACAATGCTTCTTTTAATGCTCATCTTCCTGCTAAAAATTGTTTTTTTTCGGTTGCACTTTTAATTGCTTGTAAATAATTAATTTCTTCTAAATGTAATACTTTATTAATAAATGATTTTTTTAATTGTATTCTTTTAATGCTAACAATATCAATTCCCACACCTTTAATCATTTTTATTACCATCCTATCCTTCTAAATCATATTATTTAAATTATAACAAAGAAATAATTTATAAATAAAACTATAAATAATATTTCGGGTTATATTTATATGCCAACAAAAATTATGATAATATTTAAGAGTGAAAGAAGGAAATATGATGGCAACTTACAGTTTACAACTGAGTCAAGAAAATAAAAACCAAGTAATAACCTATTATGATGCCTATAAAGTGCCTGTTAATAATCCTAACATTATTGCTAAATACAAATACCATAATATAACTATTTTATTATATCGTTCTTTAAAAATCGTTTTCCAAGGTGGTGATGAAGAAGAAGTTAAAACACAATGAAACAAATGAAAACCAGATATGATATTAAAAGAACAAATTAATATTATTGGCAGTGATGAATCAGGCGTTGGTGATTTTTTTGGTCCCTTAGTAGTAACAGCCTGTTATATTAAAGAAAAAGATTTAGCATTAATTAAATCATTAAAAATTCGTGATTCTAAAGTCTTATCAACAATGCAAATTAATATTATCGCTAAACAATTAATTCAACAATTAGAATATAGTACTATCATCATTAATAACCGTCAATACAATAAGTTATATGAAACATATCAAAACAGTCATATTTTAAAAACCATTGGGCATCATCAAGTAATAAGAAAACTTGCCAATAAAGTTAACTGCAAAAAAGTAATTATTGACCAATTTGTTAACAAAAAAAAATATGAAGAATATTTAAAAATTCTTAATGTTGCTGATAATGATTTAAAGTTATCATTTGCAACCCACGCCGAAGATAAATTTCTTGCTGTCGGATGTGCTGCCATTATTAGTCGTTACTTCTTTTTAAAAAGTATTAAACAATTAGAACAAGAATATAGCCGGATTTTTCCTTTAGGTGCTAGTACAATTGTTGACAAAGCCATTGCGAAAATAAAACAAGATGGTATTGAAGATAAAGCAATCGATTTTGGAAAATTACATTTTATAAATTGAAAAAAAGTAATAAAATAAATTAGTAATAATAAATCTACTCATCAAGGAGAAAAAAATGAATCCCAATATTCATAGTCTATTAAATAAATATGCTGATGACCATAACAAACTACAATTAGATTGCTATGTAATGTCTTCCGTTAGTAACACGCTTGGATTTCCCGGAGCAAATACTTGATTTCAAATTCAAGCACAAGATGAAGTCTTACATACAAGAAAAATATATAATTATTTAATTGGTCGTGATGAAATACTTATTGTTAATCCCATCCAACCAGAAACGCATCACGAAAAAAGTTTATTAGAATTAATGGAAAAATATCTGACTTACAAACTACAATTTATTGAAAAAACTAATACTCTAATTGCAACCTGTCAAGAAGCCAAAGATTTCCTAACAATCAAATTTCTTGACTGATTCCTAATTGATTTCTACGAAGAAGTTGAACTCGCAAAAACCTATATTGATAAGATTAAAATGTCTAATAATAACTATTATGGTATTGATAAGCACCTTGCTAAACGCGAAGAACCTGATACTCTAAAAGTTATCCTTCCATATAGTGACAAATAAAAACTACGCTATAGCGTAGTTTTTTTACTAATTAAACCTTTATTGTAATTCCGATAAATGCCAATTTCTTTAACACCACATTAGCACCACCTAACATTTTTTTAGCAGCGATATTATTTTCGTTATTTTCATATTTATCTTCTTCATAAATAATAGTTTGAATTCCCGACTGAATAATTGCTTTTGCACATTCATTGCAAGGAAATAAACTAACATAAATAACACTATTTTCTAATTTAACTGTGGCACTTAAAATCGCATTCAATTCCGCATGAACAATATATGGATATTTTGTTTTTAAAAATTTTCCTGTGTCCAATCTCAAGGATAGTTATCATCATCTAAAAGTCGTGGTAAACCATTATAACCAGTAGAGCAATTATTTGTTGACGGTCGTTAACAATACAAGCACCAACTTGCGTATTAGGGGGTCTTTACTCCTTAAAGCCGAAACTTTAGCAACACTCATAAAATATTGATCCCATGTTAAACAAGATAAGCGTTTTGACATCATCTATCTAAATATACCAAAAATATCTAATTTTTCCTGTGAAATTAAACCTAGTTTAACATAATCTTCAAGAATTGTATGAGTTCAACCATCTTCGTCAGTAAAAAAACGATTATTAGTTAAATATAAAATTACCACCACTAGCACTAATAATAAAACAGCAACAACAGCAACACCGCGCTTTCATTCTCATGCTTGCTTAGTATAACCTAAAAAATAACTAATAAAAAAACTAACGAAAAAAGTCAAAACTAATGGCATTGCTAAATGGTCACCCCTTGAAATAAATGTTACCAACATAAAAACTGTTGGTAAAATTAGTCTTCTGCGAACAACAAAAGCTGAAAAATCCTTTTTAGTAAAACTAAAAATATAAAGTGGTGGGATTACCATTCATGCTCAATATAAAGGTCCTGTTAAAATATTTGGTATCTTTTGTGACTTAAAATGATACATCGCACTAGCAACAACTGAATGAGTAAAGCCAACAATTACTGTTGTACAAAGAATAATTAAACCTAACTTTCATGGTTTATAAAATGACTCAACTAAACGAGCACAATAAAAAATAACTAAACACGATAAAAATAAATTAAACATATTGTCACCCGCTAATGGATAAACTATTCATCGTCAAAACTGACCAGCTTGAAAAATTAAATGTTTATAAGAACCACCTAACATTAATTGTGACTCAAATCCCCCATCAATTAAACTATTATCATTTTTTCCTTGTAAAATCTCACGAATTTGTGGCACAAAAAATGGCACAAAAAATGGTAATAGCAAGGGAATAAATGTAAACACATAAGCTAAAAATATATTTTGCTTAGTTGTTAAATTATGAAAATCCTTCATTCGTTTTTGTAATAACGAACCTTCTTTTAAATCATCACTAGTAATTGACTTCGGATCAAAAACCTCATCATCATTACTAGGTTTTTCTTGAAAAGTAATGGTTTCAATTTGATCAATTTGTGAATAAATTGGTTTCAATTGCGCAACTAAAGTTTCTGGATTAACAAAAACAATCCCATCGTTATTACTAAAAAGCAATGGTTCATGAATAACTTTAGTTAATACAATTGTTAATACTTGTAATTTACTATGACTACTAGTAACAATTTCTTTACGAAAACTATCAATATCCAACTGATTTTGTTTTAAATCTTTTGCCGATCACATCTCTGAATGATTAAAATAATCCAAAATTTTAATAACTTGATAACTTTTATTAAATAAATTAATTAAATATAAATTATGTTCTTTATTTCGCTTTCAGCGTCATTTCCGCTGATGAATTTGATATTTTTCAATTTGTTTAAAATACTCAACTAATTGCATTTTTAAAATATCAAATGTATTTCTTTCCATTGTCATACTCCCTTATTAGATAAAGCTAATCACTAAGTGATTAAAAACCTTATTGTAAACTATCTAACCTTGTTTTAAAAGATTCAGGTAATTCACAATTCAACTGCATTTTCTTACCACTAATAGGATGAATAAATGCAATCTCATGAGCATGTAAATATTGTTCATAAGGTTCATCTAAATCTTGTTTAATTCCATATAAATGATCTCCTAAAATAGGATGTTTAATAGAACTTAAGTGAACACGAATTTGATGTGTTCTTCCTGTTAATAACTCACATTCAAGGAAAGTAATATTACTTTCTAAAAATCTTTTAATAACATTAAATTTAGTTTGAGCTGGTTTACTATTTTTAAAAACAATCGCCATTCGTTTACGATTTTTAGGATCACGACCAATGGGACCATCAATAAAACCATTCTCTTTATTAATAATACCACGAACAAGAGCAAAATACTTTCTAGTTAAAGATTTATTTTGTAACTGACTAGTTAACTTTTGATGAACAGAATTACATTTAGCAATAATAAGTAACCCTGTTGTATTTTTATCTAAACGATGGACAATACCTGGTCTTGCGATATCATTATCAGATAATTTAATATCTTTAGCTAATAAAATATTAACTAGTGTATTATCTCAATTCCCAACTCCGGGATGAACAACAAGATTTTTGGGTTTATTTATTACCAATAAATACTCATCTTCATAAACAATATCTAAATCTTTTTCATCAAGATTTTCGCCTTGTCAAGATTTCTCTTCTTGAAAATTAATTGTAATCACATCATCTTGCTTAACATTATAGTTATTGTTAATAATCAAATTATTACTAATAACTTTTTCATTAGTAATTAATTTTTGAATTTGACTACGAGAAAGTCCTTTAACCGCAGAAAATTTTAATTGCAAATACTTATCAATTCTTTTAATACTTGTACTTGGTGCTTCTTCAACAATAATAACTAATTTCTTTTCCATCTTATTGTTCTCAATAACTAGTTATTGGTGTTAAAATAATTGCAAAAATAATTACCATTGTTCCGCCAACCACAAACATGTCGGCAATATTAAAAATTGAATATGGCGGAAATAATTGTCAAGAAAAATAATCAACAACGCCTCATTCAACAATTTGATTTGAAAACCGATCACCAAAATTACTTAATGCACCAGCAACAATTAATGCTAAACCAATATTCATCATTGTTGTTTGGGCAAATAAAAATCCTACTAAAATTAATAAAATAATAATACTTTGCACAACAACCATTAATTGAGGATTTTCCGCACCAATTCCAAATGCCGCTCCTGTGTTATATACTAACTCTATTTGAATAAATCCTGGTAAAAAATTAACCATTTCATTTTCATTTAAATTATTAATAACAACATTTTTAATTGCAAAATCAATTAAAATCAGAATAAAAATACCTATTAACAATAATAATTTTTTCTTTAAATTTCAAGTATATTTACTGAAATATTCCTTAACTGAATTTTTTCACTGTTTTAAATGACGATTCATTATTTATTTTCCTCTAATTTACTAATAACCTTTTGACAACGAGAACAAAGTTCATCTATTGTAACACTCACAATCATTCAACAACGAACACACTTATCACCAAGTTTTAATTTTACCACAATTTTAGCCGTTGGATACTGAACACCCTCACTTAAATTGTTAGTAACAATTAACTCACTAATAATAAACATTTGTCCTAAATTATTTATTGTTGCTAACTCTTGATAATTATCATTTAACTCCATAATAACTTGAGCTTGTAAAGATTTACCAATAACTCTTTCATTTCTTGCTAGTTCTAATGCCTTATTAACATCTTCGCGTAATTGTAAAAGTTTATATCCAATATTTTTAATTTCCTTAATATTTTCAAATGTTGGTAAGACGACCATATCCATCAAATGAATAGAAGATAATTTATTTGTTAATGGTAAATGCTCATAAACTTCTTCACAAGTGTGAACTAAAATTGGTGCCAAATTAAACAATAGCGTTTGTAAAATATAATAAATTGTTGTTTGTACTTGTTTTCGACGCATACTATTTGCTTCTTCAATATACAAAATATCTTTCGTAAAATCAAGATAAAATGCTGAAAGGCTATTAACAATAAAATTATTTGTTAATACATATACTTCATTAAAATCATAATTATTATATGCTACTTGGGTTGCTTGATGATATTCTTGAGTTTTAACTAATAAATACTGATCAACTATTTCATACTCTTTAACAATATGTTCTAATTTAAAATCAAATAAATTTCCTAACATAAAACGCATTGTATTACGAATCTTACGATAGGTTTCACTAACTTGTTTTAAAATATCACTACCAATTTTCATTTCATCAGTGTAATCAACCGATGAAACCCATAATCGTAAAATATCACTACCATAAGTAGTACATACTTCCAAAGGGTCAACAACATTACCTAATGATTTTGACATTTTTTTACCTTTTTCATCATTAATAAAGCCGTGAATAATTACTTGTTCATAAGGAGCTCGTTTAAATGGACTAATAACACCCGTAGTTAATGAAGAATTAAATCATCCCCGAAACTGATCACTGCCTTCTAAATAAAGATCCACAGGATATTTTCAATGCTTTTGTTGCCACAAGTTTCAATGCGAAATTCCACTATCAAATCAAACATCCATAACATCAGTTTCTTTACGAAACTTACCATTAGGGGCTTGATGATGCACATAATTTTTTGGCAATAACTTATCTAATGATCAACTTCATCAAATTGCTGTTCCATATTGCGCAATTAAATCACGAAAATGTTTAATTAATGCCACATCATAAATCGGTTCATTATCTTCACCATATAAAATAGTAATCGGTACTCCTCATAATCTTTGACGCGAAATACATCAATCATCACGATGCATAATCATCTGACGCATTCTTTCTTGTCCTCAAACTGGTAAATATTTAACTTGATTAATTTGTTCCAATAATTGTGATTTAATCGCACTAATAGCAACAAACCATTGTTCAGTTGCACGATAAATAATTGGCTTTTTAGTTCTTCAATCATGAGGATAAGAATGCTTAATAAAAAATAAAGCTAATAATTTATTGTCAGCTTTTAATCTGGTAGTAATAATTTTATTAGTATCTTCATAAAATTTACCTTGTAATTGCTCATCATTAATCATATGAGTAAAATAACCAGCATCATCAACACTAACAATTGGGGCGGTATTATTTTGTTGACCAATAATAAAATCATCAACACCAAAACCACAAGCAGTATGAACTAAGGCTGTCCCTTCATTTAAAGTAATATGATGTCCCAAAACTACTTTATTAATAATATTGCTATATAACGGATGAAAATAAGTAATACCAACTAAATCAGCCCCAATTAATTGTTTAATAACTTTAATATCTAATAACTGACATTGTTCACTAACTTTTGCTAATAATTCCTTAGCAACAACCAATTTTCCTTGGTTGGAGTTAATAACAACATACACAATATCTTTACCAACAGCAATAAATTGATTACTAGTTAATGTTCACGGTGTTGTCGTTCATACTACTAATCGCACATCATTATCTAAAACACCATTACCAGCTTTCAAATCACAAGCAACAAAAATACTTGTTGATCTCTTTTCCATATATTCTACTTCTGCTTCAGCTAACGCTGTCTGACTACTTGGTGACCAATATACAGGTTTTAATCCCCGATAAATAAGCTTTTGTTCAATCATCATTATTAAAAAATCAATTTGATAACCTTCATATGTGGGAACACAAGTAATATATTCATCATTAGGAATATTTAATAACCCTAAGCGAGCAAATTGTTGCTTTTGAATTGCTATTTGCTCTTGAGCATATTCATAACACTTATTACGAAATAAAACTGGATCTGATTTTTTTCACTCAATATTTAACTTAGTAACTGCCGTTTCAATTGGCAATCCATGGGTATCTCAACCAAATAATAATGGCGCATAATAACCATTAAAACTACGATTTCGCACAATAATATCTTTTAAAATTTTATTCAAAGCATGACCAACATGAATACTACCATTAGCATAAGGTGGCCCATCATGTAAAATAAACTTTTTACCAAATTCATTTTTCAATAAAATTTGTGACCATAATTGCTCTTTTTGCCACTTTTGCTGATAATGCAATTCTTTATCTTTTAAATTAGCTCGCATTTCAAACATAGTTTGTGGCATTAACAAAGTATTTTTTCAATCACGCATCTATAATTCTCCTTTATTTTTTATTAAGAAATTCTCTTACTAACTTTAATAAATATTCAAAATCTAGTTTATTGGCGACAAAATGTCTAACAACTGAAACAACAACAATAATATCACATTTATTAGCGACATTAAAACCTTCCCTAAATGAATTTATCGTGCACAACTAAGCAATCATTAGATAATCATTTCATAATAAATTATAACACTAACCTAAAACAACAAAAAGTAGAAGGTAACTATTTATTATCTTCTACTTAGTGATTCATTTTTTATTTTAATTTACTAATAATAATATTAGTTATTTCATCAATTGACTTATCATCACTTTCAATAACTAAAAAATTAAACTTAGTTTTATATTTTTCATATCATTGTTCATACTTCTCATTTAATAAAACTCAATAATTTTCATCAACTAATAATTCACTAGTTCGGCCACGAACTTTTATGCGTTGGATCGCCGTTGATGAAGACACGCGTAAAAAAACAATTAAGTCGGGAGTAATTAAATTATCTAAATAAATACTTTCTAAAACCACATTGTGATAAAAGTCACAATAAACTTGATAATCAATATCATTAATAAGTTGTAAGTCTTTTAACACTTCAACAAAAACAACATCTTCCATTACACTACGATCAAAAATTACATTTGTTTTACCCTTAGTTAATTTTAATTGTTGACTTCGTGCCATTAACATATATACTTGCATTTTAAAAGCTGTTTGTTGCGGATTACGATAATATTCATCCAAATATGGATTTTCCTTTACTGGCTCATTCATTAATAAATAATCGGCATATCTTTTTGATAATTTTTCACTAATAGTTGACTTGCCAGCTCCCACGACTCCTGATAATATAATTCGCATTTATTTAAACTCCTTATTTATGTTAATTTTGACTTTCATTTTTAAATTTATCACTGACACCCGTCACTTCTTCAGTTATTGTTATTGATTTTGATTGGTGAGCAAGTAATATTTTTTGACAACTACTTTTTGATGTTAAGAACAACAAATTCATTGTGACAATTATTTTATTTAAAACTAATTTGTTAGATTTTTCTGCTTGTTTTTTAGTACAAATAATTTTAACTAAATTACTACTTATTTTTAATAAAACTTTACTGATACTTCTTCTGATTAATGCACAATAATTAAAGATAATATCTATTTCTGCAAGTTCTACTGTACTACCAGCGATAGCAATAATTGTTATGTTGCTTAACAACTTTAAAATTTTTGCCATTTTCATCCTCCTAAATAAATATATTTATCTAAATATTATTATTTATTTTACATTTTTTATCATTTTTTAGCAATATTTATTTAAATAGGTCGCGTTTAGTTTTCTTAGGTATTGCTTTGAAGAAGTAAAACAATCAGCTAATTATATTATTTAATTACTAAACTAACCCTGCCTTTCTTGTTATTGTCATTTTTATTCGTTTTCATTTTATCATATTTATTGAATTTTTACACAATAAAAATTTTTAATTTTGTCGAAAACTCTTGATATTTATTGAATATACTTAATTTTAGGTATATTTTTAATATGATAGAGGTGGATAATAATTATGGAAAAAATAATTCAAGAACTAGTAAATACTTTAACAGATGATCAATTTTTAGAATTTTATGAAAAAGTCAAACAACAAGCAGAATTAATAAAAAAACAAAAACGTTTAAATGAAATTGATCAAAAATTTAGAGCACAAGGTATTAAATGCCCTAAATGTGAATCTTACCATTGCGTTAAAAATGGACATAATTCAGAAGGAAAACAAAAATATTTATGTAAAAATTGCCGTGCAAGTTTTGACGCTTTTCGTAATCATTTTATTTATTGAAGTCATTTAAATTATGAACAATGAAATTTATTGATTCAAATTTCATTGCTGGGGCAATCTAGTAAAACAATTTCTCGTTTTATTAAAACTACATTAAAAACTGCTTGATATAATCGTCAAAAATTAATGAAATCAAAACAATTAGAAAATACCCAATTAAAATTTAAAAAATTATCTGGTAAAATCCAAATCGATGAAACATTTATTAAAGAAATCCATAAAGGAAATTTCAAATATAAAACTGATCCACGAAGAATTCACCTTGACCCATTCGCAACTAATACTAAATGCTGTATTCAAATGGCAATTGATAATAATAACAATATTTATGTTAAATCCACAAACACCAAACGTTTACAAAAACAATGAGTTATTGAAAATATGAACAAAGAATTAATTAACGAAAATTCAATTATTACTTCTGATATACAAAAATTATATTTTTTAGTAGCAAAACAAACAAATTCTACTTTATGTGTAACTAAAACAACAATTAATCCTGAAGCTAGTTATCGTAACTTAAATAAAATCAGTAAATTACAATCTAGTCTTAAAGAAGCCTTAATTCATTATCATGGTTTAGGTTTTACTAATATTCAAAATTATTTAAATCTCTGAAAATGAAAATACCAACATAAGGGTTTAACTCCAAACCAACAAACAGCGGTATTATATTTTAATGTATAAAAAAGTTAAAGTAAAAATAGTAATTTTACATAAAAGCCTTTTAAAATTATCAAGTTGATGATTTTTTTTTATTTTATCAAGAGTTTTCGACAAAATTAAAAATTTTTTACAACAAAAATCATACATAAGAAATATATACTTAATTTGAATATTGAAATAATTTATAGTAAATGATTATTTTTTCTTTTTTAAAAAATACCTAAGAAAACTAAACGCGACCCTATATTAAGAATTATAGACTTGGTACATAACTATAACTAGCTTAATTCAAAATTATATATTCCTCTGAAATTAAGTTAAATCGTAATCCAAATCTTCTAATCTTATTGCGATAACGATAAACTAGTATTTTAAATCTTTTTAATCTAGCAAAAACATGTTCAATGACAATTCTAACTTTACTTAAAAAGCTATTATATTCCTTTTTATCTGGATTTAAAGGATTATTTTTACTCTTTTTAATTGGCAATAATGTATTTTTATGAACATTTTGCAAACCTTGATATCCTGAATCGGCAATTAATTCTAATTTTGGATTTATAAGTGTATTTGATTTTAAAAATAACTTATAATCATGAGTACTGCCATAACAAAAATCTACTGAAATAATTTTATTGTTAAATAAATCAATAATTATTTGCGATTTTAATGAATGTTGCCTTTTCTTACCAGAAAATAATAATTTTAGTTTTTTTTAATTCTTTCAATTGGAATTTCTGTAGCATCAATTGCTAATAAATTATTAGTAGTACCCTTATTTTCTAATAATATCTTTTTGCCAGGTATATGAAAGTGACTATTTTTTATTAGAGTATTTTCAACTCAAAAGATATTACGAATACAACTAACATGACTAATATTATATTTTTTTGCAATAATACGATATGTACTATATTCTTTTCAGAATTCTAAAGTCATAAGTAATCTTTGCTCTATTGATAATTTATTTGGTCTACCACCAATTTGTTTTTGTTTAGCTTCACCTTCTTTTAAAATTTCTACCATTTTCATGAAAGTTTTATATTTTATGCCTATTAAACTATAAAATTCGTTTTCGTCTTTGTATTTATCTAACATTTGTACTTCACCTAGAAAATAATATTATCAAAATAGTAGATAAAATTAAAGGTTATGTACCAAGTCTTATTTAATATCAATGGATTTTTTATGTTATAATTATAGTCCATATTTAAGAAAACTATCTTTTAGGAGGAATTAATAATTAATGGAAATTGATGATTGGCTCATTTTTAATATAAGTTGACAAATTACATTATCTTGGTTAGCACCAACAATATTTATTTTATTATTTTTAAGTGCTTTTTTTTCAGCAATGGAAACAGCATTAACTTCAATTAATATTATTAGGATTAAAAATTTAGCAAAAACTAATAAAAGACAGGCAAAGAAAGCTAAAAGAGTATATCTTTTAGTTAAAGATTATAGTATTACAATTACAACGCTGTTAATCGCTAATAATTTAGTTAACATTGCTTTAGCGACATTTGTTACTTTCTTTTTTGATAATCAATTGGGTTTACCATCACATTGGTCATTAATAATATCAACAATGTTTTCTTTAGTAATTGTATTGCTATTTGGAGAAATTATTCCTAAAAATATTGCGCGATGAATTCCTGAAAGGTTAGCTATTAGTTGTTCATGAGTGATTGTTGTGGTGCGGTTAATTTTTTACCCATTAGCTTATATGTTTTCAAAAATTAAATTAAAATCAGAGCATCCTTCAACAACAGAAAGAGAGTTATTAGAACTTGTAAAAACTATTGAAAATGAAGGAGTTTTGGAAAAACAAGAGCGTCATTTAATTACTTCAGCAATTATATTTGATGAAAAAACTGTTAAAACGGCGATGCAATCAAGAGATAAAGTAATAACAATTAATTACAATAGTTCTATTAGTGATATTAAGACTTTATATCGTCAAGAGAGGTTTACTAGAGTACCTGTAATAAATTCTAATACTAAAGTTGTTAAGGGGATTCTTAATGTTAAAGATATTATTATTAATACCCTTGATGATGAATCATTAACGATACCAGCGCTTTTGCAAAAACCGTTATTTTTGTCTAAAAATACCAAATTAAGTGTTGCCTTAGAAAAAATGCAAAAGAGTAAGATGCATTTAGCAATTGTAACAAGTAGTAAAACCAAAAAAGATTTTATTGGTATTATTACAATGGAGGATTTAATTGAAGAATTAGTTGGCGAAATTTATGATGAGCATGATGCGACAGGAAAAATTTATGAAATTGGGCATCATAAATTTCAAGTAGTAGGAACAATTAAGTTAAAAAAGTTATTTCAAACTTTAAATGAATCAGTACCTGTAACAAATGCTAAGTCATTAAATGAATGATATCGTGAAATTAGCGGTGAAGCAAAAATTACTAAGAAAAGTCCAGAATTTCAATATAATAACTATATTTTCCGAATTATTAAAGTAAGAAATTATTATGCTTCGTTTGAAATTGAAGTATTATCAAATAATAAAACTGAAAATTGAGAATAGTTAATTTGGTCGCCTGTTATTATTAAGTAATAGGCGATTTTGTTGGGGGAGGGAGGAGATGTAAGGTAACACAGACATTTTAGACCAGTAAGAATGCTCCTCTTAACAATAATTTTTTAAAGGAGGTAGGTATTTTAATTAATAAAATTAAACTAACTTTATTAATTTATTAACTTGTTCGAACAAAAACTAAATTCTATTTAAAAAGTTGTGTTGTAAATATGAGAACACTTTTTAGGTGTACCAAAAAATGCTTTTTGGTAATTTCGAGCATTTCTCGTTCTCGCACCTAGTTAGCTAACATAACTTAGTTAACATAAGAGAGATAACATAGATTTATTTTTTAATTTTAAAGATAAATATTGATAACCTCTTTATTTTTTTCTGTAAATGGGTTATTTTTAATTTAAAGGTGATTTTTTATGCAAGAAAAAGATATTTTAAAAGAAATAAATAATATTGATGATAAAACTTTTATGAAAATATATCAGCAATTAAATAATAGAGCAAAGAAAATTGAAAAAAAGGAAAAACAAGTAATTATTTTTAATTTTGTCGAAAACTCTTGATAAAATAAAAAAAATCATCAACTTGATAATTTTAAAAGGCTTTTATGTAAAATTACTATTTTTACTTTAACTTTTTTATACATTAAAATATAATACCGCTGTTTGTTGGTTTGGAGTTAAACCCTTATGTTGGTATTTTCATTTTCAGAGATTTAAATAATTTTGAATATTAGTAAAACCTAAACCATGATAATGAATTAAGGCTTCTTTAAGACTAGATTGTAATTTACTGATTTTATTTAAGTTACGATAACTAGCTTCAGGATTAATTGTTGTTTTAGTTACACATAAAGTAGAATTTGTTTGTTTTGCTACTAAAAAATATAATTTTTGCATATCAGAAGTAATAATTGAATTTTCGTTAATTAATTCTTTGTTCATATTTTCAATAACTCATTGTTTTTGTAAACGTTTGGTGTTTGTGGATTTAACATAAATATTGTTATTATTATCAATTGCCATTTGAATACAGCATTTAATATTAGTTGCGAATGGGTCAAGGTGAATTCTTCGTGGATCAGTTTTATATTTGAAATTTCCTTTATGGATTTCTTTAATAAATGTTTCATCGATTTGGATTTTACCAGATAATTTTTTAAATTTTAATTGGGTATTTTCTAATTGTTTTGATTTCATTAATTTTTGACGATTATATCAAGCAGTTTTTAATGTAGTTTTAATAAAACGAGAAATTGTTTTACTAGATTGCCCCAGCAATGAAATTTGAATCAATAAATTTCATTGTTCATAATTTAAATGACTTCAATAAATAAAATGATTACGAAAAGCGTCAAAACTTGCACGGCAATTTTTACATAAATATTTTTGTTTTCCTTCTGAATTATGTCCATTTTTAACGCAATGGTAAGATTCACATTTAGGGCATTTAATACCTTGCGCTCTAAATTTTTGATCAATTTCATTTAAACGTTTTTGTTTTTTTATTAATTCTGCTTGTTGTTTGACTTTTTCATAAAATTCTAAAAATTGATCATCTGTTAAAGTATTTACTAGTTCTTGAATTATTTTTTCCATAATTATTATCCACCTCTATCATATTAAAAATATACCTAAAATTAAGTATATTCAATAAATATCAAGAGTTTTCGACAAAATTAAAATAAAAAATTATTTTAATGTTGTTTTTATAAGCATTTTACTTAGTTTTTATAACCTTTTATTAAGATTATGCTTGTTAATATTAAATATTTTGTTTTATTACTTATTTTTCAAATAAAACGATAATTAAATTGTAGTTACTTTTCTTTCAAAATTAATCAAATATTTTTCCACCTAACAAAACTTTACGCGTCCAGAAAGAGAGAATTTATATTCTCTCTTTTCTCCCCTTTAAATTATGAATTGTTTCTAGATTTTGTTTTAACTAAAAAATTAATCTTTTTATCACTATCAGAAATAATATCACGAGAATTTTTTTCTCTTAATTGAAATAATACCGTAACTTGCCCTCAGGTTTTGCCATCAGCCGGTATTACTTTATCATTTCAATCAGTTTCATTAGGAACGATTAATAATTCATAATTACCTTTATAAATATCTTTTGTTTTATTTTGTAAATAATTTGTAAATTCAGTCATAGTTGCCAGAGGTTCATTAATCGTTGTTTTATTTTCAGGAAATATCCGCCCAAGTTCTGAATGAATATAATGTTTTATTTCTTCACCTGTTGAAGCCAAAACCTTAACAGTAATAGTTTTTGTTTCTAAAATCTCACAATTATGAATTGCTTGAATTTTAACTTGGACATCATAATCACTAATATAAACTTTTTTTCAATCTAAAACTTCATATTTTATCTTAACACCAACTGGTGGCATTTCCGGAACTAAATTTCTAACTACTTGTTCAATATCTTGCTCATTTTTATAAGCACGAGCTTCAACAATACTATTAAACTTATTTAAATAGTTACTTACTTCATTTTTAATTTTTTCGCTACAAGTAGTCGCCTTAACTTTAAGCTTAACTTCACCAACCTTAGTAGTATTATTCATTGCTTTAACAACAACTTCTAAGTCAACATTTGATAATTCACTAGTAGCGACTAAATCTCAATGCAAAACTTTACTAACAATTGTAATTCCTTTTGGCGGTGAAACATCAACTAATTCTTTAATGGCTTGCATAACTTCATCTTCACTATGATAATATTTAGGCACATCAATATTTTTAAACTTACTTAAATAAGATTTAATCGTATTATTTTCCTTAACTTTCACATTAACTTGAATAGTATTAATTTCTTTACCATCCTTTATTGCTTTAACAATAATTACCGCATCAAAACTTTCAGATACATAGGGGTTCTTTTCAATTTAACACTTCATATTTTATCGTAATATTATTAGGAACTACAGCAGCAACAACGGAATTTTTTACAGCTTCAATCACTTCTTCTTTACTAAAATAACAATTTTCTTCAAGAATATCTTTAAAATTATCCAAATAATTCTTAATCGGTTCAAATAAACCGCATACCTTAACAACAATATTCTTTGTTTTAATTAAAACTGTATGATGTAATATTGATATTTTTACTTTCAGCGCATAAAAATTCGTTGGTTCTGTTTGCATCACTTGCTCTCAATCATTATTATCAATTTCAATATTAACCCTTAAATCATTTTCTTTATTATTAGGTATCTGTTGCTATAATACATATGTCATTTGATTAATTGATTGATAATGAAAGACATTCTCAACAGTTTCAAACTTATTTAAAATATTCCTAGCTTCGTTATCTAAAATCCGACGATGCTTTTCATGAATAGTAATTTTCCTTTCAATTTTAACTTCGGTTTTATTTTTATCCATTGCTTTTCCTTTTAAAATAACATTAACATTAATGACATCAACATCACTGGAAACCATAATATTATTATCTTTTAATTCAATCATAACATCACTAATATATACAAATAATAATCCCGCAATACAATCTGATAACTTTTTGGTAATTAAATTAACAATATTATCGCCAACAAAAGTTTGCTCTAAAAACAAAGGGTTAAGTTCTTTACTTGCTAATTCATTAGTTGCTGCCGCAAGCTTCGCATTTTTTATTTTAAAATTGTCATCATTAAAACTACTTGTATTACAACCAATTATTGTGCTTATTGGTGTAATAATAAAAGTAAAAGTTAGTAACTGCTTTAAAATTCTATTCATTTAAATCAACACATTCCCTTCATATAACAAATAAAAAGTAATTAAAATTATACTGTTGCTAATATTGATAATAATACTTTTATAGATAATTTAATAATTACTTTTACTTGCTATTATTTTAATCACTTTAAAATAAAAATACAAGCATTTAACCACTTAATATCAAAAAGGAACAATATCATCAGATTGTTCCTAATTATTTTATTATTTAATTTTAACGAGCAACCTCATTAGCTCTCAATTCTCTAATAACAGTGATATGAATATCGCCAGGAATAGTAATTTCTTTTTCAATTTTAATTTTCACATCATGAGCAATTTTATAAACCTTAACATCACTAACCTTACCAGGATCAACAATAATTCTAATTTGTCTTCCTGCTTGAACAGCATAAGATTTTTGCACCCCAGGGATTGATTGACAAATTTCTTCAATTTGTTGCATTCTTTGAATAAACTCTTCTAAAGAATTATTTCTTGCTCCCGGTCTAGCTGCCGATAAAGTATCCGCTGCCATTACTAAAACCGCATAAATACTTTGCGGACTAACCTCACCATGGTGCGCATGAATAGCATTAATAATTAGCGGGTGTTCACCATATTTTTTTGCTAATTGAACACCCAAATTAACATGCGAACCATCCATTTCATAATCAATTGCTTTACCAATATCATGTAATAAACCCGCTCTTCTTGCTAATTTTTCATCCAATCCTAATTCAGCAGCCATGGTTCCTGCCAATTTTGCTACTTCAATACAATGCTGTAAAGCATTTTGACCAAAACTAGTACGATATCGTAATCTTCCAAGATAATAAACTAATCCAAGCTTCATATTAGTAATTCCTAAGTCATTAAGTACCTTTTGTCCAGTTTCTTGAATTAAAGTTTCCAACTCATCTTGGGTTTTCTTTAAAACTTCTTCAATTCTTATTGGTTGAATTCGCCCATCGCACATTAATGAATTTAAAGTTCGAACTGCAATCTCTCGTCTAATCGGATTAAAAGATGCCACTTGAATAACTTCTGGAGTATCATCAATAATAATATCAACACCTGCCGCTTGTTCAAAAGCCTTAATATTTCTACCTTCTTTACCAATAATTCGTCCCTTCATTTCATCATTAGGTAACTTAACAAATGCTGTTGTTTTTTCAGCAACAACATCATGTGCATACTTTTCAATGGCAACAGCAATAATATTGTCAGCAATATTTTTTGCTTTAATTTTAGCATCATTTTCACGATTTTTAATTAATTGCCCTAACTCTAAATCAAGCTTCTCCTCTAATTCCTTAAACAAAACTACTTTTGCTTCTTGTTGACTAAGTCCCGCAACTTTTTCTAATTCCAAAACAATTTTCTCTAACTTATCATAATAGTTTTCTTCAATTTTTTTAATATTATCTTTTTTTTGAAGAATTTCACGATATTGAGATTCCAACACTTCTTCGCGTTCAATAATATTTTTTTCGCGCTTCATTAATAAGGCTTCATAATTATTACTTTGACTTCTTCTTTGTTCTAAATCCATTGCTACTTCTTTTTTCATTTGCGCAATTTCTACTTTGATATCTGCCTTTGCTGATTGAATAATATTTTTTGCTTCTCGTTCTGCTTGTTCCAATTTTATTTGACTCTTTTTATCATTACTAGTACGAACAAAATATTTAATTAACAAACCAACACCAATGCCAATCGCCAATGCTAAAAAAATTCCAACCAAAAGACCGAATTCTAATTTACTCATAAATTTTCCTTTCTGAATAGTTAATTTTCTTTTCAAATTATTAATAAAATTTAATTTTTTTTTTTTTTTTTTAAAATAATAGATAATTAGTTTAAAACATTACTTTAATGTTTACCTATTAATAATATCATTTTTTAATAACTAATTAAATACCAATATCAAGATTAAAAAACAAAAAGCAAGTCATTCATTAAAAGACTTGCTATTAAACATTACTTAACAGTCTGTAATCACTCAGCAACATTACAATGCAACTGTTCTTGTAAATCAACATTAGCAATAAAAAATTCTCTAACCTTATCACGACCTAAGCCAAGTTTTTGCTCACCATAATTATATCAAGAACCATTTTTTTGCAAAATATTAGCCTTTAAACCTAATGAAATCAATTCTTCTAACTTACATATTCCCCGATCAAAGTAAATATCCAAAACTGTCATTTGAAAAGGAGGAGCAACTTTATTTTTAACAATTTTAACTTTAGTTTTATAACCAACCAATTGATTATTAAGCAGAATTTGTCACTGGTCGCGTTTAGTTTTCTTAGGTATTTTTTAAAAAAGAAAAAATAATCATTTACTATAAATTATTTCAATATGCAAATTAAGTATATATTTCTTATGTATGATTTTTGTTGTAAAAAATTATTTTAATGTTGTTTTTATAAGCATTTTACTTAGTTTTTATAACCTTTTTATTAAGATTATGTTTGTTAATATTAAATATTTTGTTTTATTACTTATTTTTCAAATAAAACGATAATTAAATTGTAGTTACTTTTCTTTCAAAATTAATCAAATATTTTTCCACCTAACAAAACTTTACGCGTCCTTGTTCACTTCTTCTTAATTCAACTCGTAATGATGAATAAAATCTTAATGCTCTACCTCCGGGGGTTATTTCTGGATTACCAAAAATAATTCCCACTTTTTCTCTAATTTGATTAATAAAAAAAACCAAACAATTAGTTTTAGCAATATATGAATTTAACTTGCGTAACGCCTTTGACATTAATCGTGCTTGCGCACCAATTGTTTGATCAGACATTTCACCATCTAATTCAACTTGGGGGGGTTAATGCTGCCACAGAATCAATTACAATCAAATCAATAGCATTTGATTTAACAAAAACTTCTAATATTCCTAACGCTTGCTCACCTGAATCTGGTTGAACAATTATTAATTGTTCTAAAATAACACCAATTTTTTGAGCATAATTTGGGTCTAACGCATGTTCTACATCAATAAAAGCTGCTTTACCCTTTACCATTACTTTTTTGAACTTCACTAATGGCATGTAATGCCAAAGTGGTTTTTCCTGAAGATTCAGCATCATAAACTTCAATAACTCTACCCCGAGGATACCCCCACCAATCCCAATTGCCATATTCAATAATAAACTTCCCGAACTAAATAACATTATCTTTGGATGGAAGTTTATTATTCATATCTACAACCGCATCCCGACCATATTCTTTAATAATTGTTTGTAATGCTTGTTGTAAAAGTTCTTCGCGATTAATAATTTCGGTAATATTTGTTTTATATTTGAAATTTTTTTACCTCCACTAAATAAATTAACAAAAAAAATAAACTTTTCCTAGTTTATTTTAAATTTTCTTTAATTAATTCTTTAGTTAATTTAACACATTTATTAATAATTTGTTTACGATTTCCCGATAATTGATATTCATAAACTAAACATTTGTTATTATAAGCCAATGCAATATATACTAAACCTAATGGCTTATTTTCATGAATTTCAGGACCAGCATTGCCAGTAAAACTAATTGCCATAGCACTATCAAATAAATTTTTTGCGTTTTGGGCCATTTCAATAGCTGTTTCAACACTAACAGCACCAAATGATTGTAAAGTTGTTAACTGAACTCTTGCTAAATGAACTTTAGAATGAGCACTATAAGCTATTAACCCACCACGAAATACTTTGCTGGCCCCTTCTGTCTTAACTAATGCTTCACTAAAAGCTCCTCCTGTAATACTTTCACAACTACTAATGGTTAAATTTTTCTTTTCTAATAATTTAACTAGATCGTGCAACTTTTTTTCCTCCTAATTAATATTTATTTTTGATTGCTTTGTTTAATTCCAAGAATATAAGTAATTGCACTCCAAATTGAAAGCAATAACGATAAATACATTGGTATTAAAATAATGTGATACTTTCATGAACCTCAACCACTATCTCATCCAAATCAGATATGATTAATAAAAAATAATAATGTTAACCCCCCCATTTGCATTAGCGTTTTTAATTTACCATAATAATTAGCAGCAATAACAACTTTCTTAGTTGCTAAAAACATTCTTATCCCATCAAGCAAAATATCGCGAGAAATCAAAATTAATGTTACTCAAACCGGAATAATTTGCGGAATTGTCATAATAATTAAAACACCACTAGTCAACATCTTATCAGCAATCGGATCAGCAATCTTACCAAAGTTTGTTACTTGCTGATTTTTTCTAGCAAGATAACCATCTAATCAATCACTAAAACAAGCAATAATAAAAAGGAACCCTGCAATAATTCAAAGAATATTAATTTTAACATTACTATCAATACTAATACTACCACTAACAAAATTATAGTTATCAAATGGTCCACCTAACAACATTAAAATTAAAATTATTGGTACTAAAATAATTCGTACTAATGTTATTTTATTTGGTAAATTCATTAGCAACCCTCCTATATAAATAATTATAACCTAAAAATAAAAAACGAGATTAAAAATCTCGTAAGCCACATTCTGTTCTTAAAGACATCAATGCTTTAAGTGCTAATCATTTATCTATATTAATTAACCTTTAAAGTTAACAAATATCCATTAATTACTTATCATTCGCAATTAATAGTTCCCCTACCATAATTTGGGTTTCTCACTTATGGGGTTTACCGCGTTCCACTCTAATAATTTCTCATTAGCATCGTCACTATGGCACTTTTATAAACTACTAAACCATATTAAATAATTAACTTAGGTTATTAATTAGCCATCTAAGAAACAGCAGATGCTGTTTCTTATCCTTGGATTATTTTTTTTCCAAGCATAAACATTACTAGCATCACAGCTAGTGTGAGTGTGGACTTTCCTCTATTCAAAAATAAATTTCTAACAGCGATTAGCACGGATTTTTAATCTCATATTCATTTTACTACTTATTAACTTTACTTTCAAGTTTACTTAACCGATTTATGATATCAACATTTCGTAAACCTTTTTCTTCTAACTTATCTCGTTGTTGCATAACAATTTCATAATTACTTTTTAACTTTTCATGTTCTTCAATTATTTCTTTAAGTTTTTCTTTTAAACGCAAAATTTCATCAACATGAGTTTCCATAATTTTATTAAAAGCATCATAATCTTTTTGAACAATATCTAAAAATCGATCAACTTCTTGGGCATCATAACCTTTAAAATTAATTTGAAATTCTTTTTCTAAAATATCCTCTTTTGTCAATTTAAAACTATTATCATTTTTCATAAAATTATTCCTCCTTTTTTACGGCATCAATCATATCAGTAATTAATCAATTAAATTGTGATAAACCTTTTTTATTACTAGAATTTAAAATCAATTGTTGTAATTTAATAAAATTAGTTTTTTTATTATTACTTTTTAATGATTGCACCTTATTAATTAAATTTTCATCACTCAAATGTTGTTCAATAAATAATTTTTGTTCAAAAGATAACGGTGTTACTAAAACACTATTAATATCAACAAACTTATCTTCAATAATTCCATTATCATCTTGCAACATCTGAAAAATCCTATTAAATAAAGGTGTTAATGACATTGTTAACTTATCATTAAAATTACTAATTTGCAAATAATCTTTTTCTAATAATTGCACTAATAATTTATCAATTTTGTTAACATCAAAATTAGAAAAATTTTCTAATTCCCGCGGAGTTACAAATTGATATTCTTCCGATAATAAATGCATTAGTAATAATAGAATAATTAATTCATCTTCAGTAATTAAAAGAACCTTATAAAACTGTAATAAAAGTCTTCACTTATGAAAAATATTTAACGAATTTATGTTCATTATCTTTATTCAATTGGAAAATGTTTTAAAAAGTTGTTAATTACAATTTGAGGGCTTTCATATAAATAAAGAATTTTATATAATAATGCAAATAAAGGGAGATTTAACTTTAATTTTGGCATTTGCTCATTAACTAACCGACAAGTGCCTAACCCTTCAACAGTTTTTTGTAATTGCTTAATAACAGTTTCTGGATCATTAGTTTTTCCAACTTCATAACCAAATTGATAATTACGAGATTTCGGTGACATTGCTGTTAAAATTAAATCCCCAATTCCGGCTGGCGTTAAAAATGTTTCTGATTTTCCCCCCATTTTATTACTAAATTTAATTGCTTCATTTAAACCAATAGTAATAAAAGATGCGACAGTATTATCACTAGCATTTTGCCCTTTTAACATTCCCGAAATAATCGCAACAACATTTTTTAATGCACTAGCACACTCAACACCAATAAAATCATTAGTAATCGTCACCGAAAAATTTTCACTATTAAAATATTGTTGAACTTTTTTTGCATATAATAAATTCTCACTAACCGCCGTTACTTGTGTAGGAAATCTTTGAATAATTTCAATCGCAATACTAGGTCCATATAATCCTGATAAATCTTCAATAATATCAGGATTTAAATTTTTACGAATTGTTAATGATAACCTTTCACCACTATTAGGGTCAAAACCTTTAGCAATATTAATAAAATGCACTGGATAAGTTACTAACTCATTAATTTGCTGACAAACACTAGGTAAAACCAGCGAAGGAACCGCAAAAACAATAATTTTAGCATCACATACAGCTTGTTTTAAATCATTAGTAGCCACAATATTTTCTTTTAAACGAATTCCTTGAAAATATTTACTATTTTGATGATTATTGTTAATATCATTAACTTCACTTTTTTCAATGCCATACATTAATACTTCATTTTTATTATCTGCTAAAACTTGTGCCAAAGCACTAGCAAATGCACCAGTTCCTAAAATAATAATTTTTTGCATTCTTTTACCTTCCTTAAATATTTATTTTCTTTGACGAAAAATCAATCGTAAAGGAATTCCTTGAAAGTCAAAATATTCTCGTAACTGATTTTCCAAAAATCTTGCATATGAAAAATGTAAATGCTTCGGGTTATTAACAAATAAAACAAAAGTAATCGGTTGCTTACTTACTTGCGTAGCATAATATATCTTTAATCTTTCACCATGAAAAATAGGCGGTTGATGTAATAATTGAGCCTTACTAAGAATTTCATTAACAACACTAGTTTGAATTCGTAAATTTTGTTTTTCTTGAATCTTATTAATATTTTGAAAAATCTTTCCGAGATGGACATTTTTTAATGCCGAAACAAAAATTACAAAAGCATAATGAAGATATTTAAAATGAACTTGAATTTCTTTACGAAAATCATCTAAGGTTTTTTTTGTTTTTTCCATTTCATCATATTTGTTAACAACAATAATTACTGGTTTATAACCCTCTTTCGCAATGGCACCAATTTTAGCATCTTGTTCTTTAATACCTTCATTACCATCTAATACTAATAAAACAATATCACTTCGTTCTACAGCTTTTAAAGCCCGCAAAACACTATATTTTTCTAAATTTGTTTGAACTTTTCCTCGTTTTCTAATTCCCGCTGTATCAATAACAACAAATTTTTGCCCATTTCTAACAAATGAACTATCAACCGCATCAGTTGTCGTGCCCGGAAGATTAGAAACAACAACCCGCGATTCATTTAATAATGCGTTTGTTAAACTAGACTTACCAACATTCGGTCGACCAATAATAGCCATTTTAGTTTCATTTTCAAGATCTGGTTTTATTTCTAAATTTAATTGATTTAAACTAAAAATAATTTTATCTAACAAATCACCAATCCCAATCCCATGCGTTGACGAAACAGCAATTGGTTCACCAAATCCTAATTGAATAAACTCATATAGTTCATTATTAACTTGTTGATTATCATATTTATTAACAACCAAAATAACTGGTTTATTAATTCCATAAAGCATTTTAGCAATTTGTTTTTCTTCATCTTGCAAGCGTTCTTGATAGTTAGTAGTAAAAATAATAACATCCGCTTGTTCAATCGCAATTTGTGCTTGTAACAAAATTTGTCCTTGTAATTCATCATTACCAAAACCATGACCACCTGTATCTACTAATCAAAATTCACGATTAAGTCATTGTGCCTTTTGATAAATCCGATCTCGCGTAACTCCTGGTGTATCATCAACAATTGATAAACGATTTTTAATCAAGCGATTAAATAATGTTGACTTACCAACATTAGGTCGCCCAATAATAGCGACAATTGCAGAATTTTTCATTTTATTTTTTCCTAACTATGCATTTGCAAAAGGCATTGATTTCCTTTTAATTTCATAAGCCATTGTTGCAATTAAATCAACAATTTGATCTAATGATAAATTACTATTATCAATTTCAATCGCATCATTAGCTTTTTTTAAGGGGCCAACTTTACGATCGGAATCTTGACGATCACGATCTTGTAAATTATTTTGAACACTAGACAACTCTAAAACTATTCCTTGTTGTCGTGCTTGTTCCACTCTTCTTTGTACTCGTTTACTAACTGTTGCTGTTAAAAATACTTTTAATTGCGCATTAGGTAAAACAACCGTCCCAATATCTCTCCCTGCAAGAATATAACCAAAGCCTTGAACAATTGCTCTTTGACTTTTAACCATAAATGTTCTTACTGCTTTGATAGCACTAATAGGACTAACATACTCAACAACCTTTTTACTACTTAAATCATAAGAATTTTGTTTAACCCCATTCACATAAATATTGCCATTAGCATCATAACTAAATCTAATATTAGCCAACACCTTAATAACTGCTCGATTATCATCAATATCAATTTTATTTACTAAACAATAAAGCGTTAAAGCCCGATACATTAAGCCAGTATCAATAAAAATATAATGTAACCGTTTAGCGACTAATTTAGCAGTTGTTGACTTACCACTTCCAGCTGGTCCATCAATAGCAATATTTATCTGTTTCATTTTTTATTCCACCTCTAATAAATTATACATCTAATATAACGATATTATTGAATTAATAAAAGTAAAAGAACAATTAATAATGCGATAATCAAGATAATACTACCAATTATTAACAATACCAATCATTTAAAACTAATTTTTTGTTTTTTAAACCTTGTTACTAACTGATTAAATTGCTCATCAGTAATTACTGCTGAATTTGATAATAATTCTCCTAACGGTTTTTTACTAGGCATTAACGCCTCAGGATGCTTTTTTAAATCTTCTTGATAGATTTTAATTACTTGCTGGGCTAATTCCGTTTCTGAAGAAATTTTAGTTTGTAAATTTTTAGCAGAATTTTCTAATGCTAAAATTATTTCTTGATATTTACTTTCACTACTACCATTTAAATGCTGGCCAAATTTATGATGATAATTATAGTCTTGTAAAATCTGTTGTAAATTAACATTATCATTTAAATCACAATCATACTTACTACGAATATCGGTTAAATACTGATTAATTTCATATCTAACTTCAAAATTAATAAAATCTTTTGAATGGTCTTGATGTAATTGAGGACTTAATAATTCCCATTCTTGATTAATATTATCAAGAAATTCTTGAAAATATTCCTTATCAATATGACTAAAACGCGTAATATAATCTTGCAATAACTCTTCTTCTTGCAATAATGCTTGATCTAACTCAATCTCACGATTAATTTGCTCTCGTAAGAGCGAAAATCGTTCCATCCTTGTTTGTTCAATTTTCACTACTACCGCCTCATTTCTCTAATATAATTATAATAAAATATAATGACTTGCGTTAGCATTTTTTTCAATTAATGGTCAAGTTGCTGTTACGATTAAACTATAAACTAAAGCTTCCAAACAAAATTTTATTAAATTAAATGGTAAAAAAACTACAAATAATTGATTTCGTAAAGATGCCACCCCATATAATTCCAAAATAAAAGCTCAATTTAAAAAAGTCATTCAAAATGAATTAATGATGGCTGCTAAAAAAATACTAATAATTCAAACAATAATTGTTAAAAATTTACCAGAACTATTTTTTGTTCATCCACAAAATTGAATAATAAAAAATAATGGTATTTGGACAACTAAAAATATTGAATAGAATCCTCCTGTTGCTAACATTAACGCTAAATAAGCAATTGGACCACTAACACTAGTAATTAGCATTAACATTCAAGGAATTAAAAATACTAAAAAATAAGTATAAATAATTCCTAAAAACGGAAAAGCAATAATAATAAAAACATCAATAAATTCTAATTTTAAGTAAGGCAAAAATAAAGGCGGAATAAATTTACTAATATAACCCACTAATAAACAAATAGCTAAAAAATTAGCAATTAAAACTAGCTTTTTAATTGTTAATTGACTATCATTTTTAAATGTTACTCATAACAATCTTGTTGTCTTTCTCATTAATTTATTACTCCTTAATTAATTACCGTTATTTCAACATATTTATTGTATAATATTTTTACAAATAAAGAAAAGGAGAAAATTTATTAATGGAAAATAATATCGTTCCTGTAATTATTGAAATTACTACTGGTAGTAGTAACAAATATGAATATAATTTTGAAACTAAAAGAATTATTTTAGATCGTGTTTTATATGGTGCTAATGTTTATCCTGCCGAATATGGTTGTATTGAAAATACTTTAGACTGAGATGGTGATCCACTTGATGTTATGGCTTTAGCCACATATCCAACAATTGCTGGATGTCAAGCCAATGTTAGAATTCTTGGAGCCTTAGAAATGATTGATGGTGGTGAAATTGATACTAAACTATTTGGTGTTTTAGCTGATGACCCTCATTTTAATCATCTTAAATCTTTAAAAGATGTTCCTGAACATACTTTAGCAAAAATTAAAAATTTCTTTATCCAATATAAACAGTTACAAAAAAAAGCAGTTATTGTTAAAGAATGAAAAGATGAACAATGAGCTTTAAAAGAGTTAGCTCATTGTCGTGAACTATACACTAAATATAACGAACTTCTAATTAATGAAGGAAAAGAAAAATTACTAGAAAAATTTAAAGAAATACAAAAATAATCCTTACGGATTATTTTTTTTTCGCCATTATTTCTAATTGCTTAACTTCATCATTTGTTAATAACCGATAATGACCTTCACTAATACCACTAAGGGTTAATATTCCCACAGCAACCCGTTTTAATGTTAAAACTTTACCATTTATTGCTTTAATCATTTTCCGAATTTGTTGATTGTGACCATCTTGAATTGTTATTGCTAACATATAAGATTGTTGATTACTATTTACCTTTAATAATTTAACTTGTACTGCTTTAGCTAAAAAATCATCATCAATTAAAACACCATTTAATAAATTATTAATCATTGTGGAAGTAATTTTACCCTTAACCGTTACTTCATAAACTTTATTAATGCCGTGAGTTGGGTGCATAATTAAATTAGCAAAATTACCATCATTAGTTAATAACAATAATCCACTAGTATAATAATCTAATCTGCCAATCGGATAAATCCGCACAGTAATATCTTGTAAATAATCAAAGACAGTTTTTCTTCCGAGGGGGTCATCCAAAGAAGTAATACAGCCAATTGGTTTATTAAAAGCTAAATAAATATTTTCTTGTTCTTCTGGTAATAATTGACCATTAACAATAATTTTAGCATTTACTTCAACTTTAAATCCTAATTCCGTAATAATTTGTTCATTAACTGCAACTTTGCCAGCTAAAATTAATTGTTCTGCTTTTCGTCGCGAACAATAATAACCACGCATGGCAATTATTTTTTGTAATCGTTCTTTTTTCATTATCATTATCCTTAATTAATAAACAAATTAGTATCTTCATCTTTATCAAAAAAAGATTCTGGTAATGGTGGTAATTTATCTAACGAAGATAAATTAAAATAATCTAAAAAATATTGACTCACACCATATAATATTGGTCGCCCCGGAGCATCACTTCTTCCCAATTCAACAATTAATTCTCGGGCTTTTAATTTAGCAACCATAAAATCACTGCTAACACCACGAATACTTTCAATTTCACTTTTTACTATTGGACCTTTATAAGCAATAATTGCTAGCGTTTCTAATGCAGCCGTTGACAATTTACTAGTTTGTTCAATAACTAATGATTCATAAATATTAAAATGTTCTTGTTTTGTCATAAACTTAAAAACATTATTATTATTCATTAATGCTATACCTCGCGATTCATCCGCTGCTAACTGCTGTTGGATAGTTATTAACATTTCATTAACAAGATTAAGACTAAGATTTAACTTTTTAGCAATTTTTTGATTACTAATGCCTTCTTCACCAGCAATAAAAATTAGTCCTTCCATTAAAGCATAATTATTCACTTTCTTCACTAAATTCACCTCGATATTTTAATGTGATGGGAGCAAACATATCTGCTTGTTCAATGTATATTTGCTGACTACGAACTAAATCCAAAATGGCACTAAAACTAACAACAAGCAAATTATTTGTAATAATATCACTTTCAACAAAAATATCATAAAAATTATAACTTTTTTGGGGATTTTGTTTTAAAAAATTAAAAATTTCTGATGCCCGCTTTTGTGGTGATATTTGTTGTTTAGCCACTCGCGTTGTGATTGGCATATTTAATTGATACCTTTTATACACTTCTTGTAATTGCAAACTTAACTGCTCTAAGTTAAAATCTCAATTAGTTTCCTTCGCTAACGATGCATATTGTTGAGAATTAGAAACAATTGCTGGTCGCGTAAAAACTTGCTGACGAACAATTTCTTGTTCTTTAAAAAAACCAGTTGTTTCTTTAATAGTTTGATATTCTAATAATTTTTGAATTAATTCTTGACGATTATCGGCTTCATAATCACTATTATCTTCTTCTAAATTAGTCTGTTGTAATAATCGGCGTGATTTTAATTCCAAAAGATATGCTGCCATTGTTAAATATTCACTAGCAATATCTAAATTTAATGTTTCCATTTTATTTAAATAATCTAAATATTGCGTTGTAATCATACTAACATCAACAGTGAAGATATCAAGATTTTTTTCTTTAATTAAATGTAAAAGTAAATCTAATGGTCCTTGAAAATTATCAATGTTAATCAGATATTTACTCATATTTACTTATCCACCTTATCTTAATTATCTTATTGCATTATTTCATAAATAATATTATTAATTAGCGGTAAAGATTGTTCAATTGTAAATAATTCTTTTGCCATTGCTGTAAACTCACTGACATTATTAATATTAGTATATAAAGTTAATACCGTTTCATTAGCATTAACCTTTTCTTGGGTTTTTTTATTAATAAAAATTCCGGCCATATAATCAATTGATGAAGAATTTGTTTCTCTTCCTGCTCCTAAATGCATTGCTAAATTACCTAAACCATAACAGTTATGAAAATTAACAAATCCTGAAACTGATGCCTTAATTTCAATAACAAATTTAACAGCATCTTTTCAAACAAAATTAGTAACAAAATCAATATCACCAGATTGCTGTTTAATAAATTGTTTAAAAATATTCAATGGCGCTAATGATTTTAGTTGCTCAATACATTTTTGTTTTGCTTCATCAAAATTACTACAAATTTCTGCTTGTAATAAACTAATTGCACTTAGAGAAATTACAAGTTCTAATAATGCTGAATCTTGATTTTTACCTTGTAAAAATTCATATGCTTCATAAACTTCACAAATGTTACCAATCATTCTTCCTAATGGTTGATTCATATCACTAATAATAACAGCAGTTTTAACCTTTAATTCTTGAGCAATTTGTAACATTAGTCTTGCTAATTTTTTAGCATCATTAATATTACTCATAAAAGCACCATTGCCACACTTAACATCTAAAACAAGACCATCACTACCCATAGCAATTTTCTTAGCCATAATACTGGCTGCTATTAAAGGAATAGAATCAACAGTTCCCGTAGTATCTCTTAAAGCATAAACTTTCTTATCAGTCGGAGTAATATCTTGCGTTTGACTAATAATACTCATTCCACACTCATTAATTACTTTTAAAAAATCATTTCATTGCAAATTAACATTAAAATTAGGAATCGCTTCTAACTTATCAATCGTTCCGCCAGTTTGTTCTAATCCTCTTCCAGAAATTTTTGCTACCTTAACGCCAAAACTTGCTAACAAAGGAGCATAAAGTAAACTTATTTTATCACCAACACCACCTGTAGAATGTTTATCAGCTTTAAAACCACTAATTGATGATAAATCTAACGAATCACCAGAATTAATTAATGATTTTGTTAAATCAAATGTTTCTTGGTTATTTAAACCATTAAATCAAACAGTCATTAAAAAAGCACTCATTTGATACTCAGGAATATCACCCTTAGTAAAACCACTAATAATAAAATCAATTTCTTTTGTTGTTAATTGTTGATTTTGTTTTTTCTTATTAATTAAATCTAACATTCACATTATTTTTTTTCATCCTTATTTTTTAAATTAAAATTATTAATGACTTTTTGAATATTACTTTGCATATTTCTTGCTAAATTATCAGTAGTAATATTAATAAAATTAGCAGGGTCTAATGGTTTTTGAATCACAAGATAAATTTTTTTCTTTCCTTGAGATTTTTTATTAAAAACTTCATATGAATTAATAATAGCAACTGGAATAATTGGAACATATGCTTGATACGCGATTCTAAATGCTGCTGGCTTAAATTCTTGTACTGTTGAACTATTACTTCTCGTTCCTTCTGGAAAAATAACCATTGTTCGTGGGACGCGAATTAATATTTTCGCATCACTAAAAACTTCTAATGCTTGCCTTGGATTATTACGATCTAAAAATAACACATCAATTAATTGCACAAAGCGTTTAAATATTTTATGTTCTTGTAATTCTTGCTTAGCAATGAATGCCAAGGGAGCAAATTTACTAAAATCATTAATTAAAAGTAATAATAAAGCATCAAAATTTGATTGATGATTGGCGATCATCACACATCCCTTATTATTAACTCAATTTTCTAATCCTAGGGGATAAACTTTAACATTATATAACCATGCAAAATATCATGCTCGCTTTTGCAATCATTTATAACGATATTCTTCTGATACTGCATTAGGATCACGAAGCACTTTCTTTGTCATTTTTTTTGCTTTTCTTAAAGTTTGTAGCAAATATGGCAATGTAATTATTACTCTTCATTTATTCATTAGTAATTTTCCTTTCATAAATTAATCCAACAAATTTATCATATTGTTTCTTACTAATTTCTTTCAATTGATGGAAATCAATTTTTGGAAAATAAGTATCGCCTTCATATGAATCATTAATAAGGGAAACAAATAATTTGCTAGCATAGGGAATTGCGATTTGATAAATCAAAGCCCCCCCACAAACATATAAGTCATCATCACTATGCTCATATTGTTTTAAAATCCCTTCTAAATCATTACTCACAGTTACATCAGGATGATTAAATTCATAATTAGGATTTCAACTAACAACAATAGTTTTTCTTTGTGATAAAGGTTTAACTTTTAAACTAGCAAAAGTTTTTCTTCCCATTAAAATTGTTTTTCCGATGGTAATTTCTTTAAAATATTGTAATTCTTGACTTAAATATCACGGCAATTTATTATCTTTACCAATAACACCATTCTTATCCATTGCTCATACCAAAATTACCATAATTAAACTGCCACTTGTCCTTTTATCGCCGGATGCGATTCATAATCTAATAATGAAAAATCTTCATATTTAAAATCAAAAATTGAAGTTACTGAACGATTAATTATTAATTTGCCTAATTTTTTTGGAGTTCTTGTTAATTGTTCATTTATTTGTTCTAAATGATTAGTATAAATATGCGCATCACCAATCGTATGCACAAAATCACCCACTTCATATCCACAAACAGATGCTAGCATATAAGTTAATAAAGCATAACTAGCAATATTAAAAGGAACACCTAAAAAAACATCAGCACTTCTTTGATATAACTGACAAGATAATTTATTGTCAGCACTAACATAAAATTGAAATAATGTATGACAAGGCGGTAATGCCATTTTTTCAATTTCCTCAGGATTTCAACTAGATAAAATATGTCTTCGTGAATGCGGATTATTTTTTAATTGCTTTTCTAAATTTTTTAATTGATCAATACCATTAAAATTTCGCCATTGTTTACCATAAACTGGACCTAAGTCACCATATTTTTTAGCAAATTGCTCATCATTTTTAATTTTAGAAATAAAATCTTGTAATTGCTCACCTTTAAAATCAGGTGAATTTTGATATTTTTTATATGGTCACTCATTTCAAATATTAACATTATTTTGAACTAATGTTCTAATATTAGTATCACCTTTAATAAATCATAATAATTCATAAATAACAGCTTTTAAATAAACTTTTTTTGTTGTTAATAGTGGAAACCCTTTTTCTAAATCAAACCGCATTTGATAACCAAAAAAACTAATTGTATCAATAAGGGTACGATTAGACTTATTTTGACCTTTTTCTAATATCTGACGACATAAACTTAAATACTGCTCCATTGTTTCACCTCACGATAATTTCTATTCTGTTTTTAATTTTAACATAAAATCTAATAACAAACTATTACGCTTAATAAAAAGTAAAAAGCTAAGGTAAGGACCCGTAAAGTTTTGTTAGGTGGAAAAATATTTGATTAATTTTGAAAGAAAAGTAACTACAATTTAATTATCGTTTTATTTGAAAAATAAGTAATAAAACAAAATATTTAAATATTAACAAACATAATCTTAATAAAAAGGTTATAAAAACTAAGTAAAATGCTTATAAAAACAACATTAAAATAATTTTTTACAACAAAAATCATACATAAGAAATATATACTTAATTTGAATATTGAAATAAAAAAAAAAAATTTAGGTCCTGTCCAAAATTCTGTGTCTCAATAATTCATTCTGAATTATACTTAAACGAAGGAGAACAGAAAATGACAAAAAAATAAAAAAACCTGATGCAATTGATAAAGTTGTTGATTATTTTTTAGAAAATATTGATAATCCACAAGATTTATTTAAAGGCAATACTATTTTTCAGGAATTTATCAAAAAAATTAACTGAACGAATGTTAAATACGGAAATTAAAGATCATCTTGAAACTGATGAGAATCATAATAAAAGAAATGGCAACACACAAAAAACCATTATTACTAAAAATGGTTCAATCGCAATTGATGTACCAAGAGATCGAAATAGTACTTTTGAACCAGTAATTATTCCGAAAAGACAAAGAAGATTTGATAACTTTGATCAAAAAGTAATTTCTTTATATGCAAGAGGAATGACAATTTCTGATATCAAAGCACAATTGCAAGAATTCTATCACGGAGCAGAAATTTCAGAAAGTTTAATTAGTCAAATAACTGATGATGTTATTGAAGAAGTTAAAATGTGACAAACTAAACCTTTAGAGAAGATTTATCCGATTGTTTATTTTGATTGTATTGTTGTTAAAGTAAAGCAAGATAAACGAATAATACATAAAGCAGTTTATCTTGCCTTAGGAATTAATTTAGATGGTTTAAAAGATATTTTAGGAATGTGAATTAGCGAGAATGAGGGAGCCAAATTTTGACTTAATAATATCTCTCTTACGGAAATGAAAAATCGTGGCTTACAAGATATTCTTGTTGCTTGTAGCGATAATTTAACTGGAATGTCTGATGCAATAGAAGCTGTGTTCCCAAAAACACAGCACCAATTATGCATCGTTCATCAAATTCGTAATAGTTTAAAATTTGTCCCTTACAAAGATCGCAAACTTGTAGCTAATGATTTAAAATCAATTTATACAGCAATTAATGAAGAAATAGCGCTAGTTGCTTTAGATCATTTTTCAGAAAAATGAAATAAAAAGTATCCACAAATTACTAAATCATGAAAAAATAACTGAAATAATTAATAATTTTTCTTGAATATCCTCAAGAATTTAGAAGGATTATTTACACAACTAATGCGATTGAATCTGTTAATAGTCAACTAAGAAAAGTCATTAAGAATAAAAAGATTTTTCCTAATGACGCATCAGTTTTTAAAATATTTTATTTAGCATTTCAAAATATGGTTAAGAAATGAACGATGCCAATTCAAAATTGGGGTAGTGCAATTTCACATTTAATGATAAAATTTGAGGACAGAGTGAATTTAAGTTAATTACTTAGAGACACAGTTAATTGTACAGTCCCTTAAATTCATTGATATTTTCTAAAAAGTAATCTTTTGTAAGATTATTATTGGTTCAAACATTTAACTCTGTGCCTTGTGCTTTAATTGTTATTTTTTTTTGTTAATTACTCATTTATCATCTTCATTTTCTATTTTTGTTCCGTGTGTAGTTATTAATTGTCTAATTTCTTCTTGTTTATTCTGATTATTTTGAAATTTTTGTGTAAATAGGAAAGTAAAGTTGTTTAAATTTTTTAATTCTGGTAATTTTTCATTTAAACTGCTATTATCTTTTTTATATATTTGAACTCGTACAATTTTTGTATTTGAAATTCAAAACTCTACTTTTTCTAGATTTCTGATTTCAAAATTATAAACTTTATTACTTTCTCTTTTATTTCTAATTAGTGATTGTGTTGTTATTTCATTATTGTTAATGTTTTGGGGAATAGTAAAAATGTTATTGAAACTAATAATTAACACGGTAAATATTTTCATAAACATTTTTATCACTTCTTTTTAAAATATTTTTTTAATTTTGTCGAAAACTCTTGATAAAATAAAAAAAATCATCAACTTGATAATTTTAAAAGGCTTTTATGTAAAATTACTATTTTTACTTTAACTTTTTTATACATTAAAATATAATACCGCTGTTTGTTGGTTTGGAGTTAAACCCTTATGTTGGTATTTTCATTTTCAGAGATTTAAATAATTTTGAATATTAGTAAAACCTAAACCATGATAATGAATTAAGGCTTCTTTAAGACTAGATTGTAATTTACTGATTTTATTTAAGTTACGATAACTAGCTTCAGGATTAATTGTTGTTTTAGTTACACATAAAGTAGAATTTGTTTGTTTTGCTACTAAAAAATATAATTTTTGCATATCAGAAGTAATAATTGAATTTTCGTTAATTAATTCTTTGTTCATATTTTCAATAACTCATTGTTTTTGTAAACGTTTGGTGTTTGTGGATTTAACATAAATATTGTTATTATTATCAATTGCCATTTGAATACAGCATTTAGTATTAGTTGCGAATGGGTCAAGGTGAATTCTTCGTGGATCAGTTTTATATTTGAAATTTCCTTTATGGATTTCTTTAATAAATGTTTCATCGATTTGAATTTTACCAGATAATTTTTTAAATTTTAATTGGGTATTTTCTAATTGTTTTGATTTCATTAATTTTTGACGATTATATCAAGCAGTTTTTAATGTAGTTTTAATAAAACGAGAAATTGTTTTACTAGATTGCCCCAGCAATGAAATTTGAATCAATAAATTTCATTGTTCATAATTTAAATGACTTCAATAAATAAAATGATTACGAAAAGCGTCAAAACTTGCACGGCAATTTTTACATAAATATTTTTGTTTTCCTTCTGAATTATGTCCATTTTTAACGCAATGGTAAGATTCACATTTAGATCATTTAATACCTTGCGCTCTAAATTTTTGATCAATTTCATTTAAACGTTTTTGTTTTTTTATTAATTCTGCTTGTTGTTTGACTTTTTCATAAAATTCTAAAAATTGATCATCTGTTAAAGTATTTACTAGTTCTTGAATTATTTTTTCTATAATTATTATCCACCTCTATCATATTAAAAATATACCTAAAATTAAGTATATTCAATAAATATCAAGAGTTTTCGACAAAATTAAAAAAAACATTTAGTATTTATTTTTATGATTTGTGATATCATTTCAGGAACCCTTATGATTCTATTGCCAACAAAAATTATAAAAATATTTTCATTCATTTTAAATATCCTCTCTAATTTAAATTTATAAACAAAATAAAAAAATAACAAAATCTTATATAAACTTGTTATTTTTGCTTTTAAGTTACAATACCATAACTTAATATTAATCAATTATGCAATAAAAATTGTTAAAATTATGAATTATTTTTAACTAATTGTAAAGATGCTTCTAAATCTTGAAAAACGCGATGCGATTCATTAGCATTTACTAAAAATATTTGTTGATGTTTTTCTAAAAAGTTATCAATTAATTTTAAAACCATCACCGAATCCGTTTGCTTACTTTCTAAATCTAATCATAATTGCTCTAATTCAATTTTAAAGTTATAAGCAATATTAATACCTTTAGCAATAATAACATTAGCATTTTGATTAGCATTATTAATAATTTCAGTTTGTTTATCACGGAAATTTCTTTGCAAATCATTAATATATTTTTCTAAAGTATAAATTCGTTGTTTTAAAATATCATTTTCTTGTTTTAATTTATCAATCACCATTTGTTTCTCATTCAATAGACTTCTTGCAAAATTAATATGATAATTATAATTTTTAAATTTAAAATAAATATAAAAGTGTTATTAAAATAATTTTTAGATTATTTTTACAAATATTTTGTCATTAAAACATAATAAAAATTATTATTTACAATAAAAAAAGACTGAAATTTTAAATTATCAAATATATTTAAACTAATAGTTGTAAATTATAAATTGAAGCTATTAAATTAAATCTTAAAGCAAATCTTTTTCTACGATTTCGATATTTTTCACTAATAATTTTAAATTTTTTAAGTATAGCAAAAACATTTTCAATAACAATTCTCATTTTTGAAATTCGCTCATTATTTTGCTTTTCTTCTTTATTTAAAGGGTTTTTCTTTGATTTTCTTTTAGGAATTAAAACATTATGATTAATTTTTTGTATGCCTTGATAACCTAAATCCACTAAAACAGTTGTTTCTGGTAAAAATTTAATTTTTGAATCTTTTAAAATTTTAAAGTCATGGTTTTTACCATAAGAAAAATCAGAACTAATAATTTTTTTACTATCTTTTTCAATTATAACTTGTGTTTTTATTGTGTGTTTTTTCTTTTTTCCTGAGTAGTGCTGTTTTTGTCTTTTTTTGGGCGTTGGATTTGGCTTTCAGTTACATCAATTATAACAGTCTTATCTTTGAAATAATCTTTTAATAGTGATTTTTGACCAGTAAGTTGTTGAAAATTAGGGTGTTTTATTAAAGTGTCTTCAATTCATTTGATATTTCTATAACAACTACTTTCACTAATATCATAACTTTTTGCAATATGAAAATAAGTTCTATATTCTCTTCAATATTCTAAAGTCATTAAAATACGATTTTCTAATGATAATTTATTGGTTCTTCCGCGACGAAATCTCTTTTTTAATTCTTCTATTTTTAAAATTTCTAGCATTTTATTAAAAGTAGTATGTTTAATACCAGTTAATCTTAAAAAATTTTTATCACTTATTTGATTATTTTTTTTAAATTTCATTTAAATTCCACCTTTTTATTAAAAACAACAATTCAATTATATTTTAAATTAATTTTGCAAGAAGTCTAATATATAATCTCTGGAATAATTCATAATCATCACCTATTAAAATCATAACATAAAAAATAGACACCCATTATGTCTATTAAATATTTATTTTACATAAAAATCTCTGATCGCTAAAATAATAACTATTAAAAATTTTCATTACTAATAAAAACATAAGCACAAGCATCAATTTTTTGTGCTTTACCTTGTAAAGTATAAATAACGCCACCTAAAAACTCTAAAGTGCGTTTGCGATCAATTGATGATAAATTTGCAACATTAACAATTAAATTTTCACCAGCAACTAAACGGTCTGCTAAAACAACAACTTGAGCATAAGCTTCTAATTCATATTCTAATAATGGTTTTGTTAAATTATCATCAACTGCTAATGACTGCACAGTAGGACTTAAATCATTATCTTGAAGTCGCATTGTTGAGTGCAACTGTGACAATACTGGATTAGTTGCTGTGTCATCATTAGGAACTAATATTGCTGATTTTTTTTGTCTTCTTTTAAACATCACATTATCGCCCTCTTAAAAATGGTGGTAAATCATCATCATTACTTAATTCCTCTTGTAAACCATCACCAGATGGTTTAAAATTACCAACTCGTTGCGGTTTATAAATAACATTTCGTTCTTGTAACTGATCATTTTCATAACCAAAATTAGACAAATTTTCTGCTCCTACGGGGCGAAATCTTTTTAATCGTGCTTCTTCAATAACCTGAGGATTAGCTTTCTCAATTTGTCTTTCATCAAAACCAGTAGCAATAACCGTAACAATCATTTCATCATCAAGATGTTCGTTCACAGCAACACCAAAAATAATATTTACTTCACTACCAGCAGCTTGATGAACAATATCAACAGCATCATTAGCATCAAATAATGACATAGTATTACCACCTGTAACATTTACAATCGCATTTTGCACCCCTTTAATTGACGCTTCCAATAATGGTGAAGAAATCGCTTTATTAGCAGCCTCAATAGCTTTATTTTCACCAGTACCAATACCAATACCAAATAAAGCACTACCCTTACTTTCAATAACTGTTTTAACATCAGCAAAATCTAAATTAATTAACGCGGGAACAGCAATTAAATCAGTAATTGTTTGTACTCCTTGTCGTAAAATATTATCAGTTTCATTAAATGATTCTGTTAAAGGCACACCACCAATTACTTGCAATAACTTATCATTAGAAATAATTATTAATGAATCAACATGCTTTCTTAATTCTTCAATACCTTGAACAGCATAAGAACTTCTTAAACGACCTTCAAAAGTAAATGGTCTTGTAACAATCGCAATTGTTAAAGCACCCAAATCTTTAGCAATTCGAGCAATAATCGGTGCAGCTCCCGTACCAGTTCCACCGCCCATCCCAGCGGCAATAAAAACCATATCAGAATTTTCTAACATCTTTTTAATTTCCGGTTCAGTTTCAATTGCTGCTTGCTTACCAATTTCTGGATTAGCACCTGCTCCTAAACCTTTAGTTAATTGTTTGCCTAAAATAATCTTTTCACGAGCTTTAGAAACGCTTAATACTTGAGCATCAGTATTTGCAACAATGAAATCAACACCTTGAACTCCTGCCTCGATCATGCGATTAACAGCATTGTTTCCAGCTCCGCCAACACCAATTACTTTAATATGAGCTACTTGATCATATTGTTCTAGTTGAGTATCATTATTCATTTCTCTTCATCTCCTCTTTATGAATTAAACCGGCAAATATTACTAATACTTATGAACATAATCTAACTTATGATTCTTAGGTATGTTCGGATATTGTGGTTCTCTATTTATTCTATCAATTGAAAATACTTTTTCAATAGTATTTTTGTTTAATAAATGTTGATAATAAGCATTACCAATAAGTCCTGACCAAATTTCATCATTAGCACCAATAATATTAGAATTATAAAACCGTAATGATGCTAAATTACTATTTTTATTAATATAATTAACAAAACCAGCAATCTTCATTACTTCACCTAAAAACACAATTGGCAAATTTCTCGCTTTCAAAATATGTGTCAAATGCTCCGTAATTTTAATTAAAACTGCCTCAACACGACTAATAATAATATTTTTTAATGTTTGATGACTATACTCCAAATATTTCTTTTTCTCATAATCATATTTAGAATAAATAATCTTATTATCCAAAAAATTATTATCAATATTAATAATTTTATGTAAATAGTCTTCAGCAACATCTCACGGACATTGTAAAGCATATTGTAAATCAGCAATAAGATTTTTAAACCCATAATCAATAATATTTAAATCATACAGTGTTTCTTTAGCAAAAATACTTACTTGCGTATTATCATAATTTCAATCAATAATAATTGCTCCATCTTGTAATTCTTTGCGAGAAACTGTTGCTCAAGCATGACAAAAAGGCATTAAAACTAAAGATAACAACTCTAACTTACTATAATTTATTGCTTCTAAATGTGAATTATAAACTTCTTTTTTAATTGTATAGACTAACGAATTAACCGCAACACTTGTTGCTAACTCATCAATTGGCGGGTATGGTAACTTTTTCTGCCCATTAACAATAAATTTATATGGTCGTGTCAAACAAATAACTTCATCATTAGCAAGAGAAATATTTTTACTCATTGCAATCAAATTACTAATATCTTCATTAGTAATCCGATGTTGTTTGCGATTAATTTCAATTATTGCTTGCCCTTGACGAATAGTTAAACCATTACTTACTAAATTCAAAGTCACGCGTTTAATTTGAATTGCTAATTGCAAATTAGCCTTTTTAACCATCATATTAATAAGTTTACCCACAACTTTAGGTTCTAATACCACACCATTCTCACAAAAATTACCATTTTGCATATGATTAAACAAAACATTAAACTGTGATTTATGATAACTAAAAACCATAAATTTAATGCGTTTAGTATCTATTTCAATAACTGCATAAAGCTCTTGATTAATCACTAACAATACCTTCCTTAAAATTTTCTGATTGCTCTTAATTTAGCACTACGAGCACGAGAATTTTCTTGAATTTCTTGCTCACAAGGAGAAACAGTTTTTTTAGTTAATAATTCAAAACTAGGGTCCCTTTTGATTGACATTGGTAATTTAGATAATAATGGATCAAATTTAGGAACTACCTGTTCTTTAAATAATGTTTTAACAATCCGATCTTCCAAAGAATGAAAACTAATAACCACAAGCACCCCTTTTGATTTTAATAGTTGCAAAGATTGCTTTAACGAAACTCGCAAACTATCTAATTCATCATTGACGGCAATTCTTAATGCTTGAAATGTCTTTCTGGCTGGATGTTTAGCCTTTTTTAAAATTTTCATTGGTAAGGTACTCTTAACAATATCAACAAGTTGTAATGTTGTTATAATTTTACTATTTTCACGATATTTTACAATAGCTCGTGCGATTGTTCTTGCAAACTTTTCTTCACCATAATTTCATAAAATATTAGCAATATCTTCAAAACTTCAATTATTAACAATAACTTCTGCCGATAGCGGTTGTTTTTGATCCATTCGCATATCTAAGGGACCATCTTGATGATAACTAAATCCTCGCCCTGCTTCATCTAATTGTGGTGATGATACTCCTAAATCATAAATAATACCATCAACTTGTAAAATATTTCTTAATTGTAATTCTTTCTTTAAATGACGAAAATTAGTGGCAATAATTTCATAATTATGAAATTTATTTAATATTACTTTAGCATCAATAATTGCTTGTTTATCTTGTTCTAAACAATATAATTTTCCAGTTGTTAACTTTTCTAAAATTTTCTCACTATGTCCTGCCCTTCCTAAAGTACAATCCACATAAATACCCTCAGATTTAATATTTAATAAGTCTAGGGTTTCTGACAATAAAACTGGTTTATGTTTTAACATTAATTTTTCTCCTCAATATTCATTATTAAATTTTGAGCAGATTGTTCTAAATTATTTTCAGCATTTACTAAATAATTTTCTCACGCCTTAATGTCTCAAATTTCTATTTTATTAGCAAGTCCAATAATCATAACTTCCTTCTTAATATTAGCCAATATTAATAAATTTGACGGAAGATTAATTCTTCCAACTTTATCAATATTAAGTTCTAAAGAATTAGCAAAAATTTGTCGTTGTAAGATACGACTATCCTTTATACCTTCTGAACTTAATAAAATTTGCTCTTGTCATTTAATAAACACATCATACGCTCTTAATACTAAACAACCATCAAATCCTTTAGAAATGACTACTTGCTCACCTAGTTTACTACGAAAGCGTGTCGGAACTATAATTCTGCCTTTATCATCAAGACTATGTTTAAATTGTCCTAACAGCATATTATAACCCACTTTCTCCCACTAGTAAACACATTATATTCCTAATTAACAAGTTTTTCAATAAAATTTAACACAATTTATTAAAAATTTTAAAAAAAGCACTGCTATTATAAGCAATGCTCTTTTTTTATCATTTGAAATTAAATACAAATTTTACTCAACAATTTTAACTGCTTCTTTGCCTTTGTAATAACCACATTCTTTACAAATACGATGAGGCTTAATATTTGCACCACAATTAGTACAATTAACTAATGTTGGATGTCATAATTTAAAATGTGTTCTTCTTTTCGCCTTTCTTGTTTTTGATGTACGTCGAAACGGAACTGCCATTATTTATCCTCCTTAATACTTTCTAATTTCAATTTTTTTAAGGGCATCCAACGACTATCTTGTTCTAAAGAATTATAAACTTCTTTTTCAGTAATAAATTGTCATTTCTTACCTTTCCTACATATTTTAACATTTTTTACTGTTAAATTGATAGGGGTTATTGCAAATATTTCATCTCACAAATACTTATCTAAATAAAATATTTTTTCATTAATATAGTTTAAATTACAATTAAAGTAATCAAAACCATACTCATCCTTTCAATTTCATTCATTAGTTCAACTAAAAGGTTGTAAACTTAAAGCACACAATAATGTTATTGTTACTGTCACTTGCACATCAATAATTAATGAATTAACTTGTGAGTTATAAATTATTGTCCCTTTAAGATGCGCATAATTAACTTCTTTAATATGACTATTACTAGCTCTTATCACTTCGGGATTAATCGTAATAACATTATCCAAATTAATAACTGGATTATTTTTTAAATAACTTTGTGGATATTGCACAACTCTTCCTCACTTTTTTTGCACTATCTAATTTTAAATAAGAACGATATTTTTTTCAAGTCATAATTAATATTGGGATTGATATCAAAGCTGAAATTGGTGCTACCAAACCTAAAAATAAAAAATAATAATGAGCATTTTTAGTTGTCAAAGCAACGAAATAACCAATAACAATACAAGGTATAAAAACAATTATTGAACGAAGCGCCGAAAAAAATAATGACATCTTAGGGCGACTAATTGATTGATAAAAAATAATCCCAATATATGGCACAACAACTGTTGGATAAACTAAACAACTTAACAAGAAATATCAACGATAAGTCATATCAACATTAGAAATAAATAGACTTAACATTTCATTACCAAAAATACCAATAATTAATTCGGTAATTATTAATATTAAGAATTGTACTAAAATTATCCTTTTAAGAATATCTCAAATCCTTTGATAATCTTTAGCACCATAAGAATAAGATAATAATGCCCTTCCTCCTTGACTAACACCAATTAAAGGAGAATCAGTTAACGCAATTCATGGTGCAATCCCAGCAAATAACTGCACAACTCATGGAACAGTAAAACCCGGCCGAGGTAATTCACTACTTAACATAGAAACAAAAAAATTAGATAGTGCGGATGTCACAGCAACTGAAATATTAATAAATAATGGTGTCATTCCAATAGCAATAATATTATATAAAATTGTTTTTTCAATTTTCAAATCTTCTCAATAAATTTTTAACTTTGATTTCGGATCTAAATAGATAACTAATAATGCAAAAATAATATTTCAAAATCACGAAATAACTGTCGCAATCGCTGCCCCTTTTAATCCTAATTTACCATAAACCATTAATACAATATCTAAAACAACATTAACAATTACTGAAGTAAAAATAATAATTGTTGCTCAAAAACCTTGACCTTCAGATCTTAATAAATTAATTAAAAAATTACTTAATAATACAAAAAATAAAAAGAAAATAAACCACTTCGTATAACCAACTGCCAACTGCAAAGTAATTTTATATACTGCGGGATTTGTCATTTGCAAATTTTTTGATTGCAAAGCAATTAGAGGTTCATTAGTAAATACTAAAATTGGCGTTAAAACAATAGCAACAAGCATCATTAAAGAAATTCCATTACCAATAGTTCGTGATATTAATGGATTATTTCTTTCCCCATAAGCAATACCAAACCTTGTTGATGTCCCAATAGCAATAAATAAACTAAAAGCTGTCAATAAACCAATTGTTGAAGAAGAATATTGAGTTGCAACATTAATAATATTTCGAGCTAACATTTGTAAATTATTTTGTTCAATTAAAGGATTATTTTCTAAAAATGTACTAATAACATAACTATCAGCAAATTGTAATGCTAAAAACTTATCAATCAAATTATATGTTGACATAATAATCATAATTATAACCGTTGGCAAACACATAAAAAATATTGCTTTTCAAGGATTATAATTGCGAATTACTATTTCTCTTTTTGTCAATTGTAATTCATCATCATTTTTAAAATTATCATTAATTATTGTTTTCATTTTTATACCTTTCTAGTTAATAAATAACGATTAACGCACCATAACTTTTAAATCTTTCATTGCTTTTAAAAATAAATCATATTGCTCTTTTAAATCTTCATCAGTAAGTTGTTTTCTTGCATCATTAAAAAATAACCGTAAAGTTCAAGATTTTTTATCTTGACCAAGTTTATCAACATTTTCATACTCATTAATAAGTTGCAAATCAACTAACTTATTACTAATATTTAACAATGGCTTAATAATACTATCATAGTTTGTATTTTTATTAACTAAAAGCGACAAATCAAATCAAGAAAACATATTTTTAATAATTGTCTGATATTTAATATCGCCTTTAAAAAGTTCATTAATTAATGTCATATTTAATGAAATAATAAAATTATCATCTTTAAAATCCAATTCTTGTTGAATTTTTGGATGCACTTTACCAATTATTGCAATTTGCTGATTTTTTACTACAACATTAGCTTGTAAATGCGGATGCAAATTATCGTATGTTGAAGGAACATACTGAATATCTTGATCATTAAAGTTTAATTTCCGCAATATTCCTTGCAATAATCCCTTAGTATTAATGAAATCAACAGTAATTGCTTGTGGCAAATAAGGAATATCCATTCATTTACCTTGCAATAAAATTGATAATTGTTGATGATGAAATTTTAAATCATCATAAATATCTTCATAACTATAAATTTTAATATCATTAATTTTTCGAAAATTATTATATTGTGCTATTGTTAATAACGAATTTACTAAATTAGTTCTTAAATACTGATGATTTAACGACATTGGTTGTAATACCTTAACAGGTTTTGTAACATTAAAAAAATTAAAACGATTTAAATTAATACTTGATTCTAAATTATAAGTTTTTGTTTCAAAAATATTTTGATTTAATAAATAACTAATAATTGTTTCTAAAATATATTTACTTCAATTTTTTTCTTTAGTTAATGGCATAAATAATGGCATTATATTAGGAATATTGTTATAACCATATCTGCGAGCAATTTCCTCACTAATATCAGCCTCATTCATAATATCAAGGCGATACTTAGGGACAGTAATTATTAAATCATCATTAACGCCAGATTCCGAAATTAAAAACCCTAACGGTTTTAAAAATTCAATAATATCTTTTTTTGTTAAATCATTAATGCCTAAAATACTTTTCTGGATTTTTAATGTTGTTTTTATCGTTACATTTTCTATCGCTAACGCTTTATTATTAATTATTGGTGATACTTGTTTAATAGTTACAATTGATGTTAATAACTCTAAAAACCTTTGGATAGCAATTTCTAAATTATGCCCATTTGATGGTTTGGATCACCGTAATAAATTATTACCATTAAGTAATGATAAATATCTTTTTTGTTGCTCATACATCTGCTTCTCATTTAAATGTAATGCTAAAACCACAAATTGTTTAGTCACATTAATAATTTCATATTTCTTGTTAGTCATAACACCTAACACTTCAATAATATCATCACTAGCAATGACAAAATCTTGTAAAAATATCTCTTGTTCATTAACTTTCGTTTCTGCCATCGCTTTTTGAATTGATATTTCACTATTAATTTTTGAAAAATCATACCCTACTAATGGTTGTCCAGTTTCTCAAGAAACATAATTTAATAAATCTTGAATTAAATTATTTGGACGAATATTAGCATAACAAAGTCTTGAAAATAATCACTTTGGCGTAACGGCACTACTATCAATTAACACCGTAACATTTTTCATCGCTTTAACAAGATTATTATCAATTTTAATATCTAATGATAACTTATCATTAACTAAATTTCCTAAACGAGAAAAATCATCAGTTATTAATGATTTTAAAGGCAATTTAAAGAATGCTGCTATCTCGCGCGCTAATTCATAAGCACTTAAACAATCACTACGATTATAGGTCAAATCAATAACAAAAGCAGTATCATTTTCAAAAATATAACTTAAAGGATTAGTATTACCTAGTTGATAATTAACATCCTCAGGAAATAAATAAACCCCAACAGCATCTTGATTAGCTAAAACTTCCTTAGGGATTCCTAATTCTTGTAACGAACAAATCATTCCTAATGAAGGCTTATTAGCAATCATTCTTTCTTCAATAATCATGCCATTGGCTAAATGAGCACCAATTTTAGCAAAAATAACAAAACGATTTTCTTCTACATTATTAGCACCACAAACAACAGGAATCAGTAACTCTTCATTAATATCAACCATACAATACGATAACTTATCAAAATTAGCAAGTTTAACTTTTGATAATACTTTCCCAATAACAATATTAGTATTTAAAGTATCAAAACTAAAAACTCTTTCAACTTCAAAACCACTATCATTTAATGCTTGTTCAATGTCTTCATTACTAATATTTTTTAAATCAACATATTCATTTAAAAATTTACGGGTAAAAATCATATATATACGCTCTCCTATTATTCTAAAAATTTCTAAATTGCTTTAAAAAACGATAGTCATTATTATAAAAATGACGAATATCTTCAATACCATATTTTAACATTGCAATCCGCTCAATACCAATACCAAAAGCAAAACCTTGTAAAGAAGGAACAAGATTATTTTTAATAAAAACATTCGGACTAATCATTCCAGCACCTAAAATTTCTAATCACCCTGTATGTTTACAAATACTACATCCAATACTACCAGCACACTTAGTACAACTTACATCCACCTCAACTGATGGTTCCGTAAAAGGAAAATAACTGGGGCGCAAGCGCATTTTACTTTCTTCGTTAAATAACCGTTTAATTAAATAATTTAAAGTTCATTTCAAGTTAGCAAAGGAAATATTTGGTGCAACTAAAAAACCATCAATTTGCATAAACTGATGACTATGAGTAGCATCATCATCATCACGACGATAAACATTACCAATAGAAACAATAGCTAACGGTAAAGAAGCATCTTTATATTTTTCTAAATAACGAGCCGTAACATTAGTACAATGTGTTCTTAACAAATAATTACTATCTAAATAAAATGAATCTTGCATCTCACGAGCTGGATGATTTTTAGCTAAATTTAATCTTTCAAAGTTATATTCATCAGTATCTACTTCCTGTCCTTGCACAATTTCATACCCTAACTGTTGAAAAATTTCACTAATCTCACAAATAATTAAATTTAAAGGATGGCGATTAGCAATCAAAAAACTATTTACTGGTAAACTAACATCAATTGTTTCTGATTTTAATTCTAATGCCAAATTTTCTTGCTTTAAAAACTTTTCTTGAGTTTCGAATAAACTAATTATTTCCTTTTTAAAAACATTAATAATCATTCCTAAAGCAATTCTTGCTTCATTTTTTAAATTATGCATCGTTCCTAACAAAGTAGCTAATTGCGATTTTTTACCTAAATATTTTATTTTTAAAGTTTGTAAAAGGTCTAAATCTTGACATTCATTAACTTCTTTTTTTGCTTGCACTAATAATTCCTGTAATTGTTGTTCTGTCATTTACTTCACCCTACTATCATATAATAACTTGCTTAATTATAACAAATTCTATGTAAACCCTAATAAAAAAAGAAATTATATTTAAAATATAATTTCTTTTTTTATCTTTCTTTTATCACAAGTAAATATTAAATCTAATTATAATAACTATAAATTCTATTCATTTTCATTATCATGATACGATTTATTTCATACTAATGATAATAACATACAAGCACTTACACCACAAACTATTAAAAATATAAAGGTTGCATCCCAACGATTACCTAAACTTTGTAATCCCGAACCAATAACAAGTTTAGATATCACAGCATCACCAAAATAACCAAATATACCCGTAAAACCAGCAGCTGTCGCTACAACTCTTTTATTTGATAAATCTATCGCTTGCATCCCAATAAACGCAACTGGACCATAAATACAAAAACCAGCAATTCCCATAAAGAGAGCAATTTGTCAAACACTTTGATATTGAGCTTGTCATAAACCAACAATTGATAATGTCGTAATCGCAATTGCTGCTATCATAATCGGTGTTAATCTTCCTTTAATTGTTTTAGCGGTAAATCCCATTAATATCGTTCCTGGAACTGCCATTCATTCAAAAATACTTCATAATCATTTACCTTGATTTTTAACATCAAAATTATGCTGTTCTTTAAAGAAACTTAATGCTCAATCAGAAACACCATTTCTTAATACATATATAAATAAATTAGCAAAAGCAATAATTCACAAATTTTTATTTAATAAAACATATTTTTTAAAATAATAAAATCAATTTTTTTCAACAAGGTTATTTTTACTACCATTAGCACTAACAAATTTTTTAACTTCAATATCTAATTTTTCAGGGTAATACTTTTTATAATGTTCTTCAACTGATAACAAACCTAAACTTTCAGGGCGGTCTTTCATAAATATACAAATTAATATTCCCCCAACTAAAGCAATAGCACTAGGCAAAATAAAGTAACCCGCAATACCAATATATTCTTCTAATAATGAATGCGATATTATAATTATTATCGCAATTATTGCTGTTCCAAAATTATGCGATGTATTCCAGAAAGTCATCCGCATTTGTTTTTCTTTCGGAATAAACCAATTAGTCATACTTCTAGCGCTAGCCGGTCATCCCATTCCTTGAAATCAACCAATTAAAGCCATTGAACTCATCATTAATACAATATTAGTAATATTAGTACCCACGGTTCATCCCATTACAAAATTCATTAATGATGACAAAATTAAACCAATTCCTAAGAATCAACGCGCATTACTACGATCACCAACAGAACCCATTACAAATTTAGAAACCCCATAACTAAGTCCCATTGCCATACCAACTAATGAAAAAATATCTCTCGTCATTAAACCATTATTCATTAAATCATTTCCAACAACACTTCATTGTCTTCTAATAAAATAATATAATATATACGATATTATTGCTATTCAAAATACTCGCTCTTGATGAGATTTAAAATATTTTTTAATTAAAAAATCTTCAGTTAATTGTTCTTTTGCTTTTGCTGGTTTCATAAATGCAAACATTTTTGCAAATCAAATTTTCATATTTTTTATTACCATCCTTAATCATTATTTAATTTTTATTTTTTAATTCTTTTTCTTGTATCATATTAACAACATATTTAGCAATCGCTGGACTTGCACTTAAACCAGGACTAGATATACCAACAACATTAATTCATTTTTCAGAACCCCATTCAATATGAAAATCATTTTTTGCTTCAATTGACCTTGAACCAGCAAACATACCCGTAATGCTAAAATTTAAATCCGGTTTTATTTTTTTACCTGTTGCCATTAATTCCTGAATAGTTTCTGTTTTTAAATCAATTGTATTGTGATTATGATAATCATTATGATTTTCTGCTGTTGGACCAATAATTATTTTATTATCAAAACTTGGAGCAACCAATATCCCCTTTCCTAAACTAGTTGGTGGTAAAAAATATATCACATCAATAGTATCTTCATTTTCACAAACTAAATACTGACCTTTTCTTAATGACAAACTAAAGTTTTTTGTTTCTTCAATATTAAACTGAGCCCCATGACCAGCACAATTAATAATTAAATCAAAATCAGATGGGATAACATTTTTATGACCATCAAAAAATAATTTAGTTGTTAATGCCACAAAACTACAATTTTTAATAATTTTAATGCGATCATTATTTTCTCATTGTTTAAGCAATAGCGTTACATATTTCTTAACATTTAAAATATAAGAATCAACACCTAATAAATATTTGCTAACATTTTTATTACTAGATAAATTTGCATTTAATGTTAACAAATTACTATTAATACCATTAGCAATTCCTTGCTTGAAAAGCCGATCTAATACTTTAACATCATCTTCATTAAAACCCAACACTTGTGAAGGAGCATATTTTATAATCTCATTATTAGCTTTTTTATCGGCCAGATATCTTTTTTTTCAAATATTATGACCTTGCATTCCCAAAATTGCTTTTAAAGTTCCTGGTGTTGCATCAAAACCCATATGAATAATATTTGAATTTAAAATTGATGTTTCGGAACAAACATCTTGATTTTTTTCAATAATTGTTATTTTATTATTAGATTGTGCTAATAATTCCTTTGCAAGTTCAAGTCCAACAATTCCTGAACCAATAATTAATATTTTTTTCACCTTAACATTCCTTCTTTCCTTACTAAACTAATCTAATATCTTAAAGTCAGTTTTATTATGACACACTATTAAGTGAAAAAAATTTTATTTTTTAAACATTATTTCATTATTAATTTATTGTTTTAAAATCTTTTTTTAATTTTGTCGAAAACTCTTGATATTTATTGAATATACTTAATTTTAGGTATATTTTTAATATGATAGAGGTGGATAATAATTATGGAAAAAAAATAATTCAAGAACTAGTAAATACTTTAACAGATGATCAATTTTTAGAATTTTATGAAAAAGTCAAACAACAAGCAGAATTAATAAAAAAACAAAAACGGTTAAATGAAATTGATCAAAAATTTAGAGCGCAAGGTATTAAATGATCTAACTGTGAATCTTACTGTTGCGTTAAAAATGGACATAATTCAGAAGGAAAACAAAAATATTTATGTAAAAATTGCCGTGCAAGTTTTGACGCTTTTCGTAATCATTTTATTTATTGAAGTCATTTAAATTATGAACAATGAAATTTATTGATTCAAATTTCATTGCTGGGGCAATCTAGTAAAATAATTTCTCGTTTTATTAAAACTACATTAAAAACTGCTTGATATAATCGTCAAAAATTAATGAAATCAAAACAATTAGAAAATATCCAATTAAAATTTAAAAAATTATCTGGTAAAATCCAAATCGATGAAACATTTATTAGACTTGGTACATAACCTTTAATTTTATCTACTATTTTGATAATATTATTTCCTAGGTGAAATACAAATGTTAGATAAATACAAAGACGAAAACGAATTTTATAGTTTAATAGGCATAAAATATAAAACTTTCATGAAAATGGTAGAAATTTTAAAAGAAGGTGAAGCTAAACAAAAACAAATTGGTGGTAGACCAAATAAATTATCAATAGAGCAAAGATTACTTATGACTTTAGAATACTGAAAAGAATATAGTACATATCGTATTATTGCAAAAAAATATAATATTAGTCATGTTAGTTGTATTCGTAATATCTTTTGAGTTGAAAATACTCTAATAAAAAATAGTCACTTTCATATACCTGGCAAAAAGATATTATTAGAAAATAAGGGTACTACTAATAATTTATTAGCAATTGATGCTACAGAAATTCCAATTGAAAGAATTAAAAAAAACTAAAATTATTATTTTCTGGTAAGAAAAGGCAACATTCATTAAAATCGCAAATAATTATTGATTTATTTAACAATAAAATTATTTCAGTAGATTTTTGTTATGGCAGTACTCATGATTATAAGTTATTTTTAAAATCAAATACACTTATAAATCCAAAATTAGAATTAATTGCCGATTCAGGATATCAAGGTTTGCAAAATGTTCATAAAAATACATTATTGCCAATTAAAAAGAGTAAAAATAATCCTTTAAATCCAGATAAAAAGGAATATAATAGCTTTTTAAGTAAAGTTAGAATTGTCATTGAACATGTTTTTGCTAGATTAAAAAGATTTAAAATACTAGTTTATCGTTATCGCAATAAGATTAGAAGATTTGGATTACGATTTAACTTAATTTCAGGAATATATAATTTTGAATTAAGCTAGTTATAGTTATGTACCAAGTCTATTAAAGAAATCCATAAAGGAAATTTCAAATATAAAACTGATCCACGAAGAATTCACCTTGACCCATTCGCAACTAATACTAAATGCTGTATTCAAATGGCAATTGATAATAATAACAATATTTATGTTAAATCCACAAACACCAAACGTTTACAAAAACAATGAGTTATTGAAAATATGAACAAAGAATTAATTAACGAAAATTCAATTATTACTTCTGATATGCAAAAATTATATTTTTTAGTAGCAAAACAAACAAATTCTACTTTATGTGTAACTAAAACAACAATTAATCCTGAAGCTAGTTATCGTAACTTAAATAATAAAATCAGTAAATTACAATCTAGTCTTAAAGAAGCCTTAATTCATTATCATGGTTTAGGTTTTACTAATATTCAAAATTATTTAAATCTCTGAAAATGAAAATACCAACATAAGGGCTTAACTCCAAACCAACAAACAGCGGTATTATATTTTAATGTATAAAAAAGTTAAAGTAAAAATAGTAATTTTACATAAAAGCCTTTTAAAATTATCAAGTTGATGATTTTTTTTATTTTATCAAGAGTTTTCGACAAAATTAAAAAAATCTTTTGAGCATTTGATTTATATATCGTGGTAGCAATAACAATCATGTGCTATATTCTTAACCATTTTTATTTAATAAGTTTCTCTCTAAAACATAAAAAAATGCAACTAAAAAAGTTACATTAATTTTGATTCATTATTTCATAAAGACTAATAGTTAAAGCATTAGCAACATTCAAAGATTCTACTCCATTTGATGTTGGAATATAAAAATTATCATCAATTAATGGTCATAAATGAGCATTAATTCCTTTACCCTCATTACCAAATAATAATGCTACTTGACTATTAAATTTTACATCTCGCAAACGATTATTAGCATCTTTAAATACTGTACCATAAACTTTAAAACCTTTATCTTTTACACTAGCCATAACAAGTTCCAAATTAGTTTTAATAATATTTAAATGAAATATCGCTCCCATTGAAGTCCGAATTACTTTATCATTATAAATATCAACACTATCATTACTAATATACAATGTTTGGACATTAAAGGCAACACAACTACGAATAATGTTTCCTAAATTAGTCGGATCTTGAATCTTATCTAACATGACAACTAAATTTTTATCAACTTCATAACTATCTAAAAAACTACAAACACCAATAATTGGTTGTGGGTTAACAGTTGTAGATATTTTCTTAATAATTTGCTCATTAACAACAATTATATTACTAAAATCTTCTATTTTATTAGCAATATCTTGTGTTGTTAAAATCATTAATAATTTATTTTGTTTCTTAGCCTCTTCAATTAAGTGAAACCCTTCAATAAGAAACTGTTCCTTTTCTTTACGATACTTGCTCTCTTTTAACTTAACTAAATCTTTAATTAATGAATTATCTATTGAATTAATTATTTTCATATCAAAAATGCTTTCTAAAATTAATGGTGCCCAAGATCGGACTCGAACCGATACGGATCAACCGATGGTTTTTGAGACCATTGTGTCTACCATTCCACCACTTGGGCCTTATTTTTTAAATATATAGTATTTTCCGAAAAAATCAATATTTCCCCCAACAAAATCGTGTAAATCACACACAGTTATTAGACTATGCTTCTCTTAATTGATTTCATAATACCATATTTTGTATTATTAAAATTAAAAATAATTTTTAATTTTGTCGAAAACTCTTGATATTTATTGAATATACTTAATTTTAGGTATATTTTTAATATGATAGAGGTGGATAATAATTATGGAAAAAAAATAATTCAAGAACTAGTAAATACTTTAACAGATGATCAATTTTTAGAATTTTATGAAAAAGTCAAACAACAAGCAGAATTAATAAAAAAACAAAAACGGTTAAATGAAATTGATCAAAAATTTAGAGCGCAAGGTATTAAATGATCTAACTGTGAATCTTACTGTTGCGTTAAAAATGGACATAATTCAGAAGGAAAACAAAAATATTTATGTAAAAATTGCCGTGCAAGTTTTGACGCTTTTCGTAATCATTTTATTTATTGAAGTCATTTAAATTATGAACAATGAAATTTATTGATTCAAATTTCATTGCTGGGGCAATCTAGTAAAATAATTTCTCGTTTTATTAAAACTACATTAAAAACTGCTTGATATAATCGTCAAAAATTAATGAAATCAAAACAATTAGAAAATATCCAATTAAAATTTAAAAAATTATCTGGTAAAATCCAAATCGATGAAACATTTATTAGACTTGGTACATAACCTTTAATTTTATCTACTATTTTGATAATATTATTTCCTAGGTGAAATACAAATGTTAGATAAATACAAAGACGAAAACAAATTTTATAGTTTAATAGGCATAAAATATAAAACTTTCATGAAAATGGTAGAAATTTTAAAAGAAGGTGAAGCTAAACAAAAACAAATTGGTGGTAGACCAAATAAATTATCAATAGAGCAAAGATTACTTATGACTTTAGAATACTGAAAAGAATATAGTACATATCGTATTATTGCAAAAAAATATAATATTAGTCATGTTAGTTGTATTCGTAATATCTTTTGAGTTGAAAATACTCTAATAAAAAATAGTCACTTTCATATACCTGGCAAAAAGATATTATTAGAAAATAAGGGTACTACTAATAATTTATTAGCAATTGATGCTACAGAAATTCCAATTGAAAGAATTAAAAAAAACTAAAATTATTATTTTCTGGTAAGAAAAGGCAACATTCATTAAAATCGCAAATAATTATTGATTTATTTAACAATAAAATTATTTCAGTAGATTTTTGTTATGGCAGTACTCATGATTATAAGTTATTTTTAAAATCAAATACACTTATAAATCCAAAATTAGAATTAATTGCCGATTCAGGATATCAAGGTTTGCAAAATGTTCATAAAAATACATTATTGCCAATTAAAAAGAGTAAAAATAATCCTTTAAATCCAGATAAAAAGGAATATAATAGCTTTTTAAGTAAAGTTAGAATTGTCATTGAACATGTTTTTGCTAGATTAAAAAGATTTAAAATACTAGTTTATCGTTATCGCAATAAGATTAGAAGATTTGGATTACGATTTAACTTAATTTCAGGAATATATAATTTTGAATTAAGCTAGTTATAGTTATGTACCAAGTCTATTAAAGAAATCCATAAAGGAAATTTCAAATATAAAACTGATCCACGAAGAATTCACCTTGACCCATTCGCAACTAATACTAAATGCTGTATTCAAATGGCAATTGATAATAATAACAATATTTATGTTAAATCCACAAACACCAAACGTTTACAAAAACAATGAGTTATTGAAAATATGAACAAAGAATTAATTAACGAAAATTCAATTATTACTTCTGATATGCAAAAATTATATTTTTTAGTAGCAAAACAAACAAATTCTACTTTATGTGTAACTAAAACAACAATTAATCCTGAAGCTAGTTATCGTAACTTAAATAATAAAATCAGTAAATTACAATCTAGTCTTAAAGAAGCCTTAATTCATTATCATGGTTTAGGTTTTACTAATATTCAAAATTATTTAAATCTCTGAAAATGAAAATACCAACATAAGGGCTTAACTCCAAACCAACAAACAGCGGTATTATATTTTAATGTATAAAAAAGTTAAAGTAAAAATAGTAATTTTACATAAAAGCCTTTTAAAATTATCAAGTTGATGATTTTTTTTATTTTATCAAGAGTTTTCGACAAAATTAAAAAAATCTTTTGAGCATTTGATTTATATATCGTGGTAGCAATAACAATCATGTGCTATATTCTTAACCATTTTTATTTAATAAGTTTCTCTCTAAAACATAAAAAAATGCAACTAAAAAAGTTACATTAATTTTGATTCATTATTTCATAAAGACTAATAGTTAAAGCATTAGCAACATTCAAAGATTCTACTCCATTTGATGTTGGAATATAAAAATTATCATCAATTAATGGTCATAAATGAGCATTAATTCCTTTACCCTCATTACCAAATAATAATGCTACTTGACTATTAAATTTTACATCTCGCAAACGATTATTAGCATCTTTAAATACTGTACCATAAACTTTAAAACCTTTATCTTTTACACTAGCCATAACAAGTTCCAAATTAGTTTTAATAATATTTAAATGAAATATCGCTCCCATTGAAGTCCGAATTACTTTATCATTATAAATATCAACACTATCATTACTAATATACAATGTTTGGACATTAAAGGCAACACAACTACGAATAATGTTTCCTAAATTAGTCGGATCTTGAATCTTATCTAACATGACAACTAAATTTTTATCAACTTCATAACTATCTAAAAAACTACAAACACCAATAATTGGTTGTGGGTTAACAGTTGTAGATATTTTCTTAATAATTTGCTCATTAACAACAATTATATTACTAAAATCTTCTATTTTATTAGCAATATCTTGTGTTGTTAAAATCATTAATAATTTATTTTGTTTCTTAGCCTCTTCAATTAAGTGAAACCCTTCAATAAGAAACTGTTCCTTTTCTTTACGATACTTGCTCTCTTTTAACTTAACTAAATCTTTAATTAATGAATTATCTATTGAATTAATTATTTTCATATCAAAAATGCTTTCTAAAATTAATGGTGCCCAAGATCGGACTCGAACCGATACGGATCAACCGATGGTTTTTGAGACCATTGTGTCTACCATTCCACCACTTGGGCCTTATTTTTTAAATATATAGTATTTTCCGAAAAAATCAATATTTCCCCCAACAAAATCGTGTAAATCACACACAGTTATTAGACTATGCTTCTCTTAATTGATTTCATAATACCATATTTTGTATTATTAAAATTAAAAATAATTTTTAATTTTGTCGAAAACTCTTGATATTTATTGAATATACTTAATTTTAGGTATATTTTTAATATGATAGAGGGGGATAATAATTATGGAAAAAATAATTCAAGAACTAGTAAATACTTTAACAGATGATCAATTTTTAGAATTTTATGAAAAAGTCAAACAACAAGCAGAATTAATAAAAAAACAAAAACGGTTAAATGAAATTGATCAAAAATTTAGAGCGCAAGGTATTAAATGCCCTAAATGTGAATCTTACCATTGCGTTAAAAATGGACATAATTCAGAAGGAAAACAAAAATATTTATGTAAAAATTGCCGTGCAAGTTTTGACGCTTTTCGTAATCATTTTATTTATTGAAGTCATTTAAATTATGAACAATGAAATTTATTGATTCAAATTTCATTGCTGGGGCAATCTAGTAAAACAATTTCTCGTTTTATTAAAACTACATTAAAAACTGCTTGATATAATCGTCAAAAATTAATGAAATCAAAACAATTAGAAAATACCCAATTAAAATTTAAAAAATTATCTGGTAAAATCCAAATCGATGAAACATTTATTAAAGAAATCCATAAAGGAAATTTCAAATATAAAACTGATCCACGAAGAATTCACCTTGACCCATTCGCAACTAATACTAAATGCTGTATTCAAATGGCAATTGATAATAATAACAATATTTATGTTAAATCCACAAACACCAAACGTTTACAAAAACAATGAGTTATTGAAAATATGAACAAAGAATTAATTAACGAAAATTCAATTATTACTTCTGATATGCAAAAATTATATTTTTTAGTAGCAAAACAAACAAATTCTACTTTATGTGTAACTAAAACAACAATTAATCCTGAAGCTAGTTATCGTAACTTAAATAAAATCAGTAAATTACAATCTAGTCTTAAAGAAGCCTTAATTCATTATCATGGTTTAGGTTTTACTAATATTCAAAATTATTTAAATCTCTGAAAATGAAAATACCAACATAAGGGTTTAACTCCAAACCAACAAACAGCGGTATTATATTTTAATGTATAAAAAAGTTAAAGTAAAAATAGTAATTTTACATAAAAGCCTTTTAAAATTATCAAGTTGATGATTTTTTTTATTTTATCAAGAGTTTTCGACAAAATTAAAAAAAATAATTACTTGTTTTTCCTTTTTTTCAATTTTCTTTGCTCTATTTTTTAATTGCTGATATTTTTTCATAAAAGTTTTATCATCAATATTATTTATTTCTTTTAAAATATCTTTTTCTTGCATAAAAAATCACCTTTAAATTAAAAATAACCCATTTACAGAAAAAAATAAAGAGATTATCAATACTTATCTTTAAAATTAAAATAAAATTGCAAATAATGAAATAAAATTCACAAAAAATTAAAACCATTTTTATAACTAAAATTAATTAGCAATTAAACCATCAATAACGCTGCTTTACTAATTCCCAGTCGGTCTGCTCCACCTTTAATAAGTTTTATTGCCTGCGCTTTAGTTTTAATTTTCCCTGACGCTTTAATATACATTTCATCCTTAACAATACTACGAATTAATTTAATATCCTTAACTTTAGCACCACTTTTAGCAAATCCTGTTGAAGTTTTAATAAAATCTGCTTGTGCTTGCAAAGCTAATTTACAAACTTGAATTTTTTCTTCTTTCGTTAATAATGCAGTTTCGATAATAACTTTTAAAATTTGTTTTGGACATACAGCTCGAACATGCTTAATATCATTTAATACTACCATATATGCCCCCTCTTTTAAAGCTCCAAGATTAATAACCATATCAATCTCATCGGCACCATCACGAACAGCTTGTTCAGTTTCCAACACTTTAATATTTGTGGGCACCGAACCCAATGGAAAACCAACAACAGTACAAACATTAACCTTTGTCTTTTTTAACAAATTTTTAGCATGACTAACATAAATAAGATTAACACATACACTAGCAAATTTGTGCTTCTCAGCATCCACACAAATTTTTTGAATGTCATGACTCGTAGCATGTGAATTTAATAAAGTATAATCAATAAATTCATTCAGTTTCATAAAACAAGCAAATCTCCTTATTTCTCCTTATTAATTAATTTTTAATAACACAAATATGTTACTAAAAATTAATTATACTACTAATTATTTATTTTTAATTATTAATTCATCATTTAGAATAGAAATTTCACTTTTTGATAATGCCTCTCATTTTAACCTTTGAATAAAAAACTTAATATCAAAGATAATTGTTACTAAACCAAATATTCCAGAAATTCCAATTGATAAACCAAATGCTAAAATAGCATTTTGATGATTTTTAGCAATTAAAATTAATAAATTGGCTAAAATTGACATCACTGCCATCAATACGATTAATATTAAGTATTTATATGCTTTAAATTGATATTTAACATCAAAATTCTTAATTGATACATAAGTTAATCAAACATAAACTATTATTAAACATAAAGTTATTAATGGAATTAAATAACTAGCAATTTCAAAGCCACCACTTAAAGGTAAATTTGATTTTTGAACGCTAATAAATACCATTGTTAAAAACAATCAATTAATTGCAAATAATAAATTTAAAATTACACCCACTCGCTTTGAACTTAAAGACATTCTTATTGCTCCTTTAACTTTTCATGTTCATAACCGATATTAGCAAGAAATGCTAAAACAGCTGTTTCTGATCTTAAAACTCTTTTTCCTAAATTAATTGCATGAAAACCTTCAAAATTAAAAAATTCTAATTCTTTATCACTAAAACCACCCTCAGGTCCACAAATAAAAGTAATACTTGTTGACTTGGGTAATGGTAACATTAGTGCCGACAATGAACAGGTTGCTAATGTTAATTCATTAGCAATTAAATTTAATTCGCTCTTATAAGGAATAATAGCAGTAACATCAGTAATAATATCAACAATTTTTGGAATTTGATTACGATTCGACTGTTGTGCTGCTTCTTTAGCAATCTTTTGTCAACGCATCATCTTTTTTTGTTTATCATCATTTCGTTTAATCTTAGTAACACTTCGTTCTAAAGCAATACCAATAATTTGTGTCACACCTAATTCAGTTGCTTTTTGAACAATTCAATCATTACGATCTTGTTTAAGCAATGGCATTAATAATGTTACAACTATTTCTAATTCGGTATTTTCCAATAAATTTTTTTGAATTTCAACTTTTAATTGTGGTTTCTTTTCAATTATCTTCGTTTGATATTTTTTACCATTATATACAGCAATTAACAAGTCATTAATTTGAAATCTTAAAACATTAACTAAATGATGAGTATCAATATCATTAAAAATTAAATTGCCGAATTCATCTTGAAAATGAGCAAAATAACATTGCATTATATCACCTACTCCAATATTAATTATATCATTTTTAAATCATGGTCGCGTTTAGTTTTCTTAGGTATTGCTTTGAAGAAGTAAAACAATCAGCTAATTATATTATTTAATTACTAAACTAACCCTGCCTTTCTTGTTATTGTCATTTTTATTCGTTACCATTTTATCATATTATTGAATTTTTACACAACAAAAATCATACATAAGAAATATATACTTAATTTGAATATTGAAATAATTTATAGTAAATGATTATTTTTTCTTTTTTAAAAAATACCTAAGAAAACTAAACGCGACCGATAATTAAATTGTAGTTACTTTTCTTTCAAAATTAATCAAATATTTTTCCACCTAACAAAACTTTACGCGTTCAAAAAGACAACAAGAAAAAAGAGCAAGAAAAAGCAGATCAAGAAAAAGAAAAAAGCCAACAAAGACAACAATGATTAACTGAATAATTACTTAAATTTAATGATGGATTAAAATTATTTCTTGTTGCTAACAAAAAGGATGATAATTTGATTATATTGTGTTAATATTTAACTAAGTAATTCTAGTAATAGGTTTACTTAATGCTTACGCATATTGAAAAAGTTGAGAAAATATGTGTATTAAGTTTTTGGGGGAAACAATTTAATTGTTTCCTTTTTAGTTGTATTGGTAAATTTTTCAAGGTCTTTTAAGTATGATATAATATCTTTGGAGATTTTTTATTATAATGAATTCAGGAATTTTACTAATTGATAAACCTACTGGGATGACATCGCATCAAGTAGTATCTTATCTTAAAAAAAAGTTTAAATATTATAAAGTTGGTCACGCTGGAACTTTAGACCCTCTAGCTACTGGTGTACTAATAATTTTGGTCAATCAAGCGACAAAGATTTCTTCATTATTATTGAACGAAACGAAAGAGTATTTAGTAACAATGCAATTTAATATTTTAACTAATAGTGGTGATATTACAGGTAATGTTATTGCTAATGATAATAAGTTAATTACAAAAGAACAATTTCTTAGTTGTTTAAAGTTTTTTCCGTTATCATACAATCAAATACCACCTAAATATTCTGCAATTAAGTTTCAAGGGAAAAAACTTTATGAATATGCTCGCAAGGAACAAGAAGTATTATTAGCAAAACGAGTTGTTAAGTTAGATTATTTAGAGTTAGTAAGTTTTGATTTTCCTTATGCTTCCTTAAAAGTTAAATGTTCAAAAGGAACATATATTCGTAGTTTAGTAGTAGACATTGCTAAAACTTTAAATACGATAGCAACAGTAAAAGAATTGCAGAGAATAGCTAGTGGTGTATATAAGATTAGTAATTGTTGAGAACTTGATAAAATTCAAGAACAAAATATGATTTCATTATCAAATGTATTACAAAACTATATGCCACTTATTAATATTAAGGAAACAAAAGATATTAAAAATGGTAAGGTTATTCAATTAAAAGGTGTTGAAAATGATACTGTATTGTTAACTGATAATAATCAAATTCCATTAGCAATATATGTTAAGGGACCAGAAAATAAATATTATTGTAAAAAAGGATTATGAAATGATGAAAATAATTAATACTATTGATGAAAAACAGCAATTTTCAAATAAACAAGTAGCTTGTTTAGGATTTTTTGATGGCCTTCATATTGGACATCAAGTGTTAATGAAAACAGTATTAAACGAAGCTAAAGAAAATAATTATCAATCACTATTTTTTACTTTTTCAATAGCACCAAAGAAAATAATTTTACAACAACAATATGATGACTTGCTTGATATGGAAGATAAGCAAAAATTAGTTTCATTAATGGGATTTGATAATTTTGTTATTTTTCCATTTAATGATAATACAAGAAAATGATCAGTTGAACAGTTTATTTTTTATCTTAAACAATTGAATATTGATATTATCGTTGTTGGTGATGATTTTCGTTTTGCAAATTTTGGTTTGGGAAATATTAGTCATTTGCAAAAAAATTTTTCTAAAGTAATTGTTGTTAATAAAGTTTTAATTAATAATGATATTCGGGTATCAACAACATATATTCGTCAGTTACTACAAGAAAAACAAATTACTAGTGCTAATAAGTTATTATTGCAACCTTATAATATTAAAGGTATTGTTGTTAAAGGTAATAAATTAGGTAATAAAATTCAATTTCCAACAGCAAATATTCATTTAAATGATAATTTTTCAATATTAAATGCGGGTGTTTATATTACTAATGTTAGTTTAGATAATAAAAACTATCAAGCAATTTCTTGTATTATTAGAATTGATAATGTTTTAAAATGTGAATCATATATTCTTAATTTCAATAATAATATTTATGGCGTAAAAATTAAAATTTCCTTTTTAAAGTATTTACGAGATAATGTTGCTGTTAAAAGTTTAGAACATTTAAAACAATTAATTAGTGAAGATTACAGCAGACGCATAAAGTTTTGTTAGGTAGGTAAATATTTGATTAATTTTGAAAGAAAAGTAACTACAATTTAATTATCGTTTTATTTGAAAAATAAGTAATAAAACAAAATATTTAATATTAACAAACATAATCTTAATAAAAGGTTATAAAAACTAAGTAAAATGCTTATAAAAACAACATTAAAATAATTTTTTATTTTAATTTTGTCGAAAACTCTTGATATTTATTGAATATACTTAATTTTAGGTATATTTTTAATATGATAGAGATGGATAATAATTATGGAAAAAATAATTCAAGAACTAGTAAATACTTTAACAGATGATCAATTTTTAGAATTTTATGAAAAAGTCAAACAACAAGCAGAATTAATAAAAAAACAAAAACGTTTAAATGAAATTGATCAAAAATTTAGAGCGCAAGGTATTAAATGCCCTAAATGTGAAGCTTACCATTGCGTTAAAAATGGACATAATTCAGAAGGAAAACAAAAATATTTATGTAAAAATTGCTTTTAATTTTGTCGAAAACTCTTGATAAAATAAAAAAAATCATCAACTTGATAATTTTAAAAGGCTTTTATGTAAAATTACTATTTTTACTTTAACTTTTTTATACATTAAAATATAATACCGCTGTTTGTTGGTTTGGAGTTAAACCCTTATGTTGGTATTTTCATTTTCAGAGATTTAAATAATTTTGAATATTAGTAAAACCTAAACCATGATAATAGACTTCTTGCAAAATTAATATGATAATTATAATTTTTAAATTTAAAATAAATATAAAAGTGTTATTAAAATAATTTTTAGATTATTTTTACAAATATTTTGTCATTAAAACATAATAAAAATTATTATTTACAATAGACTTCTTGCAAAATTAATTTAAAATATAATTGAATTGTTGTTTTTAATAAAAAGGTGGAATTTAAATGAAATTTAAAAAAAATAATCAAATAAGTGATAAAAATTTTTTAAGATTAACTGGTATTAAACATACTACTTTTAATAAAATGCTAGAAATTTTAAAAATAGAAGAATTAAAAAAGAGATTTCGTCGCGGAAGAACCAATAAATTATCATTAGAAAATCGTATTTTAATGACTTTAGAATATTGAAGAGAATATAGAACTTATTTTCATATTGCAAAAAGTTATGATATTAGTGAAAGTAGTTGTTATAGAAATATCAAATGAATTGAAGACACTTTAATAAAACACCCTAATTTTCAACAACTTACTGGTCAAAAATCACTATTAAAAGATTATTTCAAAGATAAGACTGTTATAATTGATGTAACTGAAAGCCAAATCCAACGCCCAAAAAAAGACAAAAACAGCACTACTCAGGAAAAAAGAAAAAACACACAATAAAAACACAAGTTATAATTGAAAAAGATAGTAAAAAAATTATTAGTTCTGATTTTTCTTATGGTAAAAACCATGACTTTAAAATTTTAAAAGATTCAAAAATTAAATTTTTACCAGAAACAACTGTTTTAGTGGATTTAGGTTATCAAGGCATACAAAAAATTAATCATAATGTTTTAATTCCTAAAAGAAAATCAAAGAAAAACCCTTTAAATAAAGAAGAAAAGCAAAATAATGAGCGAATTTCAAAAATGAGAATTGTTATTGAAAATGTTTTTGCTATACTTAAAAAATTTAAAATTATTAGTGAAAAATATCGAAATCGTAGAAAAAGATTTGCTTTAAGATTTAATTTAATAGCTTCAATTTATAATTTACAACTATTAGTTTAAATATATTTGATAATTTAAAATTTCAGTCTTTTTTTATTGTAAATAATAATTTTTATTATGTTTTAATGACAAAATATTTGTAAAAATAATCTAAAAATTATTTTAATAACACTTTTATATTTATTTTAAATTTAAAAATTATAATTATCATATTAATTTTGCAAGAAGTCTAATAAAAAAAGACTGAAATTTTAAATTATCAAATATATTTAAACTAATAGTTGTAAATTATAAATTGAAGCTATTAAATTAAATCTTAAAGCAAATCTTTTTCTACGATTTCGATATTTTTCACTAATAATTTTAAATTTTTTAAGTATAGCAAAAACATTTTCAATAACAATTCTCATTTTTGAAATTCGCTCATTATTTTGCTTTTCTTCTTTATTTAAAGGGTTTTTCTTTGATTTTCTTTTAGGAATTAAAACATTATGATTATCATATTAATTTTGCAAGAAGTCTATTGTTTTTGTAAACGTTTGGTGTTTGTGGATTTAACATAAATATTGTTATTATTATCAATTGCCATTTGAATACAGCATTTAGTATTAGTTGCGAATGGGTCAAGGTGAATTCTTCGTGGATCAGTTTTATATTTGAAATTTCCTTTATGAATTTCTTTAATAAATGTTTCATCGATTTGGATTTTACCAGATAATTTTTTAAATTTTAATTGGGTATTTTCTAATTGTTTTGATTTCATTAATTTTTGACGATTATATCAAGCAGTTTTTAATGTAGTTTTAATAAAACGAGAAATTGTTTTACTAGATTGCCCCAGCAATGAAATTTGAATCAATAAATTTCATTGTTCATAATTTAAATGACTTCAATAAATAAAATGATTACGAAAAGCGTCAAAACTTGCACGGCAATTTTTACATAAATATTTTTGTTTTCCTTCTGAATTATGTCCATTTTTAACGCAATGGTAAGCTTCACATTTAGGGCATTTAATACCTTGCGCTCTAAATTTTTGATCAATTTCATTTAACCGTTTTTGTTTTTTTATTAATTCTGCTTGTTGTTTAACTTTTTCATAAAATTCTAAAAATTGATCATCTGTTAAAGTATTTACTAGTTCTTGAATTATTTTTTCCATAATTATTATCCACCTCTATCATATTAAAAATATACCTAAAATTAAGTATATTCAATAAATATCAAGAGTTTTCGACAAAATTAAAAGAAATTTTTGTTGTCAACAGAGCGGTAATAATATATAATAATTTTGTTATTTAATGACACCATAGGCGCCCATAGCTCAATTGGACAGAGTGCTTGACTACGGATCAAGAGGTTGCGGGTTCAACTCCTGTTGGGCGCACCATTTTATTTTAATACGGGAAGTAGCTTAGCTTGGTAGAGCGCTCGGTTTGGGACCGAGAAGTCGTAGGTTCGAATCCTATCTTCCCGACCATATTTGGCGAGATAGCTCAGTTGGTTAGAGTGTTCGGTTCATACTCGAAAGGTCGAGAGTTCAAGTCTCTCTCTCGCTACCAAGTTATGTTTACGGTTTGAAAACGACTTTATTTAAAAAATAAAGTCGTTTTTTAGTGTTTCTTTTCTTTTGGTTCTAAACTTTCCATATATTCAACAAAGTTTTGTACTTCTTCATAAATTTCTTCATAAGCGTGTTTTTCGGAATAATGTTCGGTTAATGTATTCTAGTAAGTGTTCAAGAGTATATTAGACTTGGTACATAACTATAACTAGCTTAATTCAAAATTATATATTCCTGAAATTAAGTTAAATCGTAATCCAAATCTTCTAATCTTATTGCGATAACGATAAACTAGTATTTTAAATCTTTTTAATCTAGCAAAAACATGTTCAATGACAATTCTAACTTTACTTAAAAAGCTATTATATTCCTTTTTATCTGGATTTAAAGGATTATTTTTTTTAATTTTGTCGAAAACTCTTGATAAAATAAAAAAAATCATCAACTTGATAATTTTAAAAGGCTTTTATGTAAAATTACTATTTTTACTTTAACTTTTTTATACATTAAAATATAATACCGCTGTTTGTTGGTTTGGAGTTAAACCCTTATGTTGGTATTTTCATTTTCAGAGATTTAAATAATTTTGAATATTAGTAAAACCTAAACCATGATAATGAATTAAGGCTTCTTTAAGACTAGATTGTAATTTACTGATTTTATTTAAGTTACGATAACTAGCTTCAGGATTAATTGTTGTTTTAGTTACACATAAAGTAGAATTTGTTTGTTTTGCTACTAAAAAATATAATTTTTGCATATCAGAAGTAATAATTGAATTTTCATTAATTAATTCTTTGTTCATATTTTCAATAACTCATTGTTTTTGTAAACGTTTGGTGTTTGTGGATTTAACATAAATATTGTTATTATTATCAATTGCCATTTGAATACAGCATTTAGTATTAGTTGCGAATGGGTCAAGGTGAATTCTTCGTGGATCAGTTTTATATTTGAAATTTCCTTTATGGATTTCTTTAATAAATGTTTCATCGATTTGGATTTTACCAGATAATTTTTTAAATTTTAATTGGGTATTTTCTAATTGTTTTGATTTCATTAATTTTTGACGATTATATCAAGCAGTTTTTAATGTAGTTTTAATAAAACGAGAAATTGTTTTACTAGATTGCCCCAGCAATGAAATTTGAATCAATAAATTTCATTGTTCATAATTTAAATGACTTCAATAAATAAAATGATTACGAAAAGCGTCAAAACTTGCACGGCAATTTTTACATAAATATTTTTGTTTTCCTTCTGAATTATGTCCATTTTTAACGCAATGGTAAGATTCACATTTAGGACATTTAATACCTTGCGCTCTAAATTTTTGATCAATTTCATTTAAACGTTTTTGTTTTTTTATTAATTCTGCTTGTTGTTTAACTTTTTCATAAAATTCTAAAAATTGATCATCTGTTAAAGTATTTACTAGTTCTTGAATTATTTTTTCCATAATTATTATCCACCTCTATCATATTAAAAATATACCTAAAATTAAGTATATTCAATAAATATCAAGAGTTTTCGACAAAATTAAAAATTATTTTTACTCTTTTTAATTGGCAATAATGTATTTTTATGAACATTTTGCAAACCTTGATATCCTGAATCGGCAATTAATTCTAATTTTGGATTTATAAGTGTATTTGATTTTAAAAATAACTTATAATCATGAGTACTGCCATAACAAAAATCTACTGAAATAATTTTATTGTTAAATAAATCAATAATTATTTGCGATTTTAATGAATGTTGCCTTTTCTTACCAGAAAATAATAATTTTAGTTTTTTTTAATTCTTTCAATTGGAATTTCTGTAGCATCAATTGCTAATAAATTATTAGTAGTACCCTTATTTTCTAATAATATCTTTTTGCCAGGTATATGAAAGTGACTATTTTTTATTAGAGTATTTTCAACTCAAAAGATATTACGAATACAACTAACATGACTAATATTATATTTTTTTGCAATAATACGATATGTACTATATTCTTTTCAGTATTCTAAAGTCATAAGTAATCTTTGCTCTATTGATAATTTATTTGGTCTACCACCAATTTGTTTTTGTTTAGCTTCACCTTCTTTTAAAATTTCTACCATTTTCATGAAAGTTTTATATTTTATGCCTATTAAACTATAAAATTCGTTTTCGTCTTTGTATTTATCTAACATTTGTATTTCACCTAGGAAATAATATTATCAAAATAGTAGATAAAATTAAAGGTTATGTACCAAGTCTATTGAAGTTCTTCATTGTCAATTTCTAATTCTCAAAAGGCAATTAAATTGTTAGGAAGGTAAATGCTGTCATATTTGATAATGATTCTTTGTAATACTTCTCTAATAACATCAAAGCATCGTTGTAAGGGTAAGGGATTATCTTTTAAAAAGTATTTATAATATACAGAATATTATAAATAAGTAATCAAAGAGATAATATTTATTTAAGGGAATATTAAAGTAACTATTGGCAAGATGATTATTTTTTATTGACATTTGGTAGTATAACCGTTTTACTAGTTGTAAAGTTTGCAAATAATAAGTATTAGTGATTTTATTTTTTTCTTGAATGTTTATTGTTTCAATTTGTGGAAAACGAGTATAAAAATCACGACTTCTTAGACGATAAAAAATACCTTCTAAATATGTCTTTTTACTACGAAATGAATAATTATCAAAATGAAAATAACGAAAGGTTGGAATTAACCTGAGATGAAAGCCAGGAAAAATTTGTTTAAATAAAATAAATCCTAAATCAAAGTAGAAATCATTTTTGTCTATTAAATCTCATTTTTGAGTAATGAAGTGTTTAATTGCTTTACTAAAAAGAAAATATTTAGCATCCTTTCAGCGTGGAAAATCTTGTTTAAATTGACTTATTTGGCGTTTTGTAAAGCGATAACCACTGGATGGCATTTCTCAATGGTATCATTCATAACACATTAATAGGACATTAGAAGTCGTTATTGTTTTGTGAGTAATATAAAATGTAATTTCATTTTTAACATCAATTGTTGTATTTCAAGAGCATTCTTCATCTAATAAAATCTCAATACAATCTTTTTCATTATTAAACTGAAAATTTTTAAAAATTTCTTTTAGTTGTTGGTGAATTTCAAGAATTGTATTCATTTTTTGAGATGGATTACTATATATTTTAAGTTGTTCTTTAGTCATAATTTGCCATCTCTCGTTTACTATCGTTAATCTTATTATCTATTAATAGTAATAAAAATAAAAATAAAAGTTTTAGTGAGGTCGCGTTTAGTTTTCTTAGGTATTTTTTAAAAAAGAAAAAATAATCATTTACTATAAATTATTTCAATATTCAAATTAAGTATATATTTCTTATGTATGATTTTTTTTATTTTATCAAGAGTTTTCGACAAAATTAAAAAAATATTTTAAAAACTGATGCGTCATTAGGAAAAATCTTTTTATTCTTAATAACTTTTCTTAGTTGACTATTAACAGATTCAATCGCATTAGTTGTGTAAATAATCCTTCTAAATTCTTGAGGATATTCAAGAAAAATTATTAAATTATTTCAGTTATTTTTTCATGATTTAGTAATTTGTGGATACTTTTTATTTCATTTTTCTGAAAAATGATCTAAAGCAACTAGCGCTATTTCTTCATTAATTGCTGTATAAATTGATTTTAAATCATTAGCTACAAGTTTGCGATCTTTGTAAGGGACAAATTTTAAACTCTATTACGAATTTGATGAACGATGCATAATTGGTGCTGTGTTTTTGGGAACACAGCTTCTATTGCATCAGACATTCCAGTTAAATTATCGCTACAAGCAACAAGAATATCTTGTAAGCCACGATTTTTCATTTCCGTAAGAGAGGGGATTATATTAAGTCAAAATTTGGCTCCCTCATTCTCGCTAATTCACATTCCTAAAATATCTTTTAAACCATCTAAATTAATTCCTAAGGCAAGATAAACTGCTTTATTTATTATTCGTTTATCTTGCTTTACTTTAACAACAATACAATCAAAATAAACAATCGGATAAATCTTCTCTAAAGGTTTAGTTTGTCACATTTTAACTTCTTCAATAACATCATCAGTTATTTGACTAATTAAACTTTCTGAAATTTCTGCTCCGTGATAGAATTCTTGCAATTGTGCTTTGATATCAGAAATTGTCATTCCTCTTGCATATAAAGAAATTACTTTTTGATCAAAGTTATCAAATCTTCTTTGTCTTTTCGGAATAATTACTGGTTCAAAAGTACTATTTCGATCTTTTGGTACATCAATTGCGATTGAACCATTTTTAGTAATAATGGTTTTTTGTGTGTTGCCATTTCTTTTATTATGATTCTCATCAGTTTCAAGATGATCTTTAATTTCCGTATTTAACATTCGTTCAGTTAATTTTTTGGTAAATTCCTGAAAAATAGTATTGCCTTTAAATAAATCTTGTGGATTATCAATATTTTCTAAAAAATAATCAACAACTTTATCAATTGCATCAGGTTCTTTTTTTATTTTTTTTTTGTCATTTTCTGTTCTCCTTCGTTTAAGTATAATTCAGAATGAATTATCGAGACACAGAATTTTGGACAGGCCCTCCAGCAGCAGCCCCCCCCTCTATCATATTAAAAATATACCTAAAATTAAGTATATTAGACTTCTTGCAAAATTAATTTAAAATATAATTGAATTGTTGTTTTTAATAAAAAGGTGGAATTTAAATGAAATTTAAAAAAAATAATCAAATAAGTGATAAAAATTTTTTAAGATTAACTGGTATTAAACATACTACTTTTAATAAAATGCTAGAAATTTTAAAAATAGAAGAATTAAAAAAGAGATTTCGTCGCGGAAGAACCAATAAATTATCATTAGAAAATCGTATTTTAATGACTTTAGAATATTGAAGAGAATATAGAACTTATTTTCATATTGCAAAAAGTTATGATATTAGTGAAAGTAGTTGTTATAGAAATATCAAATGAATTGAAGACACTTTAATAAAACACCCTAATTTTCAACAACTTACTGGTCAAAAATCACTATTAAAAGATTATTTCAAAGATAAGACTGTTATAATTGATGTAACTGAAAGCCAAATCCAACGCCCAAAAAAAGACAAAAACAGCACTACTCAGGAAAAAAGAAAAAACACACAATAAAAACACAAGTTATAATTGAAAAAGATAGTAAAAAAATTATTAGTTCTGATTTTTCTTATGGTAAAAACCATGACTTTAAAATTTTAAAAGATTCAAAAATTAAATTTTTACCAGAAACAACTGTTTTAGTGGATTTAGGTTATCAAGGCATACAAAAAATTAATCATAATGTTTTAATTCCTAAAAGAAAATCAAAGAAAAACCCTTTAAATAAAGAAGAAAAGCAAAATAATGAGCGAATTTCAAAAATGAGAATTGTTATTGAAAATGTTTTTGCTATACTTAAAAAATTTAAAATTATTAGTGAAAAATATCGAAATCGTAGAAAAAGATTTGCTTTAAGATTTAATTTAATAGCTTCAATTTATAATTTACAACTATTAGTTTAAATATATTTGATAATTTAAAATTTCAGTCTTTTTTTATTGTAAATAATAATTTTTATTATGTTTTAATGACAAAATATTTGTAAAAATAATCTAAAAATTATTTTAATAACACTTTTATATTTATTTTAAATTTAAAAATTATAATTATCATATTAATTTTGCAAGAAGTCTATTCAATAAATATCAAGAGTTTTCGACAAAATTAAAATAAAAAATTATTTTAATTTTGTTTTTATAAGCATTTTACTTAGTTTTTATAACCTTTTATTAAGATTATGTTTGTTAATATTAAATATTTTGTTTTATTACTTATTTTTCAAATAAAACGATAATTAAATTGTAGTTACTTTTCTTTCAAAATTAATCAAATATTTTTCCACCTAACAAAACTTTACGCGTCCATAAAAATTTTTTAAGATTAACTGGTATTAAACATACTACTTTTAATAAAATGCTAGAAATTTTAAAAATAGAAGAATTAAAAAAGAGATTTCGTCGCGGAAGAACCAATAAATTATCATTAGAAAATCGTATTTTAATGACTTTAGAATATTGAAGAGAATATAGAACTTATTTTCATATTGCAAAAAGTTATGATATTAGTGAAAGTAGTTGTTATAGAAATATCAAATGAATTGAAGACACTAGACTTCTTGCAAAATTAATTTAAAATATAATTGAATTGTTGTTTTTAATAAAAAGGTGGAATTTAAATGAAATTTAAAAAAAATAATCAAATAAGTGATAAAAATTTTTTAAGATTAACTGGTATTAAACATACTACTTTTAATAAAATGCTAGAAATTTTAAAAATAGAAGAATTAAAAAAGAGATTTCGTCGCGGAAGAACCAATAAATTATCATTAGAAAATCGTATTTTAATGACTTTAGAATATTGAAGAGAATATAGAACTTATTTTCATATTGCAAAAAGTTATGATATTAGTGAAAGTAGTTGTTATAGAAATATCAAATGAATTGAAGACACTTTAATAAAACACCCTAATTTTCAACAACTTACTGGTCAAAAATCACTATTAAAAGATTATTTCAAAGATAAGACTGTTATAATTGATGTAACTGAAAGCCAAATCCAACGCCCAAAAAAAGACAAAAACAGCACTACTCAGGAAAAAAGAAAAAACACACAATAAAAACACAAGTTATAATTGAAAAAGATAGTAAAAAAATTATTAGTTCTGATTTTTCTTATGGTAAAAACCATGACTTTAAAATTTTAAAAGATTCAAAAATTAAATTTTTACCAGAAACAACTGTTTTAGTGGATTTAGGTTATCAAGGCATACAAAAAATTAATCATAATGTTTTAATTCCTAAAAGAAAATCAAAGAAAAACCCTTTAAATAAAGAAGAAAAGCAAAATAATGAGCGAATTTCAAAAATGAGAATTGTTATTGAAAATGTTTTTGCTATACTTAAAAAATTTAAAATTATTAGTGAAAAATATCGAAATCGTAGAAAAAGATTTGCTTTAAGATTTAATTTAATAGCTTCAATTTATAATTTACAACTATTAGTTTAAATATATTTGATAATTTAAAATTTCAGTCTTTTTTTATTGTAAATAATAATTTTTATTATGTTTTAATGACAAAATATTTGTAAAAATAATCTAAAAATTATTTTAATAACACTTTTATATTTATTTTAAATTTAAAAATTATAATTATCATATTAATTTTGCAAGAAGTCTATTGTTATTTTTTGCCGATTATCAGTGCTGCTTGCTTTAAAATGTCATTTTCCATTCGTAATTGTTGGTTTTCTTTTCGCAAGTAAATTAATTCATTTTCTTCGACAGTGCGATTATCTTTTGCTTTAAATGACCCAGAATTATTATAATTTTTAACTCAACTATAAATAGTTGGTTTTGATAAATTATATTCTTTCCCTAAATTAATAACACTTTTGCCATTTTTGTATAGCATTACAATTTGTTTTTTAAATTCTTCAGAGTATGAGGTTTTATTTCCCATTTTTATATTCCTTCTTTCTTAATAATTTTGAAGTCTATATAATTATGGTCCAATTTATTGTAGCCTATCCAATATATATCAATAAGTAATTACAAATATTGTTACTAAGGCCGCGTTTAGTTTTCTTAGGTATTGCTTTGAAGAAGTAAAACAATCAGCTATATATTATTTAATTACTAAACTAACCCTGCCTTTCTTGTTATTGTCATTTTTATTCGTTACCATTTTATCATATTATTGAATTTTCGTTAATTAATTCTGATATGCAAAAATTATATTTTTTAGTAGCAAAACAAACAAATTCTACTTTATGTGTAACTAAAACAACAATTAATCCTGAAGCTAGTTATCGTAACTTAAATAAAATCAGTAAATTACAATCTAGTCTTAAAGAAGCCTTAATTCATTATCATGGTTTAGGTTTTACTAATTTTCAAAATTATTTAAATCTCTGAAAATGAAAATACCAACATAAGGGTTTAACTTCAAACCAACAAACAGCGGTATTATATTTTAATGTATAAAAAAGTTAAAGTAAAAATAGTAATTTTACATAAAAGCCTTTTAAAATTATCAAGTTGATGATTTTTTTTATTTTATCAAGAGTTTTCGACAAAATTAAAATAAAAAATTATTTTAATGTTGTTTTTATAAGCATTTTACTTAGTTTTTATAACCTTTTATTAAGATTATGTTTGTTAATATTAAATATTTTGTTTTATTACTTATTTTTCAAATAAAACGATAATTAAATTGTAGTTACTTTTCTTTCAAAATTAATCAAATATTTTTCCACCTAACAAAACTTTACGCGTCCATTATCATATATTAGACTTCTTGCAAAATTAATATGATAATTATAATTTTTAAATTTAAAATAAATATAAAAGTGTTATTAAAATAATTTTTAGATTATTTTTACAAATATTTTGTCATTAAAACATAATAAAAATTATTATTTACAATAAAAAAAGACTGAAATTTTAAATTATCAAATATATTTAAACTAATAGTTGTAAATTATAAATTGAAGCTATTAAATTAAATCTTAAAGCAAATCTTTTTCTACGATTTCGATATTTTTCACTAATAATTTTAAATTTTTTAAGTATAGCAAAAACATTTTCAATAACAATTCTCATTTTTGAAATTCGCTCATTATTTTGCTTTTCTTCTTTATTTAAAGGGTTTTTCTTTGATTTTCTTTTAGGAATTAAAACATTATGATTAATTTTTTGTATGCCTTGATAACCTAAATCCACTAAAACAGTTGTTTCTGGTAAAAATTTAATTTTTGAATCTTTTAAAATTTTAAAGTCATGGTTTTTACCATAAGAAAAATCAGAACTAATAATTTTTTTACTATCTTTTTCAATTATAACTTGTGTTTTTATTGTGTGTTTTTTCTTTTTTCCTGAGTAGTGCTGTTTTTGTCTTTTTTTGGGCGTTGGATTTGGCTTTCAGTTACATCAATTATAACAGTCTTATCTTTGAAATAATCTTTTAATAGTGATTTTTGACCAGTAAGTTGTTGAAAATTAGGGTGTTTTATTAAAGTGTCTTCAATTCATTTGATATTTCTATAACAACTACTTTCACTAATATCATAACTTTTTGCAATATGAAAATAAGTTCTATATTCTCTTCAATATTCTAAAGTCATTAAAATACGATTTTCTAATGATAATTTATTGGTTCTTCCGCGACGAAATCTCTTTTTTAATTCTTCTATTTTTAAAATTTCTAGCATTTTATTAAAAGTAGTATGTTTAATACCAGTTAATCTTAAAAAATTTTTATCACTTATTTGATTATTTTTTTTAAATTTCATTTAAATTCCACCTTTTTATTAAAAACAACAATTCAATTATATTTTAAATTAATTTTGCAAGAAGTCTACTTTAATAAAACACCCTAATTTTCAACAACTTACTGGTCAAAAATCACTATTAAAAGATTATTTCAAAGATAAGACTGTTATAATTGATGTAACTGAAAGCCAAATCCAACGCCCAAAAAAAGACAAAAACAGCACTACTCAGGAAAAAAGAAAAAACACACAATAAAAACACAAGTTATAATTGAAAAAGATAGTAAAAAAATTATTAGTTCTGATTTTTCTTATGGTAAAAACCATGACTTTAAAATTTTAAAAGATTCAAAAATTAAATTTTTACCAGAAACAACTGTTTTAGTGGATTTAGGTTATCAAGGCATACAAAAAATTAATCATAATGTTTTAATTCCTAAAAGAAAATCAAAGAAAAACCCTTTAAATAAAGAAGAAAAGCAAAATAATGAGCGAATTTCAAAAATGAGAATTGTTATTGAAAATGTTTTTGCTATACTTAAAAAATTTAAAATTATTAGTGAAAAATATCGAAATCGTAGAAAAAGATTTGCTTTAAGATTTAATTTAATAGCTTCAATTTATAATTTACAACTATTAGTTTAAATATATTTGATAATTTAAAATTTCAGTCTTTTTTTATTGTAAATAATAATTTTTATTATGTTTTAATGACAAAATATTTGTAAAAATAATCTAAAAATTATTTTAATAACACTTTTATATTTATTTTAAATTTAAAAATTATAATTATCATATTAATTTTGCAAGAAGTCTATTCAACTAGATGAAACATTTTTAGCGACATTAGATCAGAAAGTTAAACAAGACCAAAGAATTCGTTTAGTTACTTTTCATACCGGGCATAAAGAAAAAAATTACAAACATGCTCGTAGAGAATTAGAAAACAAACGAGGTCATTTTCTAATGTTAAAAGTTGGTAAACGAATAAATACGATGGATTATCGTGATTTATTAATTAAGGAATTACAAAAATATTATGTAAATATTAATTATGACAGAATAATTGTTTGTGGCGATGGTGCTACTTGAATTAGGGAAATTGCCAATAGTTTTGGTAATGTTAGATATATTTTAGATGGTTATCATGCTATTAAAAAATTAAAACAAACTGCATTTAATATTATTTTTGAAAATCGCAAAGTAACACTAAATAGTTGAATTAAATTATATAAGGATGGAAATCATCAAGAATTAATCAAAAACATTCGTAATGTTGCTAAAAATGAATTAAATAAAGATATTAAAACAAATTTACGAAAGGCGAGTAATTATTTCAGTAATAATAAGCAAGGTATTCATCATCAAAATTTAGAATGAAATATCGGCTGTAGCATCGAAAGTGATGTATCACATTTAGTAAAACAACAATTAGGCTATGGGGCAAAAATATATAATTATAAGAATTTAAATAACCTATTACATTTAAGAATGGCAAATTTAAACAAATTAAATGTATTACATCATATTAATGAAAATATTAATTCAGAAATAGAAATCAGAAAAGAAATATATAAAAATTCATTATGAAATAAATATAATAATAAAAATGATGATAGTTGAATTAATTATAAAGGTAATGCTGTAACAAATAAATATAATACATTTAAGTAAGTAAAAATATTAGTTAAAATTTAATAATAATTAATAATTTTTTATTGTGTAAAAATTCAATAATATGATAAAATAAAAAAGAATAAAAATGACAATAACAAGAAAGGCAGGGTTAGTTTAGTAATTAAATAATATAATTAGCTGATTGTTTTACTTCTTCAAAGAGCAATACCTAAGAAAACTAAACGCGACCCAAACAGTTCTAAGAATTCCATGAGCCTGTCCAAAATTCTGTGTCTCGATAATTCATTCTGAATTATACTTAAAAGAAGGAGAACAGAAAATGACAAAAAAAATAAAAAAAGAACCTGACGCAATTGATAAAGTTGTTGATTATTTTTTAGAAAATATTGATAATCCACAAGATTTATTTAAAGGCAATACTATTTTTCAGGAATTTACCAAAAAATTAACTGAACGAATGTTAAATACGGAAATTAAAGATTATCTTGAAACTGATGAGAATCATAATAAAAGAAATGGCAACACACAAAAAACCATTATTACTAAAAATGGTTCAATCGCAATTGATGTACCAAGAGATCGAAATAGTACTTTTGAACCAGTAATTATTCCGAAAAGACAAAGAAGATTTGATAACTTTGATCAAAAAGTAATTTCTTTATATGCAAGAGGAATGACAATTTCTGATATCAAAGCACAATTGCAAGAATTCTATCACGGAGCAGAAATTTCAGAAAGTTTAATTAGTCAAATAACTGATGATGTTATTGAAGAAGTTAAAATGTGACAAACTAAACCTTTAGAGAAGATTTATCCGATTGTTTATTTTGATTGTATTGTTGTTAAAGTAAAGCAAGATAAACGAATAATAAATAAAGCAGTTTATCTTGCCTTAGGAATTAATTTAGATGGTTTAAAAGATATTTTAGGAATGTGAATTAGTGAGAATGAGGGAGCCAAATTTTGACTTAATAATCTTACGGAAATGAAAAATCGTGGGTTACAAGATATTCTTGTTGCTTGTAGTGATAATTTAACTGGGATGTCTGATGCAATAGAAGCTGTTTTCCCAAAAACACAGCATCAATTATGCATTGTTCATCAAATTCGCAATAGTTTAAAATTTGTTCCTTACAAAGATCGCAAACTTGTAGCTAATGATTTAAAATCAATTTATACAGCAATTAATGAAGAAATAGCGTTAATTGCTTTAGATCATTTTTCAGAAAAATGAAATAAAAAGTATCCACAAATTACTAAATCATGAAAAAATAACTGAAATAATTTAATAATTTTTCTTGAATATCCTCAGGAATTTAGAAGAATTATTTACACAACTAATGCGATTGAATCTGTTAATAGTCAATTAAGAAAAGTCATTAAGAATAAAAAGATTTTTCCTAATGACGCATCAGTTTTTAAAATATTTTATTTAGCATTTCAAAATATGGTTAAGAAATGAACGATGCCAATTCAAAATTGGGGTAGTGCAATTTCACATTTAATGATAAAATTTGAGGACAGAGTGAATTTAAGTTAATTACTTAGAGACACAGTTAATTGTACAGTCCCAATTCCATGATAATTTTTCAAAACATTATTTTTTATCCGCGTTATTGTTTTTTGAATTAGGAGCTTTAACTCATTCTTCAAAGCGAGCAATAAATACTTTTTCGTCTTTTGTAAAATTACCAGTATTACTTTTAATGGCATTTTTATATTTAATTCGCATTTTTATTTTGGCATAAATTTTATAAGCAAAATATGCCAATAGCATTATGCAAATGATAATAAATATTATTCCAATCGCAATATTCATTTTTAAACTCCTTTAAAATAGTTATAATTTATATCTTTTTTGTTGTTTTCTTTTTCGGCAATGAAGAAGCCTAATAATTCTTGGCCTTTAATTAACTTGGTTTCTTGCTCTTGTTGATTAATTGAAATTACTTGATATTTACTATCTTTTATTATTCCGATGCAAATTGAATTTTCATATTTTCCTTTATAAACAAATCGCTTTGGAAACCAAATACCGATTTGTTCACTAAATCACGGAATTTTTGGGGCTTTAATAAGCATTGCGTTTTGTGTTTCTTTTAAGAGATATTTCTTAGTATTTAAGAAAATGTTTTCAATGTTTTTCATAATAAATTACCTCTCTTATAAATAAACTAAGTTATATTAACTAAGTTGTTAGTTAACTTAGTTTTTTAAACACTTATATATCGCAGATTTAAGTGTTTAACAAACTTTGTTACTGAATTTTGTTTTTTAATTAGATAAAGATTTTAATAATTTTAAACTTAGCATACCCCTATATAGAAATTTTTACACTTTAACATCCGCATCCTACCCTTGGAACTAATTTAATAGCGTGTATATTTTTAGGAGATCCACCCATTCATTTTTTTATTGCAAAACGAAACAAATTGCTATAGTTAATAGGATGTTATCTATTAACTGGTAAACTTCTTTTGGTTATGGCGACCACCCACAATTTATCGTGCTTTAATACATACCAACATTATTAATTCACTTGTATTTAATTTTCAAAGAACAAATTTTTAACATCTTATAAAATAAAAAGACAATCATTGCTGACTGTCTTAATACTTATTCAAATCTTTTCCCACCTAACAAAACTTTATGCGTCCCTTTTAATAATTTAGCTAATGCATCTACATCGTCAATTAGAATTAATGAATTATTAAATGAAAAACCACAAATTAATCGTAATTTAGAGCAACCAATTATGAAGACTGTTACGGGAAATATTATTTTTGATAATGTTAGTTTCTATTATCCTAATAGTGATCAACTTATTTTGAATAAATTTAATTATCATTTTGAACAAGGTAAGTCTTATGCTTTCGTTGGTGAAACGGGAGTAGGAAAATCAACAATTTCTAAACTATTTATTAAGGTTTTATGATCCTTCTATGGGAACAATTTACATTAATGCTGATCAAGATTTAAAAAAAATTAATTTAACTTCTTATTTACAACATGTTGGTTATGTTGAACAAGAACCCCAAATTTTTTATGGTACTTTCTTTGAAAATATTAGTTATGGAATTTTTAAAGTTACTAAAGAAGAAGTTATTGTTGCTTGTAAAAAAGCAGAGTTGCATGATTTTATTATTAGTTTAAAAAATGGTTATGATACTGTTTTAGGTGAACGGGGATTTATTTTATCTGGTGGTCAAAAACAAAGATTAGTAATTGCAAGAATGTTTTTAAAAAATCCTGAAGTTTTAATTTTAGATGAAGCAACAAGTTCTTTAGATAATATTGTGGAAAAAGAAATTCAAGAAAATCTTAATCAATTAATGAAAGGAAGAACAACCTTTATTATTGCGCATCGTTTATCAACGATTAAAGATGTAGATGAAATTCTTGTTTTAGAAAAAGATAAAGGTGTTGTTCAAAGTGGTGATTTTGTTGAAACATTAAAAAATCAAGAAGGTCGCTTTAAAGCATTATATACTGCAGGATTAATGGCTTAGTTTAAAAAACTAAAAGTTTTGATTTATAAAATTATATGATAATGAATCTAAAAATCGGATAAAATGGTGGTTATAAAGTGAAATTAATTGATGTTGATAAAATTGCTCATATTATTAAGCAAGTTGTATCAATAACACCAGGTGTTGTTGCGTTTGCTTATAGTCGTGAAAATAAAGAAAATGAAGATGCCATTGCTTTAGAAAAAGACATTACCCCAGCAATTGATGTTAAAAAATTGAACAAAATCATTATGGGGTTAAAATTCATATTATTAGTTCAATTCATACTAATATTTTTGAAGTTTTACAAGAAGTGCAACATCGTGTTAAATATGAATTGGAAAAGCAAATGGAATTTGATAGTAATTTTAAAATTGATATTTGCATTGATGATTTAATTAGTGAATAATATTTATTAAGAGGTGGGTGAAATAAAATGAAAATTGATGCAAAATTATTTAAAATCATGCTTATTAGTGCTGCTAATAACTTATATAATTATCATTTAGAAATTGATAAATTAAATGTTTTTCCTGTTCCAGATGGTGATACGGGAACAAATATGAATTTAACAATGGAAAATGCTATTAAAGAAATTAAAAAATATGAAACTTCTAGTATTACTGAAATAGCAAATGTGTTTAGTCGTGGTTTGATTATGGGAGCTAGGGGAAATTCAGGAGTTATTTTGTCCCAAATTTTTCGTGGTTTTAGTAAAGGATTAGTTCATGAAGAATTTATCAGTACTAGCGATTTACTAAAAGCATGAACTTATGCTAAACAGGTAGCTTATAAAGCAGTTATGAAGCCTGTTGAAGGAACAATTTTAACTGTTATTAGACTTGCTATTGATGATACTAAACTTGAAACTAAGGAAACAATATTACCATTAAATTTTATGGATAAGTTTTTGGAAAATGCTAACAATGCATTAGCACGAACTCCTGACTTATTGCCAATTTTAAAAGAAGTTGGTGTTGTTGATTCTGGTGGGTTTGGATTAGTTAAAATTATTGAGGGAATGGTTTATTCATTAGAAAAAGGTAAAGAAATTAAAAAGAAAAAGAATTTAGTAGCTAGTGATAATAAAGAAGTTGTTATTAAATTAGATGATGAAAATTTTGGTTATTGTACAGAAACAATTGTTATTTTAAGTGAAATGAAACAAAAAAATTTTCCTTTAGAAAAAGTTCGTTTTTCGTTAGAAGAACAAGGATGTAAATCAATCGTTGTTGTTCAAGATCAAGATATTTTTAAAGTTCATGTTCATTCGTTAATGCCAGAGCAAATATTAGTTTATTTACAACAATTTGGTGATTTTCAAAAAGTAAAAATTGAAAATATGGGTTTACAAGCAAAAAAGCATAGTACAGAAATTAAAGAAATTCGTAGTTTAAATAATCCTTGAGCAATTATTACTGTTGCTGCTGGTAAAGGTTTAGCAAAATATTTTATGAATGACTTGCAAGCATCGTATGTAGTTAATGGGGGACAAACAATGAACCCATCAACTGATGATTTTTTAAAAGCGATTGAATTAGTTGATGCTAAAGATGTTTATATTTTACCAAATAATTCCAATATTATTTCAACTGCACAACAGGCAGCGAAACTAGAAAAGAAATCTAATGTTTATGTTATCCCTACAACTTCAATTCCAGAAGGAATGCTTAGTATTCTTAGTTTTAATAAGGAAGAAAAAAATGCTAAAAAAAATTTTAATGATATGAAAAATGCTATTAAAAAGATTGTATCAGCAAGAATTACTGATGCTGTTAGAACAACAACTATTGATGGTGCTGCTGTGAAAGAAGGAAATTATCTTGGGATTTTAGATAAAAAAATTTATACTCAAGAAGCAGATTTAGTTTTAGTAGCAAAAAAATTACTAAGTAAAATGATTAGTAAATCATCATCACAATTGGTAACAATTTTTATTGGTGAAGATGCTAAGCGTCAAGATTTACGACTAATTGAAAAGTATATTGATGAAAACTTTGATGTTGAATATGAAAAAGTTGAAGGTGAACAACCAGTATATCCTTTCATATTTGGTGTTGAATAGATATAATTTAATTGTTAAAAAGAGGTGAAGTTTGTGAAAATTGCAGTAGATGTTATGGGCTCAGATTTAGGACATAAACCACTAATAAGTGGTGTCATAAAATTTTTACAACAATATAATGACATTGATATTATTTTAGTTGGTAACGAACTGATAATTAAAGAATATTTAATTGGTTCTAAATTAAATGAAAAGTTATTATCACGGATTAGTTTTAAACATGCTAATGAAGAAATAATGATGACTGATAGTATTTTAGATATTAGAAGAAAAAACGATAATTCAATGAGTAAAGCAATTGAATGTGTTGCTAATAAAGAAGCTGATGCAGTATTAACAGCAGGGGCTACGGGTCCTTTTTTAGCAGCTAATCATTTTATTTTAAAAGAAATAACTGGTGTCAGTCGTCCAGCTTTTATGGCAATTATGCCAACAAAAATAAAAAATAAGCAAGTTGTGCTTATTGATGCGGGAGCTAATGTTGAAAATGATAGTAATGATTTAGAAATATTTGCTATGATGGCAAATATTTATGTTCAAAAAATTTGAGAATTATCGCAACCAAAAGTAGCATTATTAAATATTGGTACAGAAGAGAAAAAAGGTAAGGAATATCATCAAGAAACTTATATAAAATTAAGTAACAATTCACAATTAAATTTTGTTGGTAATATTGAACCTAATAATTTTATGAATGGTGATATTGATATTGTTGTAACTGATGGTTTTACTGGTAATATTTCCTTGAAAGCGGTTGAAGGAACGGCACGGAATTTATTGCAAGTTTTACGAAATCAGTTTACTAAGAATATCTTTCGTAAGCTAGCATCATTATGTTTGAAAAAAGCATTTAATGAAGTTAAAGAAATTTTTGATTATCGAAATACGGGTGGAGCAATTTTAATTGGTGTTAATGGCATTGTTTTTAAAGCGCATGGTAGTAGTGATGTTAAAGCATTTTTTAGTACTTTAAAATTAGTTCGTAAAGCGCTTTTAGAAGATGTATTATCACTAATTAAAAATAATGTTGTTAAAGAAGAAGGAAAATAAGGATTTATGTTTATTGAAGAAATTAAAATTTTGTTAAAAACATTTAATTTAGAACCACGAAATATTCATTTATATGAGGAAGCATTGACTCATAGTTCATATGCTAATGAAAAGCAATTAAATTATAATTATCAACGATTAGAATTTTTAGGTGATGCGGTGTTGCAAATGTATACAACATTATATTTATATCGAATAAATGATGATTTAAATGAAGGCGAGTTAACAATTTGACGAAGTCAAATTGTTAGAGAAGAAACCTTAGCACAAGTATGTAGATTTTATAAGATGAATGAATATATTCGCTTAGGTAAAGGCGAAATTCAAACGAGTGGTCGTGAAAAAGATAGTATTTTAGGTGATGTTTTTGAAGCGATTGTTGGTGCTATTTATTTAGATTTAGGACAACAAGCCGTTAATACATTTTTAATACAAACATTATTTAAAAAAATTAAAGATAAAAGTATTTATTTAGTTAAAGACTATAAAACTTTATTACAAGAATATTTACAAACTGAACGCCAAGACCCCATTGAGTATAAAGTTATTTTTGAACATAAAGATAAAAATAGTTATCAATATGTTGCTATTGTAAAAAGTGGTGACATTATTTTTGGTAAGGGAAGTGGTAGTTCACATAGTAAAGCTGAGCAAGCAGCTGCAAAAGATGCTTATTTAAAATTAGTTAAGGTTGTTAAAATAAAAAGATAGCAATTAATGAGGTAATTAGATGTTAAAGTTATTTAAAAGTATTATTTATAGTTTTTTTCAAAACTTTTTTCAAGTAATTAGTTTACTAATTGTTATTTTTTTTAATAAGGGCCTGTCCAAAATTCTGTGTCTCGATAATTCATTCTGAATTATACTTAAACGAAGAAGAACAGAAAATGACAAAAAAAAAAATAAAAAAATAAAAAAAGAACCTGATGCAATTGATAAAGTTGTTGATTATTTTTTAGAAAATATTGATAATCCACAAGATTTATTTAAAGGCAATACTATTTTTCAGGAATTTACCAAAAAATTAACTGAACGAATGTTAAATACGGAAATTAAAGATCATCTTGAAACTGATGAGAATCATAATAAAAGAAATGACAACACACAAAAAACCATTATTACTAAAAATGGTTCAATCGCAATTGATGTACCAAGAGATCGAAATAGTACTTTTGAACCAGTAATTATTCCGAAAAGACAAAGAAGATTTTTTAATTTTGTCGAAAACTCTTGATATTTATTGAATATACTTAATTTTAGGTATATTTTTAATATGATAGAGGTGGATAATAATTATGGAAAAAATAATTCAAGAACTAGTAAATACTTTAACAGATGATCAATTTTTAGAATTTTATGAAAAAGTCAAACAACAAGCAGAATTAATAAAAAAACAAAAACGTTTAAATGAAATTGATCAAAAATTTAGAGCGCAAGGTATTAAATGCCCTAAATGTGAATCTTACCATTGCGTTAAAAATGGACATAATTCAGAAGGAAAACAAAAATATTTATGTAAAAATTGCCGTGCAAGTTTTGACGCTTTTCGTAATCATTTTATTTATTGAAGTCATTTAAATTATGAACAATGAAATTTATTGATTCAAATTTCATTGCTGGGGCAATCTAGTAAAACAATTTCTCATTTTATTAAAACTACATTAAAAACTGCTTGATATAATCGTCAAAAATTAATGAAAACAAAACAATTAGAAAATACCCAATTAAAATTTAAAAAATTATCTGGTAAAATCCAAATCGATGAAACATTTATTAAAGAAATCCATAAAGGAAATTTCAAATATAAAACTGATCCACGAAGAATTCACCTTGACCCATTCGCAACTAATACTAAATGCTGTATTCAAATGGCAATTGATAATAATAACAATATTTATGTTAAATCCACAAACACCAAACGTTTACAAAAACAATGAGTTATTGAAAATATGAACAAAGAATTAATTAACGAAAATTCAATTATTACTTCTGATATGCAAAAATTATATTTTTTAGTAGCAAAACAAACAAATTCTACTTTATGTGTAACTAAAACAACAATTAATCCTGAAGCTAGTTATCGTAACTTAAATAAAATCAGTAAATTACAATCTAGTCTTAAAGAAGCCTTAATTCATTATCATGGTTTAGGTTTTACTAATATTCAAAATTATTTAAATCTCTGAAAATGAAAATACCAACATAAGGGTTTAACTCCAAACCAACAAACAGCGGTATTATATTTTAATGTATAAAAAAGTTAAAGTAAAAATAGTAATTTTACATAAAAGCCTTTTAAAATTATCAAGTTGATGATTTTTTTATTTTATCAAGAGTTTTCGACAAAATTAAAAAAAAATTAATTTTATTCACAATAAAAAATATTTAATTCAAAATTAACCAAATTAAAACATTTTTCACGAGTTTCTATTATTTTTTAAATAATTATTTTGCAATAATAAATTTATTTAAAGTTTCAAATGGAGTTTTGTAATTCAAGCTTTTATGTTTTCGTTTGAAATTATAAAATGTGTACCACTCATTCAAATGAATTTGTAATTGTTTAACATCAAATTTTATTTCAAAACCACATTTTTTAAACCAAAATAAACTATTATAATTACGGTGAAACCGTTCAATCTTTCCGTTGCTCTGAGGAGAACGGATTGGTGTGGTTTCATGGATAATTCCATTTTTTGAAAGAAAGGTTGTAAAAGGTCTTTCTTTTACTTTGTATGCTTTTTTATTACTTCAATTAGTAGTAGTGAATTCCGGAGCATTATCAGTGCGAATGCGTTTAATTGTTATGCCAAGTTCGCCAAAATCTTTTCATTGCTCTTTGCATGGCATTAATGGCATTATTGGTTCCTAAACTATCATACACATATCCAAAAGCAATTCTTGTTATTTCGTCAATGAAATCATAAACATATAATCTATGCTTAGCAATAGGAAAATTTTTATCAGTAAACACTTTAGCATCCATTTGCAGTAGTCCAATATCTGAAACTTCATAACGCTTAAAATGGCGTTTTGCTTTTTTCATTTGCGTTTTTATTTCTCCATAGCGTTTGTCTTGTTTAATTCAACGATAAAAAGTATTAATTGATTTGGGGACATTATTTGTATCTATATCATGCACATTTTTTTGATGAATATTATGATAAAGCGATAATACACCGCCCGCACCTACAAATTTGTAATCAAAGTAATAATCACAAATTTGTTTTCTGGTTTCTAATGAAAATTGATATTTAATATTTTTTGGTGTTGTTGATTTGAATTGCAATTCATAAAAGTTGTCTTGATAATAACCATTAATAATTTTTTTAGCTCAAATATAAAATGTCATTTTACTACCACGAAAATATTTTTTAATCAATTTATTTACAGATATGTTATCTGTATTATTCATATATAAGTTGGTACATAAATTGAGATATTTACTTACTCATTTTTTTTTAATTTTGTCGAAAACTCTTGATATTTATTGAATATACTTAATTTTAGGTATATTTTAATATGATAGAGGTGGATAATAATTATGGAAAAAATAATTCAAGAACTAGTAAATACTTTAACAGATGATCAATTTTTAGAATTTTATGAAAAAGTCAAACAACAAGCAGAATTAATAAAAAAACAAAAACGTTTAAATGAAATTGATCAAAAATTTAGAGCGCAAGGTATTAAATGCCCTAAATGTGAATCTTACCATTGCGTTAAAAATGGACATAATTCAGAAGGAAAACAAAAATATTTATGTAAAAATTGCCGTGCAAGTTTTGACGCTTTTCGTAATCATTTTATTTATTAGGGACTGTACAATTAACTGTGTCTTTAAGTAATTAACTTAAATTCACTCTGTCCTCAAATTTTATCATTAAATGTGAAATTGCACTACCCCAATTTTGAATTGGCATCGTTCATTTCTTAACCATATTTTGAAATGCTAAATAAAATATTTTAAAAACTGATGCGTCATTAGGAAAAATCTTTTTATTCTTAATGACTTTTCTTAGTTGACTATTAACAGATTCAATCGCATTAGTTGTGTAAATAATCCTTCTAAATTCTTGAGGATATTCAAGAAAAATTATTAAATTATTTCAGTTATTTTTTCATGATTTAGTAATTTGTGGATACTTTTTATTTCATTTTTCAGAAAAATGATCTAAAGCAACTAGCGCTATTTCTTCATTAATTGCTGTATAAATTGATTTTAAATCATTAGCTACAAGTTTGCGATCTTTGTAAGGGACAAATTTTAAACTATTACGAATTTGATGAACAATGCATAATTGGTGCTGTGTTTTTGGGAACACAGCTTCTATTGCATCAGACATTCCAGTTAAATTATCGCTACAAGCAACAAGAATATCTTGTAAGCCACGATTTTTCATTTCCGTAAGATTATTAAGTCAAAATTTGGCGCCCTCATTCTCGCTAATTCACATTCCTAAAATATCTTTTAAACCATCTAAATTAATTCCTAAGGCAAGATAAACTGCTTTATTTATTATTCGTTTATCTTGCTTTACTTTAACAACAATACAATCAAAATAAACAATCGGATAAATCTTCTCTAAAGGTTTAGTTTGTCACATTTTAACTTCTTCAATAACATCATCAGTTATTTGACTAATTAAACTTTCTGAAATTTCTGCTCCGTGATAGAATTCTTGCAATTGTGCTTTGATATCAGAAATTGTCATTCCTCTTGCATATAAAGAAATTACTTTTTGATCAAAGTTATCAAATCATCTTTGTCTTTTCGGAATAATTACTGGTTCAAAAGTACTATTTCGATCTCTTGGTACATCAATTGCGATTGAACCATTTTTAGTAATAATGGTTTTTTGTGTGTTGCCATTTCTTTTATTATGATTCTCATCAGTTTCAAGATAATCTTTAATTTCCGTATTTAACATTCGTTCAGTTAATTTTTTGGTAAATTCCTGAAAAATAGTATTGCCTTTAAATAAATCTTGTGGATTATCAATATTTTCTAAAAAATAATCAACAACTTTATCAATTGCGTCAGGTTCTTTTTTTATTTTTTTTGTCATTTTCTGTTCTCCTTCTTTTAAGTATAATTCAGAATGAATTATCGAGACACAGAATTTTGGACAGGCTCAAATTTAAACTTGTTGGGCTTGTTTTAATTAAAGTTATTGTTCTAAATAGCTAATATCGTTTTTATAAAACCTTATACTATAGTAGTAACTGTATTTGTTCTTACTGGCCCTTCTCTTTCTGATGAAAAAAATGCTTCACCGTTAAATGTTATTTTATCATTGTTTTTATCTATAGTAATTTCATTGGGTAATAAACTATATTTTTGTAAAATTTGCATTATTTCTGTAATTGATAATGTAACTATTTGTTTTTTATTGTTATCGTCAATTATTTTGGCAGTAATATTTCCTGTAATTTTTTGTTTTAAATTTAATATAACATTAGATGAAATTATTCTTACTGGATAAGTAATTTTTAATTTTTCATTGGGATTAAGTTCAAATTTATCAGCGGGTTCCTTAAAAATACTTAAAATCATTTCTTGTTCTTGTTTATTTGTGTTTGATAAATCAAATTCATTTGATAATACATTAATGATTTCAGAATTTTTATTATTTATATTTGTAAAATCTGTTAATTTCATTTCATCATCAGCATTTATGTTTCAACCATTTAATTTATTTTCTTGTTTTGTTTTAGTTAATCCTGTTGTAATTTGAAATACTAATTTTGATTTCGAATTATATTCACAAGCAGGTACATTAAATGATCTTATATTTGGAGTTTTATTGATGATTTCTCTATCAGAACATACATTTTTAGGAACATTAGATCATAAAAATGAATTTTCTTTTTTTGTTATTTCAATATCTGAAAAATTTAAATTATTAGTATCAATATAATTTATTTCCTTAAATTTTAAATTAGGGTTTTCATCACGAAACTTAAAAAATACTGCTCTTTTAATTAATTCATTTAAATTAATAATTTTATTTTGTTGATTATTAATTGAATAATGTATTTTTATATTATTATTTAAATTATCTTTTATCTTTACTATAGCTGAATTATTTGTTTTATTAATAATTTCTAATTGTGATATATCTAAATCAGGATTTAAATAATTTAATTCATTTAAAATTGCATTATCAGAATTATCATTAATTTGTCCCAAATTTGAATTTAAATTATACTGACTATATTCATAAACATTTTTATCTCATGAGCCAACATATAATTTGTTGTTTAAAACCACACCAGAAGATATAACTTCTCCATTTGTTTTAATAACAATTTTTTGTTGTCCTGTGGCCGGATCATATTCATAAACATTGTTATCTGACGAACCAAAATATAGTTTATTATTAAATACTACACCAGAAGACCTTATAATATTATTCGCTGTAATAACGATTTTTTGTTGTTCTGTTACTGGATCATATTCATAAACATTATGATCATGTGAACCAAAATATATTTTATTATTAAATACTACCCCAGAAGTTTGAACTCGCCCTTTTGTTCTAATAATAGTTTTTTGTTGTTCTGTTACTGGATCATATTCATAAACATTTTTATCTCATGAGCCAAAATATAAATTATTATTTAAAATAATTCCTTTAGAAAGAATTTCTCCATTTGTTTTAAAAACAATTTTTTGTTGTTTTGTTGCAGGATTATATTCATAAACATTTTTATCTGACGAACCAAAATATAGTTTAGTATTAAATACTACACCAGAAGAATCAATTCATCTATTTGTTTTAATAACAGTTTTTTGTTGTCCTGTGGCAGGATTATATTCATAAACATTTTTATCTGACGAACCAAAATATAGTTTATTATTAAATACTACACCAGAAGTAATAACTTGTCCATTTGTTTTAATAACAGTTTTTTGTTCTTTGGTTACTGGATCATATTCATAAACATTATGATCATGTGAACCAAAATATACTTTATTATTAAATACTACCCCAGAAGATTCAATTTGCTCTTTTGCTGTAATAACAATTTTTACTCTATTTATATTTTCATTATTGCTTCGTTTTTGTCTTTTATCATTTATATTTTCTAATTGCTCTTGTTTTTGATAAGGATTATTGGCAACGATTCCAGCCATTCCACCACTTGATATTGTTATTGTACTTAATAAACTAAGTAATTTTTTCATATTAATTAAATCCCTTTTGTGAATTTTTACTAATTAATAAAATTTACCAAACAATCAACATCCTTCCTTAAATTTTTAGAGTCTAATTAATACAAATTGATTATAACTTATTAAAATAAGAATTTTTATCATTTTTTCAGGTTATTAAATACTAATTCTAAAAAAATTATCATTAAAACAGAAAAATAAACTAACGAAATTTAACTTTGTTAAAATTACTACCAAGAAAGGCGATTTTTTATGTTAGAAATTAATAATAATGTAAAAACCTTAGGAAACAAGCATTGATTCAGTTTATTCGCAACCCATAAAAATATGTACACTAACAAATGTGAACAATTAGCTAATGAATACGAAAAATTGGATGAATACTTATATTTATATCATTATCGGTTAAAACAAGGTTATAAAGTAGTTCATTTTGCTTGAAGAACAATTATTACAATTTTTGGTGATGTTACTTTTAAACGACGCCGATATAAATATTGAAATCAAAAATCAGGTAAATTTGAATATAGACTTGGTACATAACCTTTAATTTTATCTACTATTTTGATAATATTATTTCCTAGGTGAAGTACAAATGTTAGATAAATACAAAGACGAAAACGAATTTTATAGTTTAATAGGCATAAAATATAAAACTTTCATGAAAATGGTAGAAATTTTAAAAGAAGGTGAAGCTAAACAAAAACAAATTGGTGGTAGACCAAATAAATTATCAATAGAGCAAAGATTACTTATGACTTTAGAATACTGAAAAGAATATAGTACATATCGTATTATTGCAAAAAAATATAATATTAGTCATGTTAGTTGTATTCGTAATATCTTTTGAGTTGAAAATACTCTAATAAAAAATAGTCACTTTCATATACCTGGCAAAAAGATATTATTAGAAAATAAGGGTACTACTAATAATTTATTAGCAATTGATGCTACAGAAATTCCAATTGAAAGAATTAAAAAAAACTAAAATTATTATTTTCTGGTAAGAAAAGGCAACATTCATTAAAATCGCAAATAATTATTGATTTATTTAACAATAAAATTATTTCAGTAGATTTTTGTTATGGCAGTACTCATGATTATAAGTTATTTTTAAAATCAAATACACTTATAAATCCAAAATTAGAATTAATTGCCGATTCAGGATATCAAGGTTTGCAAAATGTTCATAAAAATACATTATTGCCAATTAAAAAGAGTAAAAATAATCCTTTAAATCCAGATAAAAAGGAATATAATAGCTTTTTAAGTAAAGTTAGAATTGTCATTGAACATGTTTTTGCTAGATTAAAAAGATTTAAAATACTAGTTTATCGTTATCGCAATAAGATTAGAAGATTTGGAGGGACTGTACAATTAACTGTGTCTCTAAGTAATTAACTTAAATTCACTCTGTCCTCAAATTTTATCATTAAATGTGAAATTGCACTACCCCAATTTTGAATTGGCATCGTTCATTTCTTAACCATATTTTGAAATGCTAAATAAAATATTTTAGAAACTGATGCGTCATTAGGAAAAATCTTTTTATTCTTAATGACTTTTCTTAATTGACTATTAACAGATTCAATCGCATTAGTTGTGTAAATAATTCTTCTAAATTCCTGAGGATATTCAAGAAAAATTATTAAATTATTTCAGTTATTTTTTCATGATTTAGTAATTTGTGGATACTTTTTATTTCATTTTTCTGAAAAATGATCTAAAGCAATTAACGCTATTTCTTCATTAATTGCTGTATAAATTGATTTTAAATCATTAGCTACAAGTTTGCGATCTTTGTAAGGAACAAATTTTAAACTATTGCGAATTTGATGAACAATGCATAATTGATGCTGTGTTTTTGGGAAAACAGCTTCTATTGCATCAGACATCCCAGTTAAATTATCACTACAAGCAACAAGAATATCTTGTAACCCACGATTTTTCATTTCCGTAAGATTATTAAGTCAAAATTTGGCTCCCTCATTCTCACTAATTCACATTCCTAAAATATCTTTTAAACCATCTAAATTAATTCCTAAGGCAAGATAAACTGCTTTATTTATTATTCGTTTATCTTGCTTTACTTTAACAACAATACAATCAAAATAAACAATCGGATAAATCTTCTCTAAAGGTTTAGTTTGTCACATTTTAACTTCTTCAATAACATCATCAGTTATTTGACTAATTAAACTTTCTGAAATTTCTGCTCCGTGATAGAATTCTTGCAATTGTGCTTTGATATCAGAAATTGTCATTCCTCTTGCATATAAAGAAATTACTTTTTGATCAAAGTTATCAAATCTTCTTTGTCTTTTTGGAATAATTACTGGTTCAAAAGTACTATTTCGATCTCTTGGTACATCAATTGCGATTGAACCATTTTTAGTAATAATGGTTTTTTGTGTGTTGCCATTTCTTTTATTATGATTCTCATCAGTTTCAAGATAATCTTTAATTTCCGTATTTAACATTCGTTCAGTTAATTTTTTGGTAAATTCCTGAAAAATAGTATTGCCTTTAAATAAATCTTGTGGATTATCAATATTTTCTAAAAAATAATCAACAACTTTATCAATTGCGTCAGGTTCTTTTTTTATTTTTTTTGTCATTTTCTGTTCTCCTTCTTTTAAGTATAATTCAGAATGAATTATCGAGACACAGAATTTTGGACAGGCTCGATTTGGATTACGATTTAACTTAATTTCAGGAATATATAATTTTGAATTAAGCTAGTTATAGTTATGTACCAAGTCTTATGTATGTTTGTTAGATAAAGAAATTGGCTTATTGCCTAAACAACGCATTTATTTTGATGTCCAATTTAAAGTTTTAAGTCTTTTGGGAGATGGTAAACGGTATCGTGATGTTTTAGATGCTCTAAATCATTGTTATATTTCAAAAGCTAGTATTTCAAATATTTTAAATAAATACGATATTGCCGAATATTTTCAACTAGCAGAAAAAGAAACTAAAACTAGAATTGATGTCAAAAATAAGAATTTATATATTCAACTAGATGAAACATTTTTAGCAACATTAGATAAGAAAATTAAACAAGACCAAAGAATTCGTTTAGTTACTTTTCATACCGGACATAAAGAAAAAAATTATAAACATGCTCGTAGAGCGTTAGAAAATAAACGAGGTCATTTTCTAATGTTAAAAGTTGGTAAACGAATAAATACGATGGATTATCGTGATTTATTAATTAAAGAATTGCAAAAACATTATGTAAATATTAATTATTACAAAATAATTGTTTGTGGTGATGGTGATACTTGAATTAGAGAAATCGCCAATAGTTTTGGTAATGTTAGATATATTTTAGATGGTTATCATGCTATTAAAAAATTAAAACAAACTGCATTTAATATTATTTTTGAAAATCGCAAAGTAACATTAAATAGTTGAATTAAATTATATAAGGATGGAAATCATCAAGAATTAATCAAAAACATTCGTAATATTGCTAAAAATGAATTAAATAAAGATATTAAAACAAATTTAAGAAAGGCGAGTAATTATTTCAGTAATAATAAGCAAGGTATTCATCATCAAAATTTAGAATGAAATATCGGTTGTAGCATTGAAAGTGATGTATCGCATTTAGTAAAACAACAATTAGGATATGGAGCAAAAATATATAATCATAAGAATTTAAATAATCTATTACATTTAAGAATGGCAAATTTAAACAAATTAAATGTATTACATTACATTAATGAAAATATTAATTCAGAAATAGAAATCAGAAAAGAAATATATAAAAATTCATTATGAAATAAATATAATAGACTTCTTGCAAAATTAATATGATAATTATAATTTTTAAATTTAAAATAAATATAAAAGTGTTATTAAAATAATTGAGCCTGTCCAAAATTCTGTGTCTCGATAATTCATTCTGAATTATACTTAAAAGAAGGAGAACAGAAAATGACAAAAAAAATAAAAAAAGAACCTGACGCAATTGATAAAGTTGTTGATTATTTTTTAGAAAATATTGATAATCCACAAGATTTATTTAAAGGCAATACTATTTTTCAGGAATTTACCAAAAAATTAACTGAACGAATGTTAAATACGGAAATTAAAGATTATCTTGAAACTGATGAGAATCATAATAAAAGAAATGGCAACACACAAAAAACCATTATTACTAAAAATGGTTCAATCGCAATTGATGTACCAAGAGATCGAAATAGTACTTTTGAACCAGTAATTATTCCAAAAAGACAAAGAAGATTTGATAACTTTGATCAAAAAGTAATTTCTTTATATGCAAGAGGAATGACAATTTCTGATATCAAAGCACAATTGCAAGAATTCTATCACGGAGCAGAAATTTCAGAAAGTTTAATTAGTCAAATAACTGATGATGTTATTGAAGAAGTTAAAATGTGACAAACTAAACCTTTAGAGAAGATTTATCCGATTGTTTATTTTGATTGTATTGTTGTTAAAGTAAAGCAAGATAAACGAATAATAAATAAAGCAGTTTATCTTGCCTTAGGAATTAATTTAGATGGTTTAAAAGATATTTTAGGAATGTGAATTAGTGAGAATGAGGGAGCCAAATTTTGACTTAATAATCTTACGGAAATGAAAAATCGTGGGTTACAAGATATTCTTGTTGCTTGTAGTGATAATTTAACTGGGATGTCTGATGCAATAGAAGCTGTTTTCCCAAAAACACAGCATCAATTATGCATTGTTCATCAAATTCGCAATAGTTTAAAATTTGTTCCTTACAAAGATCGCAAACTTGTAGCTAATGATTTAAAATCAATTTATACAGCAATTAATGAAGAAATAGCGTTAATTGCTTTAGATCATTTTTCAGAAAAATGAAATAAAAAGTATCCACAAATTACTAAATCATGAAAAAATAACTGAAATAATTTAATAATTTTTCTTGAATATCCTCAGGAATTTAGAAGAATTATTTACACAACTAATGCGATTGAATCTGTTAATAGTCAATTAAGAAAAGTCATTAAGAATAAAAAGATTTTTCCTAATGACGCATCAGTTTTTAAAATATTTTATTTAGCATTTCAAAATATGGTTAAGAAATGAACGATGCCAATTCAAAATTGGGGTAGTGCAATTTCACATTTAATGATAAAATTTGAGGACAGAGTGAATTTAAGTTAATTACTTAGAGACACAGTTAATTGTACAGTCCCGGCTTGTGATCATAGAAAACTACCTTTATAGGTTAGTGATTTTAACAGTTTTTAAATTTAGTTATTAAAGGTTTAACCTTCAATTTTTGTTATTAGTTGTGTTCAAGTAGGATTTCTTAATATTGTTACTTTTAGATTAAAGATTTCCTTTTTTTGAATATTACCGTTTTCAATTTCTTCATACTTGATATTAAAGTTGAGTTTTGTAAGTTCATCAAGAATATTTTCGTTTTTTGCATGGTAATTATCTATTATGCTATGTATTGTCTTTTCGTTAATTGGAGATATTGTATCAATTTTTATTCAGTTTGGCATATTTTTTGGTCATTGTTGTGTATGTATATATAAATCTCATTTTATATCAGTTTTAGGTTTTTCTCATCTATTTTTTACTAAGTAAACAAATCCTTTTTTTAAGTTTAATTCGTATGATTCATTCTCAATTTGTAATATTGGTTCATTTGCTTTTTTAGAACAACCAACTATTGGTAATGTTATTAGTCCTAAAACAGCGGTTATATTTAAAAATTTCATAAAATTAACTCCTTTATTTTGTTTTTTCAATATATATATATATATATATATTATACGAAAATCCTTAAAATCATTAGAAAAATGGCAAAGCCGATTAAAAACTGAAAGGTATAGTAAAAGGCGGGTACCGTTTTAAAAATTGGAAAAATGGCAGTTGAAAAGTTAACTGTTGCTTTTGCAATGATTGCTAATGGTCGTAAAATCGTAATGATTTGTGAAGCAGTGAGCATTCAGTTTATCATTTTGATGCCAGCATTTTGAATGGCACAGCCAATGTCATTAAAAGTTGGTATTCATCGTCCAGAATATTTGCAATTTGCTGGCGGAATTAAATCATCTCATTCTGAGTTGGTTGAGCCATCAGGTATAAACGCCGTGGAATTTAAGACATTAAAGTCATAAATTTTAAAATTGTAGTTAGAGATATTGCCTTTATGATAAAGCGGAAAAGTTAAGGTAAAAATATTAATACCATAGCGAATATCAATGTCGGTGTTAAGATAATTAATATTATTAGCAGTGTTACTGGCTGACAATTTAATTAGTTTATTGTCATAAGATTTAAGAACATTAAAATCAATTTGATAAATGCTATTGTTGTTTTTAATGGCATTATAATTCTCTTGGTGCGATTTTTTATCAAAAGTAAAGAAATAACTTCTTAGTAATAATTCTGAGTTTCCTATAATATTTACTAAGTATTTTTTGGGATAAAAGGTAATTAATGAACGGTAAAAGAAACCGATTTGAATAAAATAATCCTTCTTATAGTTTTCTACACCTTTAAAATCAATTTCTGTATGAGTGTTTTCATCCATATCAAAAGTAGCATAAAATAAACTTGCAAAGAAATTGCCAAGAATTTCGTAGATTTCGTCAAAAACATTTTTGTAATCGCTGTTGTTAATACTAGGTATGTTGTTTTTAAAATAAAGGTAAATGTCATTTTTTAATTCAGGGTCGTATCTCAAAAAACTAAATTTAACATTAAGATAATTTAAGGTACCAAAAAGGTACTTAATTAGGTAATAATCGTTAGTATTTGCCGTATCATATTTTCATATTTCACTTTCACCATGTAATAATTGTAAATAGTTATTACCTGCGATTAAGGTTTTATTAAAAGCTTTAATTTTTAAAACATTCTTATTAATTTCATTCTCACTACTAGAAGTCTTATGATGAAAATAGCTTTCATCTTTAAAACCATGGTTTTTAATGATAAATTCTTTGTAATAACCTTTTTCTAAGGTGTTAATGAAATTAAATATTGGCGTTCAATAGAGATAAGAGTAATTAAATTTATCAAAATCACCACGATGAATCATTAAATAATCAAGATTATCAACAACATCGTTATAGTTATGGTTGCCATCAAATTTGGTGGTTTTTTCTGGTAAATCAATATCGGTTGATGGTCTTATTTGACCTTCAATTTTTGTTATTAGTTGTGTTCAAGTAGGATTTCTTAATATTGTTACTTTTAGATTAAAGATTTCCTTTTTTTGAATATTACCGTTTTCAATTTCTTCATACTTGATATTAAAGTTGAGTTTTGTAAGTTCATCAAGAATATTTTCGTTTATTGCATGGTAATTATCTATTATGCTATGTATTGTCTTTTCGTTAATTGGAGATATTTTATCAATTTTTATTCAGTTTGGCATATTTATTGGTCATTGTTGTGCATGTATATATAAATCTCATTTTATATCAGTAGTAGGTTTTTTTCATCTATTTTTTACTAAGTAAACAAATCCTTTTTTTAAGTTTAATTCATAAGTTTCTTTGCTTTCTCTTTTATTTCTAATTAGTGAATTTGCTGTTGTTTTGTCATTGTTAATGTTTTGGGGAATGGTAAAAATGTTATTTAAACTAATAACTATCACGGTAAATATTTTCATAAACATTTTTATCCTTCCTTTTTAAAATATTTTATTTTTCATTATTCTTTTAGCTTTAATTTTTTTAATAAATCACTCAATGCTACAGTTTGTAATTACCGCTATTGTAATGCATATATCTAAATACCCTAATATCATAAGTGAAATTAATGCTTCAAATTTTTCATATAATAATTTCAAATCATTAACTTCCAATTTTAAAAACGAAATGAAAAAGATAGTAATCATAAAAATGTAAGGTAAAATTCTCCATCATTATTTTTTTAAAGAATTAATGAGTTTGTTTGATTTCATTTTTCAAGGCTCTTTTTGTTTTAATTTTCTGAATAATCAAGCGGATTAATTTTTCAAATTTAAGTGAAAAATATATTGCTCCGCCTCATCAAAAAACAAATATTCCTGCCAGCATAATACCACTATTGAACTTACCAAAGAAATCAACCATCTGTTTATTCATAAAATCATTAAATTCGTCATTTGTTCCGGTTATTCATTTAGTATCGATTACTGTTAATGCACAAATTAATAAGCTTATAAAGATGAAAATGATACTTAATACTATTTTTAACCACTGATTTTTAAAAGAATTTTTAATTCTTAATTTTAATGGCATTTTTTCTTTTGAATTATCTTTTTTAAATAATTTTGCTAAAAGTTTTTTCATTTTTATGTATTTAAGAGTATTAACACTATTTTCTAATATTACATTAACAATTTTTAATTTGTCATTTTCTATTTCTAATTCTTGTTTTTTAGTTCATTTTTCCATTTTTTTACCTACCTTTAATCACAATAAATAAAGCAATAAGTACACAAGTTACACCAAGAATGGTAAAAATTGGGTGTTGCGAAAATGTTCGTGCCATTGGTTTAAAAAGTTCTAAAATTGTTAAATTGCTAGTAATAAACTTTTGAAAATTCGCAAGGCCTTCGCTAATATAGTTTGTTAAAGTTTCAAAATGACTACCAGCTAATAATCCAAGAACGGTTATTAAGATAAAAATAATAATTAGTTTAAACATTGTTAGTTACCTTGTTTTGTTTTTATTGGTTTTATTTGTTTTTTAGCTTTTCCTCACGCACTTAAACGCCCCTTATTTTTAACCGCATATTGGCGTTGTCTTTCTAAATTAACTTGTTGACTACCAAAACCGAGAATAATTGCCATAAGAAATTCTACAGCAAGCGTTAAGAATAGAGGAAATATTAATTGAATATTCGTTCCCGGCACCTCTAAACTTCAAATTAAATCAAAAACTTTATAAAGCATTTGGGCGAGAAAGTCGGCCATTTTTGCGAGATTTGCCATTTTTTATTGTTCCTTTTCTTTCATTTTTCTTAAAAATTTGCTAAATTTATCCATTTTTAAGTATTCTAAGTCTTCTAAATCAATTGCCGTATCAGTATAGTATTTATCTTCATAATCAGGATTTACTTTTGAATTTAAGTAATCTCTTAAAAATGCTAGGTAAAAAGAATTGTAAGTGTTAAGTATTGGTAAAGGAATTTTTAGTTTAAAAAAATAAATATCAAGTTCAGGAATATCACGGTATTTAATACGGCGACCTTTTTTGCTATTTTTAGCATCAATTAAGGTGTTTCGTCAGCGTTCATATTCTTCAATGCTCGTAAAGGTGCCATAGACGACTTTCAAGTAGGGGCGAAAAATATTAACGGGTTTTTTGCGAATTCCCACAATTACATTATTGGCAATATCACGAACTTTAACTCAAATATGTTTATCTCTTTGACCGCTAGCGAGAACAATATGACCAAAATGTCGTGCTAGAGCGAAATACTCTTGGATACCGGTTTCTTCGTTTTTGGTATTATTTTTTTCTCAATCAGTTCCTTCTAAGAATAAATTGGTTTCATCTCACAAAAGTAAGGTTTTATCTGGTAATACCGGATAATCAAAGTCTAATAATCCCATATGTCCTAAACTTAATTTTTGGGTTTCTAGTAATGGAAAGGTTGAGGCGATGTGATATTTCTTCTTTTTTAGTAATTTTGATGCGTATACTAGAAAAGCAGTTTTGCCAGTCCCTAATGAACCAATCACAATATTTAATGGTGAGTTTTTTAAGAAATTAATAACTTTGTTAATTTGTGTTAAATTACCGATTTTAAAAAGGAAAATTAAAATGCAACCTGCTAAAAATAAATAGCTCACAATGTTTTTAAAATAACCGTTGTAAATATATCAAATTGCTCCTCAATGTCATAAAATTAAAAATGAGGTGCGATTCAATTCAATAAAATGGTTATTTTTTTCTATTATTCATTTGCAAAATTTCATCTTGCACCTCACTTTATTTTTTTGTTAGCGTACGGCTCCAAGTAATTTTTCAAACATTTTAAAGCAAATAAAGAATATTGCCAAAATAAATGGGAAAATGAAGATTCAGTAGTCAGCAAAGAAATTACCGACTTGTGGCATATTAACAGCAATAATTTCTCACATTTTAGTAAACGCTGTTATAATTGCGTTTCACAATTTAGTCATCGCGTCACTAGCTGTTATTTTTTCTACTGTTGCAGGTGCATCGGCCAAGAAAGTTCCAAACATATAATCACCCCCTTTCTTTTTAAAACATTCATCATTTATATTCAAAGTTTTTCTTAAATTTGTTAAAACCACGATTAACCTTAACACGATTGTATTTTTTCCTAATTAATTTTGAATTTCTTTGGGAATGCATCACAATGTAACTCTGCGACATTACTTTTGTCTCTATCTAAATACTGATATGGTTTTTCAAAGTAACATTAGAATAAATCACACCATAATCGCTGTTAGGAGTCAAAAAGCAATGTTTGCTATTAAAAGTCAAAGTGGTGCTTCGGTTAATTTAATTTCTTTACCACCAGTAATGTGGGCCGGAATAGTTGTAATTTGAATAAATAAATCTCAGAAAGTTTGTTTAATTTGTTCTCAATTAAATTCTTTTAAGTTTATTGTCATTTTTTATCTCCCAAAAATCATTTTTATTGGTAAATACATAATTGAAATTAATGCGAAAAGAAAAGTAATAATAATAATTAATCCGGCAATAAACGCAACCTGTGCAGGCATTTTTTCTATCGGAATAAACAGTTTTAAGAATTCCATAATAATTTCTCAAAACATTATTTTTTATTCTCATTATTTTCTTTTGAATTAGGAGCTTTAACTCATTCTTCAAAGCGGGCAATAAACACTTTTTCATCTTTTGTAAAATTACCAGTATTATTTTTAATGGCATTTTTATATTTAATTCTAATTTTTATTTTGGCATAAATTTTATAAGCAAAATATGCCCATAGCATTATGCAAATGATAATAAATATTATTCCAATCGCAATATTCATTTTTAAACTCCTTTAAAATAGTTATAATTTATATCTTTTTTGTTGTTTTCTTTTTCGGCAATGAAAAAACCTAATAATTCTTGTCCCTTAATTAATTTGGTTTCTTTTTCTTTTTGATTAATCGAAATTACTTGATATTTACTATCTTTTATTATTCCAATGCAAATTGAATTTTCGTATTTTCCTTTATAAACAAATCGCTTTGAAAACCAAATACCGATTTGTTCATTAAATCACGGAATTTTTGGTGCTTTAATAAGCATTGCGTTTTGAGTTTCTTTTAAAAGATATTTTTTAGTATTTAAGAAAATGTTTTCAATGTTTTTCATAATAAATTACCTTTCTTATGAATAAACTAAGTTTTATATTAACTAAGTTAGTTAACTTAGTTTTTTAAACACTTATATATCGCAGATTTAAGTGTTTAACAAGCTTTGTTAATAAATTTTGTTTTTTTAATTAGATAAAGATTTTAATAATTTTAAACTTAGTATATCCCTATATAGAAATTTCTACACTTTAATGTCCGCATCCTACCCTTGGAACTAATTTAATAGCGTGTATATTTTTAGGAAATCCACCCATTCATTTTTTTATTGCAAAACGAAACAAATTGCTATAGCTAATAGGATGTTATCTATTAACTGGTAAACTTCTTTTGGTTATGGCGACCACCCACAATTTATTGTGCTTTAATACATACCAACATTATTAACTCACTTGTATTTAATTTTTAAAGAACAAATTTTTAACATCTTATAAAATAAAAAGACAATCATTGCTGACTGTCTTAATACTTATTCAAATCTTTTCCTACCTAACAAAACTTTATGCGTCCTATAGTTAGTGAAAATTTAATAAAATTAATAATTTTTATTGTGCAAAAATTCAATAATATGATAAAATGAAAACGAATAAAAATGACAATAACAAGAAAGGTAGGGTTAGTTTAGTAATTAAATAATATAATTAGCTGATTGTTTTACTTCTTCAAAGCAATACCTAAGAAAACTAAACGCGACCCCCAAAAAATATTTTCTGTGTGTCTTTGTCTAGTTTTTGCTATAATATATAGTATATATCTCATTTAGAGGAGGATAGTAATAGATGTCAAGAATTACAGATGTAAGAGCAATAGAAGTTTTAGATTCTCGTGGTAATCCCACAATTCAAGTGGAAGTATGAAGTGAATTTGGTTATGGTAAAGCCTTGGTTCCATCAGGGGCATCAACAGGTGAATTAGAAGCTTTAGAATTAAGAGATAACGATGAAAAGCGATATATGGGTAAAGGTGTTTTAAAAGCTGTTGCTAATATTAATAAAACGATTCGTGAAGAAGTAGTAGGAATGGATGTTACTAATCAACTTTTAGTTGATCAAGTGATGATTAAATTAGATGGTACAGATAATAAAGAAAAATTAGGGGCTAATGCGATTTTAGGAGTATCAATCGCAGTTATGCGTGCAGGTGCTGATGAAGTAGGTTTACCATTATATCAATATATTGGTGGTATTAATTCTAGAAAATTACCAGTACCAATGTTAAACATTATTAATGGTGGAGAACATGCAGACAACACCATTGATTTTCAAGAGTTTATGATTATGCCGGTTAGTGCTCCTGATTTTAAAGAAGCAATTAGAATGGCAGCAGAAGTATTTCATACTTTAAAGAAAATTTTACACGATGCTGGTGATACTACTTCTGTTGGTGATGAAGGTGGATTTGCTCCAAATTTAGATAATGAAGGTGCATTAGATGTTATTGTTAAAGCAATTGAAACAGCAGGATATAAAGCTGGTACGGATATTAAAATTGCAATGGATTGTGCTTCTAGTGAACTATATGATAAAGAACGAAAAATTTATGTCTTTAAAAAACTAAGCAAAAAAAGTGGCAAAGTTGTTGAAAAAACTACTGATGAAATGATTTCGTATTTAGAACAGTTAGTTAACAAATATCCGATTATTTCTATTGAAGATGGATTATCAGAGCATGATTGAGATGGTTTTGTTAAATTAACAGAAAAATTAGGTAATAAAGTCCAAATTATGGGAGATGATATTTTTGTAACTAATCCTAAAATAACAAAAGAAGGTATTGAAAAGCAAGCTGCTAACTCAATTTTAATTAAAGTAAATCAAATTGGAACAATGAGTGAAACGATTGCAACGATTCAAATGGCTCAAAAAGCTAATTGAACAGCAGTTGTATCACATCGTTCAGGTGAAACTGAGGATACAACTATTGCTGATTTAGCGGTTGCTTTAAACACTGGACAAATTAAAACTGGTTCAATGTCAAGAACCGATCGGATTGCCAAATATAATCGTCTCTTAACGATTGCAGAGGAATTAGGTGTTACTGGTGAATATGATGGAATGGACACATTTTATAACTTAACAAAGAAAACTTAAAACCTTTAAATATCTTCCAGTTAATTGGGAGATATTTTTTATTTAAGAATATTATTTCTTTAATTAGAAACAATTTTCACTCTATTCTTGCTATTGTAGTAGTAAAGAAGGCTTAACGACAAAATTAAAATTTTATATAGAAATAATAAAAGTAGGACTAGGCATAGTGCGAGCAGTTTACTTTTTCAGAAGTAATTTGATAAATCTAATGCTAAAACTTATCAAATTTATAAAAAACATATTAAGACAATTATTAATTAAATATACCTTTTTTAAAAAATAACGAATTAATAGTACAGTACCCAACTAATTAATTATTAAGGAAACAAATACGGCTTTAATGAATTAGTATATTGTGGGGAACATATTTTTGCTATAATTATAATAGACTTGGTACATAACCTTTAATTTTATCTACTATTTTGATAATATTATTTCCTAGGTGAAATACAAATGTTAGATAAATACAAAGACGAAAACGAATTTTATAGTTTAATAGGCATAAAATATAAAACTTTCATGAAAATGGTAGAAATTTTAAAAGAAGGTGAAGCTAAACAAAAACAAATTGGTGGTAGACCAAATAAATTATCAATAGAGCAAAGATTACTTATGACTTTAGAATACTGAAAAGAATATAGTACATATCGTATTATTGCAAAAAAATATAATATTAGTCATGTTAGTTGTATTCGTAATATCTTTTGAGTTGAAAATACTCTAATAAAAAATAGTCACTTTCATATACCTGGCAAAAAGATATTATTAGAAAATAAAGGTACTACTAATAATTTATTAGCAATTGATGCTACAGAAATTCCAATTGAAAGAATTAAAAAAAACTAAAATTATTATTTTCTGGTAAGAAAAGGCAACATTCATTAAAATCGCAAATAATTATTGATTTATTTAACAATAAAATTATTTCAGTAGATTTTTGTTATGGCAGTACTCATGATTATAAGTTATTTTTAAAATCAAATACACTTATAAATCCAAAATTAGAATTAATTGCCGATTCAGGATATCAAGGTTTGCAAAATGTTCATAAAAATACATTATTGCCAATTAAAAAGAGTAAAAATAATCCTTTAAATCCAGATAAAAAGGAATATAATAGCTTTTTAAGTAAAGTTAGAATTGTCATTGAACATGTTTTTGCTAGATTAAAAAGATTTAAAATACTAGTTTATCGTTATCGCAATAAGATTAGAAGATTTGGATTACGATTTAACTTAATTTCAGGAATATATAATTTTGAATTAAGCTAGTTATAGTTATGTACCAAGTCTAATACTAAATATTTAGAAAGGATAAATTAAAAATGGCAAAATTGATGAAAAAAGTTGCGATATTAACTTCTGGTGGCGATGCTCCAGGAATGAACAATACGGTGGCGCAAATAATTAAAAAAGCAATAGCAAATAATATCCTGCCTTACATTGTTAGGGATGGTTATGAAGGTTTAACACAAGGTTGAATTGAAGAAACTAATGAAGACTTTGCAAGAAAAATTGTTAATCGTGGGGGAACAGCGATTGGTACTTCGCGTTATCCTGAATTTGCAAAGGAAGAAGTAAGACAACGAGCGATTAATAATTTAAAACAATTAGAAATTAATAATTTAATTGTTATTGGTGGTGATGGTAGTTATCAAGGTGCTAATAAATTAGTAGCAATGGGATTAAATTGTATTGGTTTGCCAGGAACAATAGATAATGATGTTGTATCAAGTGATTTTACTATTGGTTTTGATACGGCATTAAATACCGTTATTGAAGCAATTGACCGTGTTCGCGATACTAATGAATCTCATAATCGTTGTGGAATTATTGAAGTTATGGGTCGTTATTGTGGAGATATTGCGATGCTGGCGGGAATTGGTAGTGGTGTGGAAATTATTAGTACATCAGAAAATAAATTGACAGAAGAAGAAATTATTCAGCAAACTAAAAAATGTTATGAAAAAAAATATCGTTCGGTAATTATTCTTGTAACGGAAAAACTGTATGATGTTCATCAATTGGCGAAAGAAGTTGAAAAAGGTAGTGGTTATGTTACGCGAGCAACAGTCTTAGGACATATTCAAAGAGGCGGTATGCCAACAGCAATGGATCGCTATTTAGCAACAATTTTAGGAACTAAAGCTATTAAACAATTAATTGCTGGCAATACAGGGATTTGTATTGGATTAAGTGGAAATGGTTTACAAAGTTATTCTTTTACTAAAGCATTAGCAATGAAACGAAAATAGGTTGGTCGTATTCATCATTAGTCATAAAATATACAAGGAGTAAATTAATGGAAAATAATAATTATGCAATTTCTATTAGTGGATTAACCAAAAGGTTTAAAAAACAAGTTGCTGTTAATAACATTACTATTAAAGTAAAAAGTGGTAAAATTCATGGTTTTATTGGACCTAATGGTGTAGTGGAAAAACAACAACAATTAAATGTTTAATCGGTTCAATTATTCCTAATAGTGGTGAAATACAAATTGATGGTAAAGATGCTAGGCTGTCTGTAGCTAAAGAAGTTTTAGGATATATTCCTGAAAATGCTCGTTTTCCAATGCACTTATCAACATATAAATATTTAACTTGAATGAGTTTTTTACGAGGAAACGATTGAAAAAAAGTAAAAAGGAAGCTAAGGCATCATTAGAACAATTAAGTTTATGAAAGTTTCAACGAAAAAATCCTAATAGTTTTTCTTCCGGAATGAAAAAAAGGTATTATTAGCACAAGCTCTTATTTCTAATCCTAAAATATTAATTTTAGATGAACCAGCAGCTAATTTAAATCCGACAGCGAGAATGGAATTATTTGATGAATTAATTAAACTTCGTGATATGGGAAAAAGCATTTTGATTTCATCACATATTTTATTAGAGTTACAAAATATTATTGATGAAGTTACAATTTTAAATCATGGTAATGTTATTTACAGTGATATCATTCAAACTAAAAAACAAAATTTATATATGTTTGATCCTTTAAAACCAGAATTGTTTATTAAAGTATTAAAAAAAGCTGGTTATGATGTTCAAATAATGAATGAAAAAATTGTGGTGCAAATTAAAAATGATCAAGAATCAGAAATTATGTCTAGTCATAAAAATAGTAATAAAAAGGAAGGTAAGAAGGTAATGCCGATTAAAAGGGACTGTACAATTAACTGTGTCTCTAAGTAATTAACTTAAATTCACTCTGTCTTCAAATTTTATCATTAAATGTGAAATTGCACTACCCCAATTTTGAATTGGCATCGTTCATTTCTTAACCATATTTTGAAATGCTAAATAAAATATTTTAAAAACTGATGCGTCATTAGGAAAAATCTTTTTATTCTTAATGACTTTTCTTAATTGACTATTAACAGATTCAATCGCATTAGTTGTGTAAATAATTCTTCTAAATTCCTGAGGATATTCAAGAAAAATTATAGATAAGTATTGATAAAATAAAAAAGTCATCAACCTGACTTTTAAAAATTAATTTTATTAAATTTTAGAATTAATGGTTATAAATTAAAATACAACAAGCTTGATTGTTGATAAGGATTTAAACCATAATGTTGATATTTTCATTTTCATAAGTTGAGATAATCTTGAATGTTAGTAAACCCAATGCCATGATAATAGACTTCTTGCAAAATTAATATGATAATTATAATTTTTAAATTTAAAATAAATATAAAAGTGTTATTAAAATAATTTTTAGATTATTTTTACAAATATTTTGTCATTAAAACATAATAAAAATTATTATTTACAATAAAAAAAGACTGAAATTTTAAATTATCAAATATATTTAAACTAATAGTTGTAAATTATAAATTGAAGCTATTAAATTAAATCTTAAAGCAAATCTTTTTCTACGATTTCGATATTTTTCACTAATAATTTTAAATTTTTTAAGTATAGCAAAAACATTTTCAATAACAATTCTCATTTTTGAAATTCGCTCATTATTTTGCTTTTCTTCTTTATTTAAAGGGTTTTTCTTTGATTTTCTTTTAGGAATTAAAACATTATGATTAATTTTTTGTATGCCTTGATAACCTAAATCCACTAAAACAGTTGTTTCTGGTAAAAATTTAATTTTTGAATCTTTTAAAATTTTAAAGTCATGGTTTTTACCATAAGAAAAATCAGAACTAATAATTTTTTTACTATCTTTTTCAATTATAACTTGTGTTTTTATTGTGTGTTTTTTCTTTTTTCCTGAGTAGTGCTGTTTTTGTCTTTTTTTGGGCGTTGGATTTGGCTTTCAGTTACATCAATTATAACAGTCTTATCTTTGAAATAATCTTTTAATAGTGATTTTTGACCAGTAAGTTGTTGAAAATTAGGGTGTTTTATTAAAGTGTCTTCAATTCATTTGATATTTCTATAACAACTACTTTCACTAATATCATAACTTTTTGCAATATGAAAATAAGTTCTATATTCTCTTCAATATTCTAAAGTCATTAAAATACGATTTTCTAATGATAATTTATTGGTTCTTCCGCGACGAAATCTCTTTTTTAATTCTTCTATTTTTAAAATTTCTAGCATTTTATTAAAAGTAGTATGTTTAATACCAGTTAATCTTAAAAAATTTTTATCACTTATTTGATTATTTTTTTTAAATTTCATTTAAATTCCACCTTTTTATTAAAAACAACAATTCAATTATATTTTAAATTAATTTTGCAAGAAGTCTAATGAGTGAGAAATTCTTTTATACTGGATTGAACTTTGCTAACATTTTTTAAATTATAATAACTAGCTTTTTTAGAAGCATTATGTTTAACTTGTTTTAACTTACATTTAGTTTGTATTGCAACTAAATCATACAAGGGGTGCATATCTGTTTTTAAAAGCGAATTTTCTTTAATAAGTTTGTTAGTTAAATTATCTTCAACCCATTTTCGTTTTAGTCTTTTAGTATTGGTAATTTGTGCATAAATATTAAGGTTTTCATCAATAGCTACTTGAATACAACATTTTGTATTTTTAGCATTAGGTTCAATATAGAGTTTTCTTGGGTCATCTTTGGATTTAAAATTTCCTTTATGAATTTCTTTAATAAAAGTTTCATCAATTTCAATGATGCCACTAAGTTTCTTAAAAGATTTTTGAGTTTTTGCTAATTGTTTTGATTTCATTAATTTTTGACGATTATATCATGCTGAAAGTGTTGAAGTGTTGATAAAATTAGCAATTATTCTTGAAGATTGTCCTAACATAGCAATTTTAATTAATAAATCTCATTGTTCATAAGAAAGTTTACTACGATAAGTAAAATGATTACGAAAAGCGTCAAAACTTGCACGGCAATTTTTACATAAATATTTTTGCTTATCATTTTTAAACCCATTTTTTACACATTTAAAGGATTTACAATCAGGACAAATTATATCCTTCTTTTTAAATTTATTATCAATAATTGCTTTTTAATTTTGTCGAAAACTCTTGATAAAATAAAAAAAATCATCAACTTGATAATTTTAAAAGGCTTTTATGTAAAATTACTATTTTTACTTTAACTTTTTTATACATTAAAATATAATACCGCTGTTTGTTGATTTGGAGTTAAACCCTTATGTTGGTATTTTCATTTTCAGAGATTTAAATAATTTTGAATATTAGTAAAACCTAAACCATGATAATGAATTAAATCAATTTTTTTATAAATAGTATTCCGAACATTATCAACAACAGAAGCATTGGCATCACTTGATTGCGTTTTACTTTCTTTAACGGTAACAACTTGTTCTTGCAAATTATTCATTCGCTTCATAATTATTTCCCGAAATGATAACGGTTTTTCATTTTTCTTTATTAACTCTTCTGAAGTTGTTTTTGAACTTAAATTATTTTCAGACAATGGAGTTTTTTCTTGCATATCATTAATAACACTATTAGAATTAATAATACTTTGTTTTTTTTTTTCAATTACTTGATTTGGAGTTTTAAGTTTTGGCATTGGCGATAATTTTTCATTAATAACTTTTTTTTCAAATTTTGCTGTAAAATCCTTTTCTAAATGTGATTGATTTTCTGATAAATTAAACTTTAATTCTTGCTCTTGTTCTTCTAATTCTTCTCAATTAGAAAATGGCTTTTTTGATGACGATTTTATTGGTTTTACTGATTTTTCAGAAACAGTTTCTTTCAACATAATCTTCATTTTAACAACAACATCACCGCGTTTAACACTATATCACCCTCAGGGCAAACAAATAATTTTTCAATATCACCATCAAATAAAGTACTAACCGGAATCTCTTGACCTTCACAGTTAGTTAATAAGCAAAATATTTTGAAAGGCTTTAACATGACTCCCTTGTTCAACTAAAATTTGCTTAATAGTACCATATTTACTTGGTAAATAATTTAACTTAATTTTAATCATTAAAGCCACCTCTTAACTTTTATCTTATTTTAACATTTATTATTATTTATGTATATCAAATAATTTTTTTAATTTTGTCGAAAACTCTTTTAATTTTGTCGAAAACTCTTGATATTTATTGAATATACTTAATTTTAGGTATATTTTTAATATGATAGAGGTGGATAATAATTATGGAAAAAATAATTGCTTGTTTTTCCTTTTTTTCAATTTTCTTTGCTCTATTTTTTAATTGCTGATATATTTTCATAAAAGTTTTATCATCAATATTATTTATTTCTTTTAAAATATCTTTTTCTTGCATATAAAATCACCTTTAAATTAAAAATAACCCATTTGCAGAAAAAAATAAAGAGGTTATCAATACTTATCTTTAAAATTAGAAAAATGATTACGAAAAGCGTCAAAACTTGCACGGCAATTTTTACATAAATATTTTTGTTTTCCTTCTGAATTATGTCCATTTTTAACGCAATGGTAAGATTCACATTTAGGGCATTTAATACCTTGCGCTCTAAATTTTTGATCAATTTCATTTAACCGTTTTTGTTTTTGTTTTTTTATTAATTCTGCTTGTTGTTTGACTTTTTCATAAAATTCTAAAAATTGATCATCTGTTAAAGTATTTACTAGTTCTTGAATTATTTTTTTCCATAATTATTATCCACCTCTATCATATTAAAAATATACCTAAAATTAAGTATATTCAATAAATATCAAGAGTTTTCGACAAAATTAAAAATTTTTTATTGTGTAAAAATTCAATAATATGATAAAATGGTAATGAATAAAAATGACAATAACAAGAAAGGTATGGTTAGTTTAGTAATTAAATAATATAATTAGCTGATTGTTTTGCTTCTTCAAAGCAATACCTAAGAAAACTAAACGCGACCCACACCCTTATAATAGGTTGACAAAATATACGGTATACTCTATACTTGTTTGGTGCATTAGATATTGCTATTGCATATATAATATAAAAATAAATAAAAATTTAATACAATTATTGTGAAGAACTCGGGTTTTATTTAGGTAGTATTTGAATGAATAATGTCTTGGGTCTTTGTTTTTTAGAGCGGGGTTGCTATGACGGATATTAATAAGAGAATGGAATTGTTAGTTAATCATTTGAAGGAGTATGGCTTTGTTTTTCAGGGTTCGCAAATTTATGGTGGGTTAAGTAATAGTTGGGATTATGGTCCGTTGGGAGCACAGTTGAAAAATCGTTTGCAACATTTGTGATGGGAACGGTTTGTGACGAAGCATCCTTTGAATGTTGGACTGGATAGTGCCATTGTTATGAACAGTAGTATTTGGAAGGCTTCGGGGCATCTTGATAATTTTTACGATTTATTTGTGGATTGTAAAAGTTGTATTAAGCGGTTTCGGGTGGATCATTTGTTAAGCAATGTGACTGTTGATTTTCAAAAATTGCGTGCTGATGAATTGCAAGCCTTATTAAAAGAACATCAAGTTGTGTGCCCTAATTGTAAAAATAATAATTTTACATCGGTTCGTTCGTTTGATTTGATGTTTAAAACTCAACAAGGGGTTTTAGCAAATGATCAAGGTGTTGTTTATTTACGACCAGAAACAGCACAAGGAATTTTTGTAAATTTCAAAAATATTCAACGAAGTTTAAGGAAGAAATTGCCCTTTGGAGTTGGTCAAATTGGAAAAGCTTTTCGTAATGAAATTACTCCGGGACACTTTATTTTTCGGACAAGAGAATTTGAGCAAATGGAATTGGAATTTTTTTTTAATCCTAATGATCAAACTGAGTGGTTTGATTATTGATTAAATTATTGTCAACAATTTTTATTAGATGTTGGTATTAAATACGGTAATTTTAGTTTAAATGAACACGAAGATAGTGTTTTAGCTCATTATGCGAAGCGAACTGTGGATATTGAATATAATTTTCCTTTTGGTAAGCAAGAGTTATGGGGTATTAGTAATCGTTCTTCTTTTGATTTAAAAACGCATAGTGAACATAGTGGTGAAGATTTAAGTTATTTAGATTCAGAATTAAATGCGAAGATATTTGCGAATGTTATTGAACCGTCAGTCGGTGTTGGCAGATTAATGTTGGCCATTTTAAATGATGCTTATGATGTTGAGATTTTGCCAGATAATAGTAAACGCACGATATTGCGATTAAATCACAATTTGGCCCCTTATTATATTGCTATTTTACCTTTAAGTAAGCAATTAAATGAAGAAGCGTATAAATTATATGAAGAGTTAGCTAATGATTTTTTAGCAACTTATGATGAAACGCAAAATATTGGGAAAAGATATCGCCGTCAAGATGCTATTGGAACGCCTTATTGCATTACAGTTGATTTTAAAAGCTTAAGACGATGAAGAAGAAGTGTAACGATGCGTTTTCGCGATACGATGGTGCAAAAACGAGTAAAAGTAAGAAAATTAAGAAAATACCTTAAACATTTGCAAGAGCTAAATTAAAGTGTAAGGAGAAATAAAGCTAGTATGGTTAATCCTGAAAAAATTTCTCTCATTAGAATGAGAACTAATATTACTGAAATTATTGGTCAATATTTAAAATTGCAAAAAAAAGGTCGTAATTATTGAACAGTTTGTCCTTTTCACGAAGATAATGCACCTTCAATGAGTATTTCTCCTGAAAAACAAATTTATCGGTGTTTTTCTTGTCAAGCTTCTGGAAATGTCTTTACCTTTTTGCAAAAATATAAAAAAATTTCCTTTTTAGAAGCTTTAAAAGAAGCAGCCACACTTGTAAATATTGATTTACAAGAATTAGAGCAATGAACAAAAAATAAATATGATAATGAAACTTTGAAAATATTTGCGATTAATGCTTTAGCTTGTGAATACTTTATGTATCATTTAGATAGCAAAATTGGTGTTCAAGCAAAAAAATATTTAGAACAGCGAAATATTGATAATAAGTTAAGAGAACAATTTAGTATTGGATTGGCACCTAGCGAAGATGGACTAGTAGCATATTTACAACAAAAAGGTTATAAACCTAGTGAATTAGTTATTTCTGGTTTAGTTGTTTATCAAAATAATCATTTTAATGATTATTTTAGAAATCGGATTATGTTTCCGATTCGGGATATAGAACATAATATCATTGGTTTTTCGAGTCGTTCATATTTGGAAAATCAACAACCAAAGTATATGAATACCTTAGAAACTAATATTTTTAAAAAAAATCAATTATTGTATAACTTAAGTTTTGCAAAAAATAATTTGCATCAAGATAAGTATTTATTAATTTGTGAAGGATTTATGGATATTATTGCTTTAAGCAAAATTGGCATTAACAATGCCGTTGCCATTATGGGAACAAGTTTAAGTGCACAACATTGTTCAATATTAAAAAAAGTTACTAATGAAATTATTTTATTTTTGGATGGTGATGATGCTGGAATTATAGCTGCGTTTAAAATGATTAGTGAATTATGGTATCACAAATTTAATGTTAAAGTAGTAAACAATCCAACAACATTGGATCCCGATGATTTAATTAAAAAAGAAGGTGCAGTAGCAGTTCGTGCTTTAATTAAAAATAGTATTCATCCTTTAGATTTTGTTTTAAATTATTTTCAAAATAACTTAGATTTAAAGAAAATTGATAATGTGACTGAACTTTTAAAAAAAGTTACTCCATTTTTTCAGTTATTACATACTGCTGTTGAAGTAAATTTTTATTTAAATAAATTGGAAACAATAACTAATTTGAATAAAAAAATCCTTGAACAAACATTGTTTGCTAAGCAAACAATAGGAACTACTGATAAAATGAATCCTAAAAATGCTGGGACTAATAAGAATTTATATTTAAATCCAATTGAGAAATCGGAAAATATTATTATATTTTCGTTGCTTTATACAAAAGAAACATTAACTAATAGCGAATTAAATAATTTTTCCTTAATTGATCCCATTAAAAAATTTTTATTATCAGAAATTATTAGTTGATATGATAAAAATCCGCAAGCAGAGAAAGTAAATTATGAAGATTTTCTAAAATCATTACAACAAGAACAAGTAAAAAAGTCGTTAGAAATGATTTATAGCCTTTATAATAAACAAGAATTTGTTTATCGTCCTAAGTTAATTAATGATTGTCAAGAAACTATTTATAATTACTTAATTAAATTAGAAAAAGATAAATGAGCAAAAAAATGATTAGCAACTAATAATGTTAATGAAAAAATAGCAATTGGGCAAAAAATTATTAGTTTGTCAAAAAATATTAAAAGAGAAAAGAGTGGTCAATAGATGCGAAAAAGAATATTTAAAAAAATAAAAACTTTTGATGAGATTAAGTATGACTTATTAAAAAAGATTAAAAAAAATGATAATCATATTAGTCAAGAAGAGGTTTTAAAAGCATTTGAAATGTTAGATATTGAAGATGGACTCTTAGAATCTTTTATTAATGAACTACAAAATGATGGTGTTGTTTGAACCGATTTAGTTGATGATGATAAAGTTGATATTGATTTAGAACATTCTGATTTTGAAGATGATGATATTATTATTAACTTTAAAAATAATGGTCCAAGTATTTCTAATGAAACTAAAATTCATGACATTATTAAAGCCTATTTTAATCGTTTAGGTTCAAGTAAAATTTTAACAAAAGAAGAAGAAGTAAAATATGCAAGAATGTTGGATTCATCTGATCTTGAAATTAAGCAATATGGACGAAATAAGTTAATTATTTCTAACTTAAAGTTAGTTGTTTCAGTAGCTAGAAGGCATACTAATCGTGGTTTAGATTTTTCAGATTTAATTGAAGAAGGAAATATTGGTTTAATGAAAGCAGTTGATCGTTTTGATTATCGCCGCGGATTTAAATTTTCTACTTATGCAACTTGATGAATTCGTCAAGCAATTACAAGAGCGATTGCTGATCAAGCAAGAACGATTAGAATACCGGTTCATATGGTAGAAACTATTAATAAATTAACAAGAATTGAACGCCAATTAACTCAAGAATTAGGTCGGGAACCAACCCACACTGAAGTTGCCGAAAAAATTGGTTTGGGAATGACTGCTGAAAAAGTTCGTGAAATTAAACGATTGTCAATGGAACCAGTTTCTTTAGAAAAACCAATTGGCGAAGAAGATGATACACACTTTGCTGATTTTGTTGAAGACAAAGATATTTTTTCACCAGATGATTATGCTGAACGAGAATCATTACGAGAACAATTAGATAAGGTTTTTGAAGAAATCTTAAATAAACGTGAGGAAAAGGTTATTCGGATGCGTTTTGGCTTACTACCAACTAAAATTCGATCGCTAATTGATTTAGCAGAAGAAGGAAGCGAAAAAGATGAATTAATTAGTGAAATAATGAATTTAGATTTTAAGTTTGATACGCCAATTGAAAAAGTAATTAATTTAAATGATTATGTTATTGATAAACATTTAACTAAGTATGATTCACCAAAAACATTAGAAGAAGTTGGTAGTGAATTTGGTGTTACCAGAGAAAGAATTCGGCAAATTGAAGCTAAAGCTTGTCGTAAACTAAGAAGTCCTTCAAAGTCAAGAGTTTTGAAAGATTTTTATAAAGGTTAATAATGAAACTATCTCATCGTTTAGCAACAATTGCTAATTTAGTTAATCCTAATGATATTGTTGCTGATATTGCTTGTGACCACGGTTTAGTTGCTATTTATTTAGTAAAGAAAAAAGGAATGAATAATATTTTTGTTAGTGATATTAATCCTAAAGCATTAGCACAAGCTCAGAAAAATATTATTCAAAATCAATTACAAAATAATATTTTTCCAATTTTAGGAGATGGCATTAAATGAATTAATGCTAGTGATAACATTAATTGTGTTATTATTGCGGGATTAGGTGCCAAAACAATTATTAATATTTTAACTAATGATTATCAATCAATTAATCGTTATATAATTCAAACAAATAATGAAATGTCTAAAATTCGTAAATGAGTCCAAGACCACAATTATTTTATTGAAGACGAATTATTAATTAAAGATAATAATTTTATTTATGAGATTATTGTTATTAATAAAACGCACGGTTCTTTAATTGTTAATGATGAGCAAATTATGTTTGGACTAAATTTAGAAAATAAATATGAGTTATTATTTAAGAAAATGTGAACCGACAAACTTTTTCATTATGAAAATAATATCAATAAATTAACCCCAAATCAAATTAATGCCATAATGAATTTACAAGTTTTATTAATTAGAAATAAATTGCAAAAGCAAAAGGAGAAATAAAGATGATTAATGTTAATGATTTACGCAATGGTATGACTTTTAAACATAGTGGTAATCTATTTTTAATCTTAGATATAGGTCGTGCTCAAGCTGGAAGAGGTCAAGCAAATGTTAAAGCTAAAGTTAAAAATTTGCGAAGCAATGCAATTATTAATTTAACTTTTACTAGTGGTGATAAAGTTGAACGGGCGCATCTTGATAAACGCGTGATGCAATATTTATATAGTGATGGCAATAACTTGATTTTTATGGATAATGAAAGTTATGAACAAGTTGAAATTAATAAAACAAAAATGGCATGAGAATTAAAGTTTTTAACTTCTAATTTACCAGTTCAAGTATTACAATATGATAATGAAATTTTAACTATTTCGTTACCAGATAAAGTAACTTTAAAAATTATTGAAGCTGAACAAGCCGTTAAAGGTGATAGTAGTTCTTCGCCAAGTAAAAGAGCAGTTGTTGAAACTGGATTAGCATTACAAGTACCATTATTTATTAATGCAGATGATTATATTGTTGTTTCCACAGTTGATGGTAAATATCAACACCGAGCTTAAAATAACCTAAAAGGTTATTTTTTTTATGTCATAATTATTACAAACATATAAAGGAGTTAAATAAAGTGAAAATTGGATTTTTAGGTGCTGGTAATATGGGGAAAGCAATTATTGATGGGTTATTAAATACTAATGCTTTTACTAATGAAAATATTAAAGTTGTTATTAATAGCGATAAAAGTTTTCAATATTGAAATAATCGTCATATTAGTGTAAGTAAAAAATGAGAATTTTTAAGGGATTGTGAAATAATTATCTTAGCATTAACTCCACAAGATATTTTAAAATTAAAATTTTAATTTTGTCAAAAACTCTTGATATTTATTGAATATACTTAATTTTAGGTATATTTTTAATATGATAGAGGTGGATAATAATTATGGAAAAAATAATTCAAGAACTAGTAAATACTTTAACAGATGATCAATTTTTAGAATTTTATGAAAAAGTCAAACAACAAGCAGAATTAATAAAAAAACAAAAACGTTTAAATGAAATTGATCAAAAATTTAGAGCGCAAGGTATTAAATGCCCTAAATGTGAATCTTACCATTGCGTTAAAAATGGACATAATTCAGAAGGAAAACAAAAATATTTATGTAAAAATTGCCGTGCAAGTTTTGACGCTTTTCGTAATCATTTTATTTATTGAAGTCATTTAAATTATGAACAATGAAATTTATTGATTCAAATTTCATTGCTGGGGCAATCTAGTAAAACAATTTCTCGTTTTATTAAAACTACATTAAAAACTGCTTGATATAATCGTCAAAAATTAGACTTGGTACATAACCTTTAATTTTATCTACTATTTTGATAATATTATTTCCTAGGTGAAATACAAATGTTAGATAAATACAAAGACGAAAACGAATTTTATAGTTTAATAGGCATAAAATATAAAAATTTCATGAAAATGGTAGAAATTTTAAAAGAAGGTGAAGCTAAACAAAAACAAATTGGTGGTAGACCAAATAAATTATCAATAGAGCAAAGATTACTTATGACTTTAGAATACTGAAAAGAATATAGTACATATCGTATTATTGCAAAAAAATATAATATTAGTCATGTTAGTTGTATTCGTAATATCTTTTGAGTTGAAAATACTCTAATAAAAAATAGTCACTTTCATATACCTGGCAAAAAGATATTATTAGAAAATAAGGGTACTACTAATAATTTATTAGCAATTGATGCTACAGAAATTCCAATTGAAAGAATTAAAAAAAACTAAAATTATTATTTTCTGGTAAGAAAAGGCAACATTCATTAAAATCGCAAATAATTATTGATTTATTTAACAATAAAATTATTTCAGTAGATTTTTGTTATGGCAGTACTCATGATTATAAGTTATTTTTAAAATCAAATACACTTATAAATCCAAAATTAGAATTAATTGCCGATTCAGGATATCAAGGTTTGCAAAATGTTCATAAAAATACATTATTGCCAATTAAAAAGAGTAAAAATAATCCTTTAAATCCAGATAAAAAGGAATATAATAGCTTTTTAAGTAAAGTTAGAATTGTCATTGAACATGTTTTTGCTAGATTAAAAAGATTTAAAATACTAGTTTATCGTTATCGCAATAAGATTAGAAGATTTGGATTACGATTTAACTTAATTTCAGGAATATATAATTTTGAATTAAGCTAGTTATAGTTATGTACCAAGTCTATTAATGAAATCAAAACAATTAGAAAATACCCAATTAAAATTTAAAAAATTATCTGGTAAAATCCAAATCGATGAAACATTTATTAAAGAAATCCATAAAGGAAATTTCAAATATAAAACTGATCCACGAAGAATTCACCTTGACCCATTCGCAACTAATACTAAATGCTGTATTCAAATGGCAATTGATAATAATAACAATATTTATGTTAAATCCACAAACACCAAACGTTTACAAAAACAATGAGTTATTGAAAATATGAACAAAGAATTAATTAACGAAAATTCAATTATTACTTCCGATATGCAAAAATTATATTTTTTAGTAGCAAAACAACAAGGACGCATAAAGTTTTGTTAGGTATTGCTTTGAAGAAGTAAAACAATCAGCTAATTATATTATTTAATTACTAAACTAACCCTGCCTTTCTTGTTATTGTCAGGGACTGTACAATTTAACTGTGTCTCTAAGTAATTAGACTTCTTGCAAAATTAATTTAAAATATAATTGAATTGTTGTTTTTAATAAAAAGGTGGAATTTAAATGAAATTTAAAAAAAATAATCAAATAAGTGATAAAAATTTTTTAAGATTAACTGGTATTAAACATACTACTTTTAATAAAATGCTAGAAATTTTAAAAATAGAAGAATTAAAAAAGAGATTTCGTCGCGGAAGAACCAATAAATTATCATTAGAAAATCGTATTTTAATGACTTTAGAATATTGAAGAGAATATAGAACTTATTTTCATATTGCAAAAAGTTATGATATTAGTGAAAGTAGTTGTTATAGAAATATCAAATGAATTGAAGACACTTTAATAAAACACCCTAATTTTCAACAACTTACTGGTCAAAAATCACTATTAAAAGATTATTTCAAAGATAAGACTGTTATAATTGATGTAACTGAAAGCCAAATCCAACGCCCAAAAAAAGACAAAAACAGCACTACTCAGGAAAAAAGAAAAAACACACAATAAAAACACAAGTTATAATTGAAAAAGATAGTAAAAAAATTATTAGTTCTGATTTTTCTTATGGTAAAAACCATGACTTTAAAATTTTAAAAGATTCAAAAATTAAATTTTTACCAGAAACAACTGTTTTAGTGGATTTAGGTTATCAAGGCATACAAAAAATTAATCATAATGTTTTAATTCCTAAAAGAAAATCAAAAAAACCCTTTAAATAAAGAAGAAAAGCAAAATAATGAGCGAATTTCAAAAATGAGAATTGTTATTGAAAATGTTTTTGCTATACTTAAAAAATTTAAAATTATTAGTGAAAAATATCGAAATCGTAGAAAAAGATTTGCTTTAAGATTTAATTTAATAGCTTCAATTTATAATTTACAACTATTAGTTTAAATATATTTGATAATTTAAAATTTCAGTCTTTTTTTATTGTAAATAATAATTTTTATTATGTTTTAATGACAAAATATTTGTAAAAATAATCTAAAAATTATTTTAATAACACTTTTATATTTATTTTAAATTTAAAAATTATAATTATCATATTAATTTTGCAAGAAGTCTATTAACTTAAATTCACTCTGTCCTCAAATTTTATCATTAAATGTGAAATTGCACTACCCCAATTTTGAATTGGCATCGTTCATTTCTTAACCATATTTTGAAATGCTAAATAAAATATTTTAAAAACTGATGCGTCATTAGGAAAAATCTTTTTATTCTTAATGACTTTTCTTAGTTGACTATTAACAGATTCAATCGCATTAGTTGTGTAAATAATCCTTCTAAATTCTTGAGGATATTCAAGAAAAATTATTAAATTATTTCAGTTATTTTTTCATGATTTAGTAATTTGTGAATACTTTTTATTTCATTTTTCTGAAAAATGATCTAAAGCAACTAGCGCTATTTCTTCATTAATTGCTGTATAAATTGATTTTAAATCATTAGCTACAAGTTTGCGATCTTTGTAAGGGACAAATTTTAAACTATTACGAATTTGATGAACGATGCATAATTGGTGCTGTGTTTTTGGGAACACAGCTTCTATTGCATCAGACATTCCAGTTAAATTATCGCTACAAGCAACAAGAATATCTTGTAAGCCACGATTTTTCATTTCCGTAAGCATTAATATTAAGTCAAAATTTGGCTCCCTCATTCTCGCTAATTCACATTCCTAAAATATCTTTTAAACCATCTAAATTAATTCCTAAGGCAAGATAAACTGCTTTATTTATTATTCGTTTATCTTGCTTTACTTTAACAACAATACAATCAAAATAAACAATCGGATAAATCTTCTCTAAAGGTTTAGTTTGTCACATTTTAACTTCTTCAATAACATCATCAGTTATTTGACTAATTAAACTTTCTGAAATTTCTGCTCCGTGATAGAATTCTTGCAATTGTGCTTTGATATCAGAAATTGTCATTCCTCTTGCATATAAAGAAATTACTTTTTGATCAAAGTTATCAAATCTTCTTTGTCTTTTCGGAATAATTACTGGTTCAAAAGTACTATTTCGATCTCTTGGTACATCAATTGCGATTGAACCATTTTTAGTAATAATGGTTTTTTGTGTGTTGCCATTTCTTTTATTATGATTCTCATCAGTTTCAAGATAATCTTTAATTTCCGTATTTAACATTCGTTCAGTTAATTTTTTGGTAAATTCCTGAAAAATAGTATTGCCTTTAAATAAATCTTGTGGATTATCAATATTTTCTAAAAAATAATCAACAACTTTATCAATTGCATCAGGTTCTTTTTTTATTTTTTTTGTCATTTTCTGTTCTCCTTCGTTTAAGTATAATTCAGAATGAATTATCGAGACACAGAATTTTGAACAGGCCCAATTAAAAAAATCCTGAAGCTAGTTATCGTAACTTAAATAAAATCAGTAAATTACAATCTAGTCTTAAAGAAGCCTTAATTCATTATCATGGTTTAGGTTTTACTAATATTCAAAATTATTTAAATCTCTGAAAATGAAAATACCAACATAAGGGTTTAACTCCAAACCAACAAACAGCGGTATTATATTTTAATGTATAAAAAAGTTAAAGTAAAAATAGTAATTTTACATAAAAGCCTTTTAAAATTATCAAGTTGATGATTTTTTTTATTTTATCAAGAGTTTTCGACAAAATTAAAAAATTTTTTTTTAATTTTGTCGAAAACTCTTGATATTTATTGAATATACTTAATTTTAGGTATATTTTTAATATGATAGAGGTGGATAATAATTATGGAAAAAATAATTCAAGAACTAGTAAATACTTTAACAGATGATCAATTTTTAGAATTTTATGAAAAAGTCAAACAACAAGCAGAATTAATAAAAAAACAAAAACGTTTAAATGAAATTGATCAAAAATTTAGAGCGCAAGGTATTAAACGCCCTAAATGTGAATCTTACCATTGCGTTAAAAATGGACATAATTCAGAAGGAAAACAAAAATATTTATGTAAAAATTGCCGTGCAAGTTTTGACCCTTTTCGTAATCATTTTATTTATTGAAGTCATTTAAATTATGAACAATGAAATTTATTGATTCAAATTTCATTGCTGGGGCAATCTAGTAAAACAATTTCTCGTTTTATTAAAACTACATTAAAAACTGCTTGATATAATCGTCAAAAATTAATGAAATCAAAACAATTAGAAAATACCCAATTAAAATTTAAAAAATTATCTGGTAAAATCCAAATCGATGAAACATTTATTAAAGAAATCCATAAAGGAAATTTCAAATATAAAACTGATCCACGAAGAATTCACCTTGACCCATTCGCAACTAATACTAAATGCTGTATTCAAATGGCAATTGATAATAATAACAATATTTATGTTAAATCCACAAACACCAAACGTTTACAAAAACAATGAGTTATTGAAAATATGAACAAAGAATTAATTAACGAAAATTCAATTATTACTTCTGATATGCAAAAATTATATTTTTTAGTAGCAAAACAAATAAATTCTACTTTATGTGTAACTAAAACAACAATTAATCCTGAAGCTAGTTATCGTAACTTAAATAAAATCAGTAAATTACAATCTAGTCTTAAAGAAGCCTTAATTCATTATCATGGTTTAGGTTTTACTAATATTCAAAATTATTTAAATCTCTGAAAATGAAAATACCAACATAAGGGTTTAACTCCCAACCAACAAACAGCGGTATTATATTTTAATATATAAAAAAGTTAAAGTAAAAATAGTAATTTTACATAAAAGCCTTTTAAAATTATCAAGTTGATGATTTTTTTTTATTTTATCAAGAGTTTTCGACAAAATTAAAAAATTTTTTTAATTTTAATAATACAAAATATGGTATTATGAAATCAATTAAGAGAAGCATAGTCTAATAACTGTGTGTGATTTACTACACTTATTGACATTTAAGAAAGTAATTTATATAATACTTAAAGACAATTAAATCACAGCTTTTAAACATAATTAAGTTGCGCAAATAGATTGCTTAATCTTTTACTTTAAGTAGCCTTTGCTGCAATGGCGAATAGTAATCTATCTTAATTAGAGTTTAATTTAAACTCACTGATTTTATAATGTCAAATATATTGATAAGGGAGTTTTTATTATGTCAAGATATACAGGAGCTATTTTTAGAATTGCAAGAAGAGTTGGATTTTCAATTTTAGAAACTGGAAAAGAATTTGCTAAAGGAAAAAAACGCACAACTGCTCCAGGCCAACACGGAGCAAGAAGAAGAAAATTATCTAATTATGGTTTACAACAACAAGAAAAACAAAAAGTAAGATATATGTATGGTTTAAATGAAAAACAATTTCGAAATACATTTTTAAAAGCCAAAAAAATGAGTGGTGTTACGGGAACTAACTTTTTAATTTTATTAGAATCTCGTTTAGATAACATTGTTTATCGTTTAGGTTTAGCAAGAACAAGAAGTGCAGCTCGCCAATTAGTTAATCACAGTCATATATTAGTAAATGATAAGAAAGTTAATATCCCTTCTTATCGTGTATCACCTAATGATAAGATTACAATTAAAGAAAATTATAAGAACAATCCAAAACTGTTAGAAGCAATTGAATTAAATGCTGGAACATTGGAATTTGTTAGTTTTGATCGCAAAAATATTGTTGGAACTTACATTCGTTATCCTGAAAGAAATGAATTAAATTCGGAAATTAATGAATCTTTAATTGTTGAATGATATAATCGTATTATTTAATAATAAATTAAGTATAATTAAAGATAAGTAAAAAAAAGACGGGCCTGTCCAAAATTCTGTGTCTCGATAATTCATTCTGAATTATACTTAAACGAAGGAGAACAGAAAATGACAAAAAAAAAAAAATAAAAAAGAACCTGATGCAATTGATAAAGTTGTTGATTATTTTTTAGAAAATATTGATAATTCACAAGATTTATTTAAAGGCAATACTATTTTTCAGGAATTTACCAAAAAATTAACTGCACGAATGTTAAATACGGAAATTAAAGATCGTCTTGAAACTGATGAGAATCATAATAAAAGAAATGGCAACACACAAAAAACCATTATTACTAAAAATGGTTCAATCGCAATTGATGTACCAAGAGATCGAAATAGTACTTTTGAACCAGTAATTATTCCGAAAAGACAAAGAAGATTTGATAACTTTGATCAAAAAGTAATTTCTTTATATGCAAGAGGAATGACAATTTCTGATATCAAAGCACAATTGCAAGAATTCTATCACGGAGCAGAAATTTCAGAAAGTTTAATTAGTCAAATAACTGATGATGTTATTGAAGAAGTTAAAATGTGACAAACTAAACCTTTAGAGAAGATTTATCCGATTGTTTATTTTGATTGTATTGTTGTTAAAGTAAAGCAAGATAAACGAATAATAAATAAAGCAGTTTATCTTGCCTTAGGAATTAATTTAGATGGTTTAAAAGATATTTTAGGAATGTGAATTAGCGAGAATGAGGGCGCCAAATTTTGACTTAATATTAATGCTTACGGAAATGAAAAATCGTGGCTTACAAAATATTCTTGTTGCTTGTAGCGATAATTTAACTGGAATGTCTGATGCAATAGAAGCTGTGTTCCCAAAAACACAGCACCAATTATGCATCGTTCATCAAATTCGTAATAGTTTAAAATTTGTCCCTTACAAAGATCGCAAACTTGTAGCTAATGATTTAAAATCAATTTATACAGCAATTAATGAAGAAATAGCGCTAGTTGCTTTAAATCATTTTTCAGAAAAATGAAATAAAAAGTATCTTTTAATTTTGTCGAAAACTCTTGATAAAATAAAAAAAATCATCAACTTGATAATTTTAAAAGGCTTTTATGTAAAATTACTATTTTTACTTTAACTTTTTTATACATTAAAATATAATACCGCTGTTTGTTGGTTTGGAGTTAAACCCTTATGTTGGTATTTTCATTTTCAGAGATTTAAATAATTTTGAATATTAGTAAAACCTAAACCATGATAATGAATTAAGGCTTCTTTAAGACTAGATTGTAATTTACTGATTTTATTTAAGTTACGATAACTAGCTTCAGGATTAATTGTTGTTTTAGTTACACATAAAGTAGAATTTGTTTGTTTTGCTACTAAAAAATATAATTTTTGCATATCAGAAGTAATAATTGAATTTTCGTTAATTAATTCTTTGTTCATATTTTCAATAACTCATTGTTTTTGTAAACGTTTGGTGTTTGTGGATTTAACATAAATATTGTTATTATTATCAATTGCCATTTGAATACAGCATTTAGTATTAGTTGCGAATGGGTCAAGGTGAATTCTTCGTGGATCAGTTTTATATTTGAAATTTCCTTTATGGATTTCTTTAATAAATGTTTCATCGATTTGGATTTTACCAGATAATTTTTTAAATTTTAATTGGGTATTTTCTAATTGTTTTGATTTCATTAATTTTTGACGATTATATCAAGCAGTTTTTAATGTAGTTTTAATAAAACGAGAAATTGTTTTACTAGATTGCCCCAGCAATGAAATTTGAATCAATAAATTTCATTGTTCATAATTTAAATGACTTCAATAAATAAAATGATTACGAAAAGCGTCAAAACTTGCACGGCAATTTTTACATAAATATTTTTGTTTTCCTTCTGAATTATGTCCATTTTTAATGCAATGGTAAGATTCACATTTAGGGCATTTAATACCTTGCGCTCTAAATTTTTGATCAATTTCATTTAAACCTTTTTGTTTTTTTATTAATTCTGCTTGTTGTTTGACTTTTTCATAAAATTCTAAAAATTGATCATCTGTTAAAGTATTTACTAGTTCTTGAATTATTTTTTCCATAATTATTATCCACCTCTATCATATTAAAATATACCTAAAATTAAGTATATTCAATAAATATCAAGAGTTTTCGACAAAATTAAAAACAAATTTTAAACATGCAGAATATTTTAACAAAGATAATACAGATAATAAAGAACTTTATGGGATGCCTGCTAACGAAATTGCTAAATTAAAAGAAGAAAAATTTGTCGGTCAGAAACCTGAAATCGTTATTACTAACCTTTTCGAAGATTGAAAATTTGAAAATCCTAAATTAATAAATCATTCGTCAGTACAAATATTTAAGCAAATCGTGATAATGCTTTCTGAATATATTTTTTCTGAATTATCAATCAACATGGGAATGAACGACGATTACAAATTATTGTTACCTTACTATTTTAAATTGGCATCTCAACCAATTTTAGAAGATGGTTTATATAAATTTAAGGATGTTGAAGTTGTCTTAAAATCTCAATATTTTATTTTTGAAAATAACATAACTAAATTAGTTAATAATGATATCTCGCAAAATCAGTTATTCAAATTAAATGATAATCAATATAACTGACTACCATTAATTAATAGTTTGGAACCAAACGACATCCCAAGTTTACTTCCAAAGGATATAAAACTTGCTGATGGAAATTATGGTAAGAATATGACGAGACTTTTTATAAACAAATCAAATTTAAATAATGCTATGGTTTTATATGGTAAAGATTTCGAAGATCTATTAAGCAATTTAGAATGATACGAATTAATTAGTAATGTAGATAATACTAATATGTGTAAATTTTTCTTAAAATCGCAGTTGGAAAAATTTAAACATTTGGAGGTATCAACACTTTTTGGGCATGGGGCAACTATAATTTTGAAATTGAAACTAATTTTGGAAATGTTCAAATTAATAATATTAATCTTTTTAATGAAACAATAGATTCCTATGTTAGTTTAGAATTTTAAAAAGGAGGTTACTTAAGTAACCTCCTTTTTAGTTTTTAACTTGCTTTTACAAAAATTATATATAACAATAACCAATGTTGTAATTGGTACTGATGTTAGTACAATTATTGCAATTCCTCCGGGTATTCATTTTATTAAATTATCTTTGATTTTAATATCACTTATATTAGATATTGAAATTCCTAATAATATTGATGTTTTTAATAAAATTAAAATTGTTACCACAATACCAAATATAATTCATTTTTTTTGTTTTGACATTTAATAATTCCTCCAAAAATAAATTTAATTAATTGTAACTAAAAGAGACCTTTTTATGGAACTCTCTTGTTTTGTTTTTGAAATTTAATGTCGGCTTGGTCGGGTTGCTTCCACAAACGAAGCGTCAATATACTAGCATTTTATTAAGCTTACAAAAAATCTCGGCACCGCTTTTCAACCTGTTAGGGGTCCCGCGTTTAGCAGGACCTTGGGGACCCCCACCCCCCCCTAACTTTATTGAAAGAACTTCCGTAATTTTTTTAATTTTAATTAAAACAACTAGATTATACACGCAGATTTTGTGAAAGTCAATCCTCCCAGAGGGTCGCGTTTAGTTTTCTTATGTAAGGTAACACAGACATTTTAGACCAGTAAGAATGTTCCTCTTAACAATAATTTTTTAAAGGAGATAGGTATTTTAATTAATAAAATTAAACTAACTTTATTAATTTATTAACTTGTTCGAACAAAAACTAAATTCTATTTAAAAAGTTGTGTTGTAAATATGAGAACACTTTTTAGGTGTGCCAAAAAATGCTTTTTGGTAATTTCGAGCATTTCTCGCACCTAGTTAGCTAACATAACTTAGTTAAACATAAGAGAAATAACATAGATTTCTTAGATAGTTAACTATGTTAGCTAACTAGGAAATTGCATATAAGGAAGGATATATATTATCTTTTTACAAAAACTAAAAAATTATTGATATGAGGAGTTAATAAATAATGACTAACTTAAAAAATTTATTTTTGAATAAAAAATATATTGTTGCTGAAACAACAAATGCGATTTTACTATCAATTCCCAATAGTGGTGGTGGTTCTTGAGTTCCTAGAAAACTAGTACACCCATCAATTAAATATGCAAATCAGATGGTGGTCGGTATTTTTCCAGAAAATGATTATGAAGTTATTAAGTATGATGCCAACGGTGCACAGAAAATTACAACCATTAAGGGGCAAGAAATTATTAATTTGTATGAAGAAGTTAAAATTAAAAATCGACAAAAATTTTTAGAAAATATTAAAAAATCTGAAGCTGATAAAGATATTAATTTTAATTATATTATTCCCGAATGATTAAAAGAAACTGATTTAAATTAGTTATTAAATCTTGAACAAGTACGAAATGGCTAAAAAATATTGTTATGTTATATATTCTTGCGAAACCAATGAGTTAGTCGGTGTTTATGATAGTGTTGCCGAAATTGTAGAACGCTATTATGGACTTTCGCGTAATAATCCTAATTTTAAAAGAAAAGTACACTCATTAGAAACTGTAATTTATTACAAGAAAAAAGCCATTCGTCCGCGGAAATGAATTATTTATAAAGAAATAATTGAGGAAGATTAATTAATGGAAAACAAACATTTTTATTGACTTAAAGAGCGTTACGCCAAAAATATTCTTATAAAGAATTAATTACAGCGTTAAAAGCAGTTAATTATCAATTAAAAGAAAAATCATTGCAATGTGAGTTTAAAAGAATAGAAAATTATTGTAAGCGAAAAACTAAAAAAAATTATGATTATCAAAATTGCTGTGTGCCCCAAGAAAAATGTACTCATTTTCTTTGCTGACAACACATAAGGAGAAAAATATAATATGTCTAAATCTTTATTGAGGCGTGATTCACCGCTTCCGATTACTCAACGAAAAAATGTAGTTGTCATAAGGTAAGTATTTATTTTATGAATTATATAATTGGAATCGACCCCGCAGGAATTGGTTCTACTGGTATTGTTCTTTGGAATTTTGAAAATTCATGCATTGAATTTAACGAAACAATAATTTCTGAAAGCGTTGAACAAGCAATTTTTAAAATTAAAAAATTATTTGATAATTTTAAAAGAATAGAAAATTTTAAGCCATTGTTTATTATTGAAAATTTTTTCTTAACTAAAGGTAGAACGATTACCAATCCTTTAGCAACCTCAGAACTTATTGGAGCAATAAGCAGTCTTTTAAGGTTTAAATATCATTGGCACTTTCTTAGACAAGAGCCTTCTAAAAAGAAAGGATTTTTTTACAAAGGAAACTTAAAACTTACCAAACACGAGCACGATGCGTGAAAGCATATTCAATACTTTTTGGGTAATGAGGTAAAACAAAATGTTAAAAGCACTAAAAACTAAAAAAGAAAATGAAGTAATTGACTATGTTAATTTTGTAAATTTGACAGTTATTTTAAAAGATATTCCCAAAATCACAGAATTTAAGCAAAAAATAGCTATTAGTAGTGTTGTTGTTAAAGTTGTTAATGTTCAAGTTAGTTGAGCGGGTCTTAACTACACAACGCTCTCTATTTATGAAGAAAAGTTGCAAAAAGGATTCTTAAAATTAAAAGAATACGATATTATTTTAATTGAGGGAAAATTACACAATCGTTATTATCCAAATAAGACCACCCATAAAACATTTTTTAGCATTGAGGTTGAAAAATTTAAAAAAATTGGAAAAAAAAGAAAAAATAAATAGCTAAAAACTCAATAATTAGAAAAACTCATTAGATAATTAGAATATCAAATGAGTTTTTTATTTGAAAAAGGAGTACACACCAAATGAAAATTAGAGATAAAAAAATCGTCTTTATTGGTGAAGACGGACAACCCGAAAAAAATGCTGATGGAACTTTTAAGGTGAAAAATTTATATCGTGGCTTCACTGAGCAAAATGACTATACTGCTAATTTTCAGGAAAAAGCAAAAAATCTGTTACAAAGAGAAACGGATGCACTAAAAAAATTTGCCGACAAAGAAAAAGAATATTTAACTTTTAAAAAAGAACAAGAAATTAATAAATTAATTCAAGATGCTAATATTGATAATCAATTTATTAATTTTGTGAAAAACTCAATTAATTTTGAAAATGATATTGAAGTAATTAAAAATGATATTAATAATTTTGTGGCCACGATGCCAAAAATTAAACACACATTAGACACAGGAGGCGTTCCAAATAAGGCTGATGATAAAAATACTAACCCTTCTTCTAACTCAGAAGAAATAATTTTTTCATCAGATGCTTTAACCCCTCAAGAGTTAATGTTTAAAAGAAAGGAAGATAAATAATAATGGCGTTTTTTATTAATGTTGACCAATTAAGAACATTGGTTTCAAGCAAATGAAGACCCGAATTTCCACGAACAGGAAGTTTAATTCACCAACTTTTTGCAAATGAAATAGCTTTTACCGAATTTGAATATGGTGAGAAAGTAGTTATTCCACTTGCGACGGACGGAACTATTAATAGAACATGAGACCCAAATACTGGTTCCAAATCTAACTATGCAACGAGAAAAAAAATAGAAGCTACCTTGGACAAAGTAATTGATATTCAAGAACGCATAGGGCGTTTAGAAAGTAAAGCAGTAGGTCCCAAATTCATTGAAAGTAAGATTATTCGTCTTCGCCAACAAATGGCTGAAATTTATGACAAATACGATGCTGAACAATTAGTGGCTGGCGGTACAGCAATTGCAACCGCAAAACTGATTACTAAAAACACAATTCTTGAAGAAATGGCAAAAATGCGAATTGCTGTTGTCAATTCTGAAAATGAGTGGACAAGTGGTTTCTTGCTCGCGACGGCTGATGTAGTGACCGAAGCTACTTATGCGAAATTGGTAACCGCTTCTCCTGATGGTGTGCTAGGTATGGTTAACGGAGTTGTCGGTGTTGTTAATGGTTGTATAACTATTGAAGTGCCTAAATCTCGCTTGCCCGAGAATGTTAATATGATATGAGTTAATACTTTGGCATATGCGACATTTACAGGTATTGATTTGCCTATGGATGTAGGTATGTATACAGACGAAAAATATATGGGACAAGTTTATATTGCTGAACGAGAATTTTTTACTGGTAAAGTTGCTGTAGCCAAAATGGTTCATTATCACAAAACAACACCAGACCCAGGTGGAGACTAAGGTGAAAAAGATGATTAAAAAGGAAATTAGGCTATAGCTAGGTAGCCTTTTTTAGATTATGCCCATTGGAACTAATATAACTGCTTTGCAGTTGAGAGTTATTAAAACTACGCGGTTGCCTCAAAAACAAGAAAATGATTTTTTACTGGAATTATTAAAATTTGTTGGTGTGCAAGTCATTGGTATTTTATTAGCAAAATTTACTGCGAGTCTGTCGCTAAAATTTTCTCTAAGTGCTGGATTATCAAATTTAACATCCCAATTAATTGCTTCAAGTGTGCGTGTTGTAACTGATTTTACAATTAATCAAGTCTATGATATTTATAAAGAACAAAGTAATACAATAAGCACTTTACTTAATTTAACGCCAGCTATTGGTGAAATTAGTAAGATATCAAGAACTTATAAAACAACAAAGTTTTTTAATCTAGCGAAAGAAAATAAAATTATTAATCACTTAGGAATAACAACGGCTAATAATTTAGAGCAGGTTATGTACCAAGTCTATAATAAAAAAATTATTCTTGACAAATATAAAACTTGATTTGATTATACTAAAAAACCAACTAAAGAAACTATGCTAAATCATTTAGGATTTTTGGCACGAAAACAATTTGTTAAGAATTATAAAAGTGCAAATGTAACAACATTAGGTCAACTTTTGGAAATGGAAACATTACTAAGAAAAATTAATCCTAATCTTGTAACTAAAACAAAGATATTTAAAGAAAAATGAGGTAATCAATTTTTAAATCGTTACGGAACAAACATTAATGAAATTTCAAAAATGCCAACAGAAAATTGATTTAATTTAATTACCCAAATGCAAAAATCAGGAATTCGTCAAGGTACATTATTATCACTAAATACTTTACGAGCAGAAAATGTTTTTCGTTCTCAATTTCTTAAAAGATTTAATAAAATTATGGAAAAAACAAAAAAATTGAAAAAATTATCGCCAACATATCAAATTCAAAAAGGTTTAAATAAAGTGTTTGAGCCTGTAAGAGAAACGATTAAAGAGATAGAATTAAAGACTACAACCAAAATTCAAGAATATACAAATTTTAAGAACATTATTTCAAGAGTGCAAAAGAAAATAATTACCGATGGTACTTTATTGCCATTAATATCTGATGTCTTTTTTGCAGTCAAAGTTAAACCAACAGGAATACTAACAGATATTGCGATTACAATTTACTACCAAAATCCTGAATATCAACCAATAGGGCCAATAATTACTACCCCCTTAAAATTACAACAATTAATAACTGCTTCTAGTCCTTTTAAATTTTATATGTATGAAAGTGGTTGATCAATTGGTTGGGGTAAAACTAAAGGTAACATATTATCTTTAATGCCATTTTTACCAGCAAATGTTCAAGAATTTTACATCAATAGCATAAAGTTATATCGAGTTTTAACTCCGCTTTTAAAAATAACTTATGACCGTTATAAAGAAGGAAATTTATTTAAAGTTAAAGAAAATTTTAATCAAGTTTTTAATAAAGACAACTATGTTAATTGAGCCGTTGATAGTGTTTTGGGTAAGGGAATTGTTGGACGAAATGTTAAAAACCGCTTTGTTAGGCCACTTGTTAAAAACAAAAATATTAATTTGAAAATTAATGCTAAAAATATGATCCAAAAACAAATAACTAAAAAAATTACTACTATCAATAAAAAACTAAATCGGAAGTGATAAAAAATGCTCTTAAAAGAACTTTGACCAAATATAACCATTAATGGTTATCATACTATCAAACCACTTACTGGAACTTTAGATGCTATACCATCTAAATATAAAGATTTAAATTTTGCTAATTTTGATGATTGATTTAAAACTTTCGCTTTAAGAGCTCAAAATGATTGCAACATGTATCTTGACTTTATTTTTAACAAGTGAGAATTTACTACTTTTCCTGATGAAATTAAAGAAACCGTTATGGACATGATTTATATTTTGATTGAGCATTGAGTGTTTAACAGAGTTCCAGTTGAATTTTTTGTTGATGCAACAAAAAATTTGAATACTTCTAGTACAAGTTATATTGCCTCTACTCTAGCAAATAATACTCAAGATATGATTCCACAAAGAGTTAAAGCATTAGCTAATTTTACAGAATTAAAAAATTTTTTAATTCCTTATAATGATGAAAATACAGTTGATGCTAATATGATTGATTTAGGTTTGTATTACAGTAAATTTGTTGTTGATAAGTTATTAGAAAAAGAAAAAAATGAACGATTAAAAAAACAATTAAAATTTTTTCAAAGTCGCTGTCAGGATTACACATGCCCCCAAAATCCTAATCTTAGAGGGCCTGTAACTAATTTAGTTATTGAGGAATATGCAAGTTCTGATTATGAACATGAAACAGAAACTTTAACGGTATCTTTCCCTAAACAAATTGGGACTTTACCACCAAATGCTTTACAACCTAATCCTCAAGAGGGCGATTATACGCACGCTACAACAGCTGATTTTTCTGCCAAATTACAAAAGCAACTAAATTTGATTTTTCAAAATTTTCAAAATATCCAAAAATCGTTAATTGGAGCGATTGCTTGATTTTCTCAATTAAAAAAATTGGAAGAGGGTTGACTGCCACTTTCAGAAAAGGCATACACCGTCATTCTTGCCGACGGCAGTCAATTGGTGACGCCTAGCCTTCGCGAGGGCGATTTTGTGCGACACAAAAAAGACAATCCTTTAAACGCAGAAAATGACAATGTCGGTCACCACATTCATCCGATTTATGTGGCTCCGAAATTAGACAAACCCAATTCTTCTTTTGTTTTCAAATGAAAAAAAAATTATTTTTTTACAACAACAGGGTGAAATGTGGGCACAATGCCCCACATGCCGGAAGATTCTGACATTGTTATGCAGTCCTCACTTATTTTGGATGCTTGACCAAAAGAGGTCCCGGAAGAAATTTATTTATTTTTTTCAGCCGAAACAGAAAAAAATGAAACTGATATTTTAGAAACCCGCCCACAAAATACTAGTTTAATAGCTCACATTTATGTGGGCCTAGGGGCTAAAATTAAATAAGAGAGGAGAAAGTATCATATGAATTCAGAAACAGTAGCAAGTATTTTTACAGCAATTATTGGCGGTTTGGGTGGAACGGCTGGCATTACGGGAATAATCTCGGCTTTAAAAACAAAAAAGGAGGCGAAAAAAATGGAGCAAGAAAATAAAGAAGCGTTAAATAAAATTGATACTAAATTAATGATTATAAATAATAAGATTGATATGGTTATTGCTATCAAAAATAATAACGCTAATAAAAACGAGATTAATATTAACAAACCAAAACGAGGAGCTAAAAATAATGGCTAAAAAATTATTTTGATTGAAAATGTTAATTTACTTTTTAAACTTTATTACTCTAGGACTTGTACCTTTGGGGAAATTAATTTCTGAAAAAATTGAAATTTTAAAAAAACAAGTTGAAGAATTGGAAAGTAAATAATGCCATTACGATTTACTAAAAAATGATTTAGTGATAAAGATGATAATGTAGTAGTTAAAAAACGCGAAATTGAAAAATCAATTTTGCGAATGTATGGTTTTGCTCCTTTTGGTCATGAAGATTATTATAAATCGTATGTGTCCGACACTATGGCTAATGCATTAACTCCTAAGAAGTTGGAAATTAATATTAGTCAACAAGATTTATCACCAAAAATAATGGCATGACTTTATAAAAATGATTTTCAAAGTAAAAACTGGATTAATGAGAAACGAGCTAGCGATATTGGTATTTCAGCATTTCTAATTTTTTTAAATCAAGGAATTATGAATTTTCAACCCATACGAGTAGCAGAGCGAGAATATGATGTGTTGGGAAATTTAATTCAATGTACAATTTTTTACGACGACTATAAGAAAAATAATCTTAATTTACGCATGTACGAAACTTACCAATTAGAAAACAGCAAAGTAAAAATTATGCGTGAAATTTATGAACTAAGCACCAAAAAAATTGTTGACAATAATGGCACTTCCAAATTAGAACAAACAATAATAAAAGTTAATGATTTTGAAAAACAACGCAATAATGAAAAATTAAATATTAACCAAGTTTTAGAAATTAATTACATACCAATTGCAATTTTTTCTAATTTACCAAGTGAGCGTGCTGACATCGCTGGTGTTGAAGATAAATTGAAAGCTTTAGATATTTTTTATGAACAAAGCATTCTAGATGCGATTTTAAACGCCACAAGATTTCTTATTAATACAAATTCACTTGTTGGTAATGTTCAAAAAAATGTAAATAAGATTATTGATGATTTTATTAAAAATCATGTTTTAGTCATGAATTATGATCAAGCACAAAATCCAATACCCTTTTCTACTATTAATGGTCAATTTAGAGGAAAAGAATTAACTTATTTATATGATTGAAATGTGACCGAGATTAATAAACGGATTGGAATGCATGTACCTGCAATTCATAAAGGGGCTCAACAAACTCGTCAAGAAAGTTCTGCGGTTAATATTCAAACTAACAATATGCTCGAGCAAAAATTATTATTACGAGAAGAAGCCCATGCAAACTTTATTTACTTACTACTTAAATTTGACCGCGACTTGAATGGTAACAGTTTTATTTCAAAAGAACTTGAAAAAATGACAATCAAAGTCAATTTGAATGTAACGACCACAATTGGTAAAGAAATTAATAATATTGATATGAAAGGACAAGAAAATGGCGGATTGGAAGACTAAACCAAGTCAAGAAAATGAAACAAAATATCGTGATTATGCAATTGATAATACTCCACTGGACTTTGCAAATTACACCGAACAATCAGACCCTGACTTGCATACAATTTATAACGAAACAAGAAAACGCGAATTATATATTTACCCTTTAAATAACCTGATTAAAAACACAAATAAACCTAATTTATACTTTTCTCCCAATGTTGTTAAAATTGGCTTTATTGACCCGTTAGAAGTTAAAAAAACGATTGCTTATGAAGTTAGTGACTTTAATTTAGAATTAGATGCTCGCAATGCTACTAATATTCAAGATAATAGTGTTGAATATACTATGGTCGATGCCAAGACTATAATTTTTCAAGATGAAAGTTTATACGGCAAATTTAATCTTCATGTTGTTTCTATTGGTGAACCGGCAAACGAAAATAATTTGGATGAATTGTATATTATAAATTCTTACACCGAACGCTATGCCCCAAAATCAATTAAGGTAACCAAGGAAACAGTTTTAGTACGGGTGCAAGATTTTAAAGTTCGTGGTTCTAATCCCATTATTGTTCGTATTCAAAAACAATTGCCCGAAGATACAAAGGTTAAAGCAATTACTATTAAATTTCCACGGCAAGCTTTATTTGGAAATATTAAATTAATCGGGGAAGTAAACGGCGTGGCGGGTTATCCACGATTATTTATAGAAAATGACAAGGTTATGTTACCAATGCTATCAATGCCGATTGAAACTGAGCCAAAAGTTAGAATATTGCAACAATGAATGTCTAGTCAAGTTTTAGCATGAGAAAAAGCAAAATTGTTTTTTAACGAGAAAAGTGCTTTAGATTTGATTACGGTTGGTGGCGGAACAGAATCAAGAAAAAAAGTTTTTATTGATGCAAGAGTAACATCAATGCATATTACTAGAAATACACAAAAATATCAGAGTGTACCCGTTGGTTGCCTACCCGTGGATTTATTAAAAGAAAATATTATTTTAAATGAAACAATCACTCTACCTGGTGCTATTGGCGGACTTAAGCCAAGTTGTCTAGACGCTACCTCATATAATTTAACCAAGAATTATGATAGAGTGGAATTAGAATTTAAAGAAATTTTTAAAATTGATAGTCTTCAAAAAGTTTTATTAGACATGTTAGATTATACATATAACTACCGAACAAATTTTAAATATGCAACATATGATAAAAATAATACTCCATTAGATGATATTGCAAAATTGAAAGAAAATAAATTTGTTGGTCAAAAACCCGAAGTAGTTATTACTAATCTTTTTGAGGACTGAAAATTTGAAAACCCTAAGTTAATAAAACATCCTTCAGTACAAATATTTAAACAAATTATTATGATGCTTTCTGAATACATCCTTTCTGAATTGTCAATAAATATTGGCTTAAATGATGATTACAAACTATTATTGCCTTATTATTTTGAGCTCATTTCAGTTCCGTTGCTTGATGATGGATATTATAAATTCAAAGATGTAGAAGTTGTTTTAAAATCAGAGTACTTTAATTTTGATAATAATAATATTCAATTAGTTAATAATGATATATCGCAAAATCAATTATTTAAATTGAATAGTAACCAGTTTAATTGACTGCCATTAATTAATAATTTAGAACCAAACGACATCCCTAGTTTACTGCCAAAAGATATAAAATTAGCGGATGGAAATTATGGTAAAAATTTTGTAAATTGTATTGTTGAAAAAACACAATTAAGTAGTGTTATAAATATTTATGGAAAGGGATTAGAGGCGTTATTAAGTAATTTTAGGTGATTTAAAGAAATAAATAAACTTGACATTACTAAGCAATGTAAATTTCTTTTAGAAAAAGAAATAAGTAATTTCAAGCGATTGGAATTATCTGCTATTTTTGGACAAGGTCAATATAATTTTAAATTTGAAACAAATAATGGATATGTAGAAATAATGAATATTTATTTATTTAATAACAAATCTGATTCATACATTAATTTAGAAATTTAAAAAGAAGGTTAAAAACCTTCTTTTTAGTATATTATTTTATTTAAAGTAATTTTTATGATATTTGCCATTTCATTTTTTAAAATCGGGGGGGGGGTTATATTTACATATTAATTCAATATTTTCTTGACTAGTATCTCTACCATGTAGTTTCATTCATATTGTACTTCCACAATAGACTATTTCACCATCAGATTCTAGAAAGTATTTGTTACTTCTGCTATAAGCTACTATTCCTAAAATTATTGATATTACTATTCCTGTAATCACAAATACCCCCCCCCATATTTTTATTTTTCTTTTATTTTTTTGTTCTTGCATTTAATAACTCCTCCAAAAATAAATTTAATTAATCGGGACTAAAAAGAGACCTTTCTGGGTCTCTCTTGTTTTGTTTTTGAAATTTAATGTCGGCTGGTCGGGTTGCTTCCACAAACGAAGCGTCAATATACTAGAATTTTATTAAGTTTACAAAAAATCTCGGCACCGCTTTTCAACCTGTTAGGGGTCCGCGTTTAGCAGGACCTTGGGGACCCTGACTTTATTGAAAGAACTTCCGTAATTTTTTTAATTTAATAAACAACTAGATTATACACGCAGATTTTGTGAAAGTCAACCCTCCCAGAGTCTTACGGTCGCGTTTAGTTTTCTTAGGTATTTTTAAAAAAAGAAAAAATAATTATTTGCTATAAATTATTTCAATATGCAAATTAAGTATATATTTCTTATGTATGATTTTTGTTGTAAAAAATTATTTTAATGTTGTTTTTATAAGCATTTTACTTAGTTTTTATAACCTTTTTATTAAGATTATGTTTGTTAATATTAAATATTTTGTTTTATTACTTATTTTTCAAATAAAAAGGTAATAAATTTTTAGTTGCTTTTCTTTCAAAATTATTTAAACCTTTTCCCACCTAACAAAACTTTATGCGCCCGAGTCTTACTTTTTAAAAAATAGTGTATAATTAAGTTATAATAATTGTGAATTAAGTTTAAGGAGGGAAATTAAAATGAAAAGAAAAACAATTAGTTACAGTGATGAAATGATTAAAAGTGGTGTAGAGTTAAATAAGAAAGATAAGTTTATGAAAGCAATTTCTAAATTATTGGTTAAAGATTAAAATAATTAAATATGTTTACGCGGGGTTGGATTTTTAATTTGGTTTTATCAATGGATAGTAAAAATAATAAATAAAAAGCATCCTTATAAAATATGTTATATTTATAGATAACTGATTTGCCCCCCAGAGTTTTTTTAAAAAATAGTGTATAATTAAGTTAATAATGATAGGAGATGATGTCTTAATTGTGAAAAATAATAATGTTATGGATATGGCAAAATATTTAATTCGTAAAAATCCAGCTTTGTTTAACTCAAAACAACTTTTTAAAAAAATTGGCTTTGAAATGTATAAAGGAGAATTTATGCTTCATAAATTGCTTCATTTAGCACAAGTTTTTCATTTATTAATTAAGAATAAACCTTTATTTAGTGTAAATGAAGAAGTAGCTTATAACAATGGACCTGTTATTATAAGTATTCACAAACAACATAATAGACCTTTAATTTTTAATACAAAAAGTGAAATTAATTTAAGTAAAGAAATTAAAAGTTTTATTGATAATATTTATTTATTTTTTGAAGACGCAAACCCTGATGAACTATTTGAAATAACACATTATGATCAATGCTGAAAGGAAGCATTTCAAAAAAGTGAAAAAAATATTAACGACGATAAAATGGATGTTAGAAATTATATTGATTTTTATAAAAAAGAATATAAGATTGCAATAGATCATTTTTCTGAGTTGTATTTGTAGATTTATATTTAGAAAGATTAAAATAATTAATATGTTTAAGTTGGGTTCAATTTTTAATTTGGTTTTACCAATGGATAGTAAAGATAATAATTTGAAATATGGTATTATATACATGGAAGACCTAGAACAAGTTGATTACATGAAAGAATCTAACTGCGGTGTAAACTCAGAACCTCTTGGGCTAAAAAGGCTATCGTTAACGATAGCCTTTTTGTTTGCCTCTTATATAAACTCTATTTGGATATAATGCATAAAAGTCTGCATCATAAGGATCAAGATACATTTTTGGGTCAGGAACATTAGTGCGTTTTTCATCATATCGTAATTCTTCGTAGCATTTGGCAGTAAAAGGATTATTCTGTAAATTTATATGACAATTACCAAATCCAAACAAATTACGCATTCAAATAACGCGATCTGTTAAACCGGCTTCTTTGGTTAATGGTGTTGTGTGCTTAATGGCTGTGCTGGTACGAATGTTAAAACTATAATCTTCAATTAGTTTTGTTTTAATTCATTCCATAGCGGTTTTTGCTTTATCATCATAATTAAAAATAACATCAGCAAAATTATAAAAATTTGCTCTTAAAGTCATGATTTCTTCTATAAGATGACTAATTTTTTCATTTTCAGAAAAATTATCTTCGGGAGTTATAACAATCTCACATATTAAATATGGATCGTAAAGTTCAGTTTTTTTATATTCTTGAAATCCCCAAAATTTTAGCACAGTATGATCGATTGGCCCAGTTGCTCAATCAATCCCGATACTATAAAAATCAAATTTATACATATCAATAGTGGCAACATAAAAATCTTTTAAATCGTATTTTTGCGTATATTTTAAATGTTTTCGAAACGGAAAGATAGTACTATCACTGTCTGAGTACTCAAAACCATATTTTACAATAGCATATTCATCGGGGTTATCTTTTTTAAGTTGGTTTACTTTTTTTCTTGAAATTTCTGGCAATTTATTTCAAGTAGAGTCTAATGTTAGTCTTAAAACAAAAATTCCTAAACCTTCAAATTCTTTTTCATTTTCGTATCAAACTTTACCAGTTTCTTTTAATAAATTCATTATCTTGTCGTTTAATGGTAAAAATGGCGTACAGTATTTTTTATAAAATGGGTGATATTTATCATAGGGGTTGCAAGTGAACGCGACAAAAAAACTTTTTCATAAGTAACGAGTTTCTTGTTGTCCTGTCATTTTATCAACAAAGGTTCAAGAAAGTTCTTTTATGGATTTGTCAGAAACTTTAATCCGATTGCTACGAAACATTGACATTTGTAAACGCTCATATCTATAAATTAATTGTTTATCACTCAAAGTTTCTTTTTCTTCTGCCATAATTATTTCGTCAGTTCGTGAACACAAAAAACTAGAACCTTTTACAGCTGTTCCAAAAATTCTATTACCGTTGGCATAACCAATAAAAGTTATTCGTTGATTGGAAGGAAAAATTATTTCTCCGCCCTCTTTATTCAATTTTCAAACTATTCCGGTCACCTTAGAGTGCTCAGGTCCAATTTGAACGCCATACTTTTCTTCTAAATATTGACATAAATTATGTAAATCAGCAATTGTTGTTTCAGGATGTGTATTTTCATAGCGTCGTACTTCTTGAGCGGATGTATCTGTAAAGTTACAACAAATTCATAAATCTCAAGCTAAACAGTTTCAAGTTTTAAAGGTCATTCTAGCAGTAGGTACAAATCTATAAAAACACCTCGTTGTAAAATATTCTGCCCAATCATCGCCAACTAGTTCCTTAAAGATTTCTCAAGTAAAACCAAAGTTATTGTCACTAAAATTTAAGTCATATTTTTTATTTAATTGTGAGTAATTAGTTATTTTTTTCATTATACTAATATTATCTATGAATATTAACTGTTTTATGTGTTTGATATAGAAAAAATAAAAAAGGAAATAGAAAATGAAGTATATTGTACCTAAAAATGATTTAGCAGATTTAAAAGCTAAATTACAATCTTGAATGACTACGATTTATCATGAAAAATATTATCATAAAGTAAAAAAATGAGTAAGTAAATATCTCAATTTATGTACCAACTTATATATGAATAATACAGATAACATATCTGTAAATAAATTGATTAAAAAATATTTTCGTGGTAGTAAAATGACATTTTATATTTGAGCTAAAAAAATTATTAATGGTTATTATCAAGACAACTTTTATGAATTGCAATTCAAATCAACAACACCAAAAAATATTAAATATCAATTTTCATTAGAAACCAGAAAACAAATTTGTGATTATTACTTTGATTACAAATTTGTAGGTGCGGGCGGTGTATTATCGCTTTATCATAATATTCATCAAAAAAATGTGCATGATATCGATACAAATAATGTCCCCAAATCAATTAATACTTTTTATCGTTGAATTAAACAAGACAAACGCTATGGAGAAATAAAAACGCAAATGAAAAAAGCAAAACGCCATTTTAAGCGTTATGAAGTTTCAGATATTGGACTACTGCAAATGGATGCTAAAGTGTTTACTGATAAAAATTTTCCTATTGCTAAGCATAGATTATATGTTTATGATTTCATTGACGAAATAACAAGAATTGCTTTTGGATATGTGTATGATAGTTTAGGAACCAATAATGCCATTAATGCCATGCAAAGAGCAATGAAAGATTTTAGTGAACTTGGCATAACCATTAAACGCCTTCGTACTGACAATGCTCCTGAATTTACTACTACTAACTGAAGTAATAAAAAATCGTACAAAGTAAAAGAAAGGCCTTTTACAACCTTTCTTTCAAAAAATGGAATTATCCATGAAACCACACCAATCCGTTCTCCTCAGAGCAACGGAAAAATTGAACGGTTTCACCGTAATTATACTAGTTTATTTTGATTTAAAAAATGTGGTTTTAAAACAAAATTTGATGTTAAACAATTACAAATTCATTTGAATGAGTGGTACGCATTTTATAATTTCAAGCGAAAACATAAAAGTTTGAATTACAAAACTCCATTTGAAACTTTAAATAAATTTATTATTGCAAAATAATTATTTAAAAAATAATAGAAACTCGTGAAAAATGTTTTAATTTGGTTAATTTTGAATTAAATATTTTTTATTGTGGATAAAATTAATTTTTTAATTTTAATAATACAAAATATGGTATTATTAAATCAATTAAGAGAAGCATAGTCTAATAACTGTGTGTGATTTACACGTTTAGTTTTCTTAGGTATTGCTTTGAAGAAGTAAAACAATCAGCTAATTATATTATTTAATTACTAAACTAACCCTACCTTTCTTGTTATTGTCATTTTTATTCTTTTTTATTTTATCATATTATTGAATTTTTACACAATAAAAAATTATTAATTATTATTAAATTTTAACTAATATTTTTACTTACTTAAATGTATTATATTTATTTGTTACAGCATTACCTTTATAATTAATTCAACTATCATCATTTTTATTATTATATTTATTTCATAATGAATTTTTATATATTTCTTTTCTGATTTCTATTTCTGAATTAATATTTTCATTAATATGATGTAATACATTTAATTTGTTTAAATTTGCCATTCTTAAATGTAATAGGTTATTTAAATTCTTATGATTATATATTTTTGCCCCATAGCCTAATTGTTGTTTTACTAAATGTGATACATCACGGACGCATAAAGTTTTGTTAGGTAGGCAAAGGTTTAAATAATTTTGAAAGAAAAGCACCTAAAAATTGATTACCTTTTTATTTGAAAAATAAGAAATAAAACAAAATATTTAATATTAACAAACATAATCTTAATAAAAGGTTATAAAAACTAATTAAAATGCTTATAAAACTAACATTAAAATAATTTTTTACAACAAAAATCATACATAAGAAATATATACTTAATTTGCATATTGAAATAATTTATAGTAAATGATTATTTTTTCTTTTTAAAAAAATACCTAAGAAAACTAAACGCGACCTAAATAAAATTAAATATGATTTATATGATGATGAAAATTTAGAAAAATGTAGTAAAGGTAGTAGTTTCATTTCAAAAGGTGCTGAATATATTCCTAATTTTGGAAAATTAATTTCAAAAGCTATTAATTCATTAGGAGCAATTTGTGATTTAGAAAAATAAAAAATAAATTATGAAAACTATTAAGTCTTTTAGAAACATTTATTTTAACGGTAACCGCGACAACAAGTTAAATATTTTAATTATAAAAATTACTTTGTTAAAAATTTTTGTAATGTTTGAAATGGAGTTTTAGTGTTTAAAGATGAATGTGGGCGTTCAAAGTTATAAAAGTAATAATATTTGTTTAAATAATGTTGAAGTTCATTTTGATTTAGTTTTTTGTTCTTAACATAAAATAATTTTGTATAATGCTGATGGAATCGTTCAATCTTCCCGTTGGATTGAGGCGAACGAATTGGTGTGGTCTCGTGAATGATTCCATTTTTTGAAAGAAAGGTTGCAAAAGCCCTTTCTTTTATTTTGTATGCTTTTTTATTGCTTCAATTAGTAGTGGTGAACTCAGGAGCGTTGTCAGTACGAAGGCGTTTAATATTTATGCCAAGTTCACCAAAATCTTTCATTACCCTTTGCACGGCATTAATGGCATTGTTAGTTCCTAAACTATCATAAACATAACCAAATACTATCCGTGTTTTTTCATCAATAAAATCATAAATATAATATTTTTTATCAACCGGAAAATTTGATGTGGTAAAGATTTTAGCATCCATTTGTAAAAGACCAATCTCGGAGACTTCATAACGCTTAAAATGGCGTTTTGTTTGTTTGATTTGTTGTTTTAATTCTTTTCAACGAGGGTCGGATTTAATTCAGCGATAAAAAGTTTTGATATTTTTCGGAACTTCTGAATTTTTAACATCATGAAAACCAATTTTTAAATTGTTAAATAAAGACCACATTCCGCCAGCTTGAAGATTTTTGTAATCAAAATATAAATCACATACTTTTTCACGAGAATTTAAACTATATTGATAATTAAGATTTTGTGGTTTTGTAGTTTTAAACAATAACAAATCTAAATTGTCAGAATAATAAGCGGTCATAATTTTTTTCGCCCAACGATAAAAGGTTTTCGTTGCATTCTTAAAATATTTTTTAATAAGTTTTGTTAAAGTTATTTCTTCAATATAGAAATAAGTACATAAATTTAAATAAGCAGTAATGCGTTTTTTAGTTTTATAGTAATAAGGATTACGGCAATTAGCACTTAGTCAACTTTGGATTTTTGCTTTTAAATCCGCTAAATCAGCTTGGGGAATAATATATTTCATTTTAAAACTCCTTAAATTAAGAAAATCGCATTACAAAAAATACGATTTTCAAAAATATTTATTAAATTACTAATTTTTTTTATTAGGTATTTCGGCAGAAAATGAGGTAATTATATAACCAGCACGCCTATCATATCTGTCCAAAGCTGAAGCTTTTAAAATTGTAATTTTTACATTAACAATTTTATCAATATAATATTTATCGTATTCACCATTAACATTGATAATTTTAGTCATATTTTTTTTATAAAAATTAAAAACATAACCTGACATACTACCACCTTCAGGGATTGTAAGAGCAGAAACATCTTGAGGCAAATCATCTAATTTATCATCAGTATTTCAAACAAAACCAAGAGACGGCCATTTAAAAACATAACTATTTTGAATACTAGCAAACTTTAAATCATATTTATTTAAAATATTACTATTTTTACTACATCCCGAAATAAACATTATACATACTAAATTTAAAGCTGATAAAAATTTTCACATAAATAAAAATCCTCCTTTCAAAGGAATTATATTTTATATAAAAATATTAGAAACATTTAAGAAAACTTTTTTAATATCATTAACAAAATTGCTAATGGTACTACAAATTCAAATAACATCTGAAATGCTGGAATAACTTCAAACACCGGAAAGGCAGTTTTGGTAAAATTAATTGTTGTTTTGGCAATATCAGCAAGAGGGCGAATTAAAAGATTAATTCCAGAAAGACCAAGTAATCAATTTAATACATTAACAGAAGCGTGCTGAATACCACAAGATATTACACTAGACTTCTTGCAAAATTAATTTAAAATATAATTGAATTGTTGTTTTTAATAAAAAGGTGGAATTTAAATGAAATTTAAAAAAAATAATCAAATAAGTGATAAAAATTTTTTAAGATTAACTGGTATTAAACATACTACTTTTAATAAAATGCTAGAAATTTTAAAAATAGAAGAATTAAAAAAGAGATTTCGTCGCGGAAGAACCAATAAATTATCATTAGAAAATCGTATTTTAATGACTTTAGAATATTGAAGAGAATATAGAACTTATTTTCATATTGCAAAAAGTTATGATATTAGTGAAAGTAGTTGTTATAGAAATATCAAATAGACTTCTTGCAAAATTAATATGATAATTATAATTTTTAAATTTAAAATAAATATAAAAGTGTTATTAAAATAATTTTTAGATTATTTTTACAAATATTTTGTCATTAAAACATAATAAAAATTATTATTTACAATAAAAAAAGACTGAAATTTTAAATTATCAAATATATTTAAACTAATAGTTGTAAATTATAAATTGAAGCTATTAAATTAAATCTTAAAGCAAATCTTTTTCTACGATTTCGATATTTTTCACTAATAATTTTAAATTTTTTAAGTATAGCAAAAACATTTTCAATAACAATTCTCATTTTTGAAATTCGCTCATTATTTTGCTTTTCTTCTTTATTTAAAGGGTTTTTCTTTGATTTTCTTTTAGGAATTAAAACATTATGATTAATTTTTTGTATGCCTTGATAACCTAAATCCACTAAAACAGTTGTTTCTGGTAAAAATTTAATTTTTGAATCTTTTAAAATTTTAAAGTCATGGTTTTTACCATAAGAAAAATCAGAACTAATAATTTTTTTACTATCTTTTTCAATTATAACTTGTGTTTTTATTGTGTGTTTTTTCTTTTTTCCTGAGTAGTGCTGTTTTTGTCTTTTTTTGGGCGTTGGATTTGGCTTTCAGTTACATCAATTATAACAGTCTTATCTTTGAAATAATCTTTTAATAGTGATTTTTGACCAGTAAGTTGTTGAAAATTAGGGTGTTTTATTAAAGTGTCTTCAATTCATTTGATATTTCTATAACAACTACTTTCACTAATATCATAACTTTTTGCAATATGAAAATAAGTTCTATATTCTCTTCAATATTCTAAAGTCATTAAAATACGATTTTCTAATGATAATTTATTGGTTCTTCCGCGACGAAATCTCTTTTTTAATTCTTCTATTTTTAAAATTTCTAGCATTTTATTAAAAGTAGTATGTTTAATACCAGTTAATCTTAAAAAATTTTTATCACTTATTTGATTATTTTTTTTAAATTTCATTTAAATTCCACCTTTTTATTAAAAACAACAATTCAATTATATTTTAAATTAATTTTGCAAGAAGTCTAATCTTTAATTTCCGTATTTAACATTCGTTCAGTTAATTTTTTGGTAAATTCCTGAAAAATAGTATTGCCTTTAAATAAATCTTGTGGATTATCAATATTTTCTAAAAAATAATCAACAACTTTATCAATTGCGTCAGGTTCTTTTTTTATTTTTTTTTTGTCATTTTCTGTTCTCCTTCTTTTAAGTATAATTCAGAATGAATTATCAAGACACAGAATTTTGGACAGGCCCTACTTTTGAACCAGTAATTATTCCGAAAAGACAAAGAAGATTTGATAACTTTGATCAAAAAGTAATTTCTTTATATGCAAGAGGAATGACAATTTCTGATATCAAAGCACAATTGCAAGAATTCTATCACGGAGCAGAAATTTCAGAAAGTTTAATTAGTCAAATAACTGATGATGTTATTGAAGAAGTTAAAATGTGACAAACTAAACCTTTAGAGAAGATTTATCCGATTGTTTATTTTGATTGTATTGTTGTTAAAGTAAAGCAAGATAAACGAATAATAAATAAAGCAGTTTATCTTGCCTTAGGAATTAATTTAGATGGTTTAAAAGATATTTTAGGAATGTGAATTAGCGAGAATGAGGGCGCCAAATTTTGACTTAATAATCTTACGGAAATGAAAAATCGTGGCTTACAAGATATTCTTGTTGCTTGTAGCGATAATTTAACTGGAATGTCTGATGCAATAGAAGCTGTGTTCCCAAAAACACAGCACCAATTATGCATTGTTCATCAAATTCGTAATAGTTTAAAATTTGTCCCTTACAAAGATCGCAAACTTGTAGCTAATGATTTAAAATCAATTTATACAGCAATTAATGAAGAAATAGCGCTAGTTGCTTTAGATCATTTTTCTGAAAAATGAAATAAAAAGTATCCACAAATTACTAAATCATGAAAAAATAACTGAAATAATTTAATAATTTTTCTTGAATATCTTCAAGAATTTAGAAGGATTATTTACACAACTAATGCGATTGAATCTGTTAATAGTCAACTAAGAAAAGTCATTAAGAATAAAAAGATTTTTCCTAATGACGCATCAGTTTTTAAAATATTTTATTTAGCATTTCAAAATATGGTTAAGAAATGAACGATGCCAATTCAAAATTGGGGTAGTGCAATTTCACATTTAATGATAAAATTTGAGGACAGAGTGAATTTAAGTTAATTACTTAAAGACACAGTTAATTGTACAGTCCCTTCTATTTTGTCAGAATAAAAACCAGTAATTTTAGTTAATTACTGGTTTGAACATTTTTTATTTTTACAAGGAATTTAAACTTGTTGTGCTTGTTTCAATTAAAGTTATTGTTTTAAATAGCTAATATCGTTTTTATAAAACCTTATACTATAGTAGTAACTGTATTCGTTCTTACTGGCCCTTCTCTTTCTGATGAAAAAAATGCTTCACCGTTAAATGTTATTTTATCATTGTTTTTATCTATAATAATTTCATTGGGTAATAAACTATATTTTTGTAAAATTTGCATTACTTCTGTAATTGGCAATACTATTTTTCAGGAATTTACCAAAAAATTAACTGAACGAATGTTAAATACGGAAATTAAAGATTATCTTGAAACTGATGAGAATCATAATAAAAGAAATGGCAACACACAAAAAACCATTATTACTAAAAATGGTTCAATCGCAATTGATGTACCAAGAGATCGAAATAGTACTTTTGAACCAGTAATTATTCCGAAAAGACAAAGAAGATTTGATAACTTTGATCAAAAAGTAATTTCTTTATATGCAAGAGGAATGACAATTTCTGATATCAAAGCACAATTGCAAGAATTCTATCACGGAGCAGAAATTTCAGAAAGTTTAATTAGTCAAATAACTGATGATGTTATTGAAGAAGTTAAAATGTGACAAACTAAACCTTTAGAGAAGATTTATCCGATTGTTTATTTTGATTGTATTGTTGTTAAAGTAAAGCAAGATAAACGAATAATAAATAAAGCAGTTTATCTTGCCTTAGGAATTAATTTAGATGGTTTAAAAGATATTTTAGGAATGTGAATTAGCGAGAATGAGGGCGCCAAATTTTGACTTAATAATCTTACGGAAATGAAAAATCGTGGCTTACAAGATATTCTTGTTGCTTGTAGCGATAATTTAACTGGAATGTCTGATGCAATAGAAGCTGTGTTCCCAAAAACACAGCACCAATTATGCATTGTTCATCAAATTCGTAATAGTTTAAAATTTGTCCCTTACAAAGATCGCAAACTTGTAGCTAATGATTTAAAATCAATTTATACAGCAATTAATGAAGAAATAGCGCTAGTTGCTTTAGATCATTTTTCTGAAAAATGAAATAAAAAGTATCCACAAATTACTAAATCATGAAAAAATAACTGAAATAATTTAATAATTTTTCTTGAATATCCTCAAGAATTTAGAAGGATTATTTACACAACTAATGCGATTGAATCTGTTAATAGTCAACTAAGAAAAGTCATTAAGAATAAAAAGATTTTTCCTAATGACGCATCAGTTTTTAAAATATTTTATTTAGCATTTCAAAATATGGTTAAGAAATGAACGATGCCAATTCAAAATTGGGGTAGTGCAATTTCACATTTAATGATAAAATTTGAGGACAGAGTGAATTTAAGTTAATTACTTAAAGACACAGTTAATTGTACAGTCCCTTATATCAATTAACAAAATCAAATAGTTCGCATTTTAATTGTGTTAAGTTTGCAAATTTTTTACCGTTAATAAATTCAGTTTTAAAGGTTTTGTAAGTTGCTTCAGCAACAGCATTATCATACGGGCATCCTTTGGTACTTAATGATCTTTGAATTTTAAAGGTTATTAAAATTTCATCAATGATTTTATTTTTGAATTCATTACCACGATCAGTATGAAATAAAGTTATTTTATTTAATGGTCGTGTTATCTTGTGAAAAGCTTGTTGAACTAGTTCAGCAGTTTTATTTGGTCCAGCACTATAGCCAATTACTTCGCGATTAAACAAGTCAATTAATAAACAAATATAATGTCATTTAGTACCAACTTGAACATATGTTAAATCACTAACAACAACTTCATTGGGTTTTTGGTCATTAAATTGACGATTTAAAACATTATTAATTTGGTCATTATTAACTGTTTTTTCATGATTACGATATTTTAATTTGGTGTATTTAGAAACCAAATTATTTTTGATCATAATGAATCGGATTTTTCGTCGTGATAAGATGATATTTTTTCTTATTAAAACAGCTTTAATTTTACGAGCACCATAAATCTTACGACTTTTATTAAATGCACTGATAACTTCTTGTTCATAATTATTAATATCAAACTTAGTGCATTTATTAGTTTGATAATAATATGTTGATTTTAGTAAACCTAAAATCTTACATATTTTCCTCACTGAATATTTAGTTTTGTTGTTATTAATTATTGTTATTTTTTGCCGATTATCAGTGCTGCTTGCTTTAAAATGTCATTTTCCATTCGTAATTGTTGGTTTTCTTTTCGCAAGTAAATTAATTCATTTTCTTCGACAGTGCGATTATCTTTTGCTTTAAATGACCCAGAATTATTATAATTTTTAACTCAACTATAAATAGTTGGTTTTGGTAAATTATATTCTTTCCCTAAATTAATAACACTTTTGCCATTTTTGTATAGCATTACAATTTGTTTTTTAAATTCTTCAGAGTATGAGGTTTTATTTCCCATTTTTATATTCCTTCTTTCTTAATAATTTTGAAGTCTATATAATTATGGTCCAATTTATTGTAGCCTATCCATTCATTATGAAATAAATATAATAATAAAAATGATGATAGTTGAATTAATTATAAAGGTAATGCTGTAACAAATAAATATAATAGATTTAAGTAAGTATTAGTTAAAATTTAAAAATAATAAAATTAATAATTTTTTATTTTAATTTTGTCGAAAACTCTTGATAAAATAAAAAAAATCATCAACTTGATAATTTTAAAAGGCTTTTATGTAAAATTACTATTTTTACTTTAACTTTTTTATATATTAGACTTCTTGCAAAATTAATATGATAATTATAATTTTTAAATTTAAAATAAATATAAAAGTGTTATTAAAATAATTTTTAGATTATTTTTACAAATATTTTGTCATTAAAACATAATAAAAATTATTAGACTTCTTGCAAAATTAATATGATAATTATAATTTTTAAATTTAAAATAAATATAAAAGTGTTATTAAAATAATTTTTAGATTATTTTTACAAATATTTTGTCATTAAAACATAATAAAAATTATTATTTACAATAAAAAAAGACTGAAATTTTAAATTATCAAATATATTTAAACTAATAGTTGTAAATTATAAATTGAAGCTATTAAATTAAATCTTAAAGCAAATCTTTTTCTACGATTTCGATATTTTTCACTAATAATTTTAAATTTTTTAAGTATAGCAAAAACATTTTCAATAACAATTCTCATTTTTGAAATTCGCTCATTATTTTGCTTTTCTTCTTTATTTAAAGGGTTTTTCTTTGATTTTCTTTTAGGAATTAAAACATTATGATTAATTTTTTGTATGCCTTGATAACCTAAATCCACTAAAACAGTTGTTTCTGGTAAAAATTTAATTTTTGAATCTTTTAAAATTTTAAAGTCATGGTTTTTACCATAAGAAAAATCAGAACTAATAATTTTTTTACTATCTTTTTCAATTATAACTTGTGTTTTTATTGTGTGTTTTTTCTTTTTTCCTGAGTAGTGCTGTTTTTGTCTTTTTTTGGGCGTTGGATTTGGCTTTCAGTTACATCAATTATAACAGTCTTATCTTTGAAATAATCTTTTAATAGTGATTTTTGACCAGTAAGTTGTTGAAAATTAGGGTGTTTTATTAAAGTGTCTTCAATTCATTTGATATTTCTATAACAACTACTTTCACTAATATCATAACTTTTTGCAATATGAAAATAAGTTCTATATTCTCTTCAATATTCTAAAGTCATTAAAATACGATTTTCTAATGATAATTTATTGGTTCTTCCGCGACGAAATCTCTTTTTTAATTCTTCTATTTTTAAAATTTCTAGCATTTTATTAAAAGTAGTATGTTTAATACCAGTTAATCTTAAAAAATTTTTATCACTTATTTGATTATTTTTTTTAAATTTCATTTAAATTCCACCTTTTTATTAAAAACAACAATTCAATTATATTTTAAATTAATTTTGCAAGAAGTCTATTATTTACAATAAAAAAAGACTGAAATTTTAAATTATCAAATATATTTAAACTAATAGTTGTAAATTATAAATTGAAGCTATTAAATTAAATCTTAAAGCAAATCTTTTTCTACGATTTCGATATTTTTCACTAATAATTTTAAATTTTTTAAGTATAGCAAAAACATTTTCAATAACAATTCTCATTTTTGAAATTCGCTCATTATTTTGCTTTTCTTCTTTATTTAAAGGGTTTTTCTTTGATTTTTTTTTAGGAATTAAAACATTATGATTAATTTTTTGTATGCCTTGATAACCTAAATCCACTAAAACAGTTGTTTCTGGTAAAAATTTAATTTTTGAATCTTTTAAAATTTTAAAGTCATGGTTTTTACCATAAGAAAAATCAGAACTAATAATTTTTTTACTATCTTTTTCAATTATAACTTGTGTTTTTATTGTGTGTTTTTTCTTTTTTCCTGAGTAGTGCTGTTTTTGTCTTTTTTTGGGCGTTGGATTTGGCTTTCAGTTACATCAATTATAACAGTCTTATCTTTGAAATAATCTTTTAATAGTGATTTTTGACCAGTAAGTTGTTGAAAATTAGGGTGTTTTATTAAAGTGTCTTCAATTCATTTGATATTTCTATAACAACTACTTTCACTAATATCATAACTTTTTGCAATATGAAAATAAGTTCTATATTCTCTTCAATATTCTAAAGTCATTAAAATACGATTTTCTAATGATAATTTATTGGTTCTTCCGCGACGAAATCTCTTTTTTAATTCTTCTATTTTTAAAATTTCTAGCATTTTATTAAAAGTAGTATGTTTAATACCAGTTAATTTTAAAAAATTTTTATCACTTATTTGATTATTTTTTTTAAATTTCATTTAAATTCCACCTTTTTATTAAAAACAACAATTCAATTATATTTTAAATTAATTTTGCAAGAAGTCTATTAAAATATAATACCGCTGTTTGTTGGTTTGGAGTTAAACCCTTATGTTGGTATTTTCATTTTCAGAGATTTAAATAATTTTGAATATTAGTAAAACCTAAACCATGATAATGAATTAAGGCTTCTTTAAGACTAGATTGTAATTTACTGATTTTATTTAAGTTACGATAACTAGCTTCAGGATTAATTGTTGTTTTAGTTACACATAAAGTAGAATTTGTTTGTTTTGCTACTAAAAAATATAATTTTTGCATATCAGAAGTAATAATTGAATTTTCGTTAATTAATTCTTTGTTCATATTTTCAATAACTCATTGTTTTTGTAAACGTTTGGTGTTTGTGGATTTAACATAAATATTGTTATTATTATCAATTGCCATTTGAATACAGCATTTAGTATTAGTTGCGAATGGGTCAAGGTGAATTCTTCGTGGATCAGTTTTATATTTGAAATTTCCTTTGTGGATTTCTTTAATAAATGTTTCATCGATTTGGATTTTACCAGATAATTTTTTAAATTTTAATTGGGTATTTTCTAATTGTTTTGATTTCATTAATTTTTGACGATTATATCAAGCAGTTTTTAATGTAGTTTTAATAAAACGAGAAATTGTTTTACTAGATTGCCCCAGCAATGAAATTTGAATCAATAAATTTCATTGTTCATAATTTAAATGACTTCAATAAATAAAATGATTACGAAAAGCGTCAAAACTTGCACGGCAATTTTTACATAAACATTTTTGTTTTCCTTCTGAATTATGTCCATTTTTAACGCAATGGTAAGATTCACATTTAGGGCATTTAATACCTTGCGCTCTAAATTTTTGATCAATTTCATTTAAACGTTTTTGTTTTTTTATTAATTCTGCTTGTTGTTTGACTTTTTCATAAAATTCTAAAAATTGATCATCTGTTAAAGTATTTACTAGTTCTTGAATTATTTTTTCCATAATTATTATCCACCTCTATCATATTAAAAATATACCTAAAATTAAGTATATTCAATAAATATCAAGAGTTTTCGACAAAATTAAAAATTTTTTATTGTGTAAAAATTCAATAATATGATAAAATAAAAAAGAGTAAAAATGACAATAACAAGAAAGGCAGGGTTAGTTTAGTAATTAAATAATATATAGCTGATTGTTTTACTTCTTCAAAGCAATACCTAAGAAAACTAAACGCGACCTATCTTGGTTTATTGCTTGCAAACTTGCATTATTTTTATTATAATTTATTTTGTTTAGGATTAGTGACAATTTTATGCATTTAAACAACCAATTAAATATAAGTTAGTTTTACTATTGGACCCTTAGCTCAGTTGGTTAGAGCATCCGGCTCATAACCGGATGGCCGTAGGTTCGAGCCCTACAGGGTCCACCATTATGGTATTATTTTATGGAGGTGTACCCAAGCCTGGTTGAAGGGGGCGGTCTTGAAAACCGCAAGGAGTATAAAAACTCGCAGGGGTTCGAATCCCTTCACCTCCGCCATTAATAATTATTAACGAAACATATCGCGGGATAGAGCAGTCTGGTAGCTCGTCAGGCTCATAACCTGAAGGTCGGAGGTTCAAATCCTCCTCCCGCAACCAATTGGTCCCGTGGTGTAGTGGTTTAACATGCCTCTCTGTCACAGAGGAGATCGAGGGTTCAATTCCCTTCGGGACCGCCAGTAGGGTTCGGTAGCTCAGTCGGTAGAGCACTTGATTGAAGCTCAAGGTGTCGGCGGTTCGATTCCGCCTCGAACCACCATTAGACTATGAATTAAAATTTTAAAAGGTATTAATAGACTTTTTTAAAATAGTTAAAATAGTTGAAGGAACCTAAAATAAATTTTTAATTTTGTCGAAAACTCTTGATATTTATTGAATATACTTAATTTTAGGTATATTTTTAATATGATAGAGGTGGATAATAATTATGGAAAAAATAATTCAAGAACTAGTAAATACTTTAACAGATGATCAATTTTTAGAATTTTATGAAAAAGTCAAACAACAAGCAGAATTAATAAAAAAACAAAAACGTTTAAATGAAATTGATCAAAAATTTAGAGCGCAAGGTATTAAATGCCCTAAATGTGAATCTTACCATTGCGTTAAAAATGGACATAATTCAGAAGGAAAACAAAAATATTTATGTAAAAATTGCCGTGCAAGTTTTGACACTTTTCGTAATCATTTTATTTATTGAAGTCATTTAAATTATGAACAATGAAATTTATTGATTCAAATTTCATTGCTGGGGCAATCTAGTAAAACAATTTCTCGTTTTATTAAAACTACATTAAAAACTGCTTGATATAATCGTCAAAAATTAATGAAATCAAAACAATTAGAAAATACCCAATTAAAATTTAAAAAATTATCTGGTAAAATCCAAATCGATGAAACATTTATTAAAGAAATCCATAAAGGAAATTTCAAATATAAAACTGATCCACGAAGAATTCACCTTGACCCATTCGCAACTAATACTAAATGCTGTATTCAAATGGCAATTGATAATAATAACAATATTTATGTTAAATCCACAAACACCAAACGTTTACAAAAACAATGAGTTATTGAAAATATGAACAAAGAATTAATTAACGAAAATTCAATTATTACTTCTGATATGCAAAAATTATATTTTTTAGTAGCAAAACAAACAAATTCTACTTTATGTGTAACTAAAACAACAATTAATCCTGAAGCTAGTTATCGTAACTTAAATAAAATCAGTAAATTACAATCTAGTCTTAAAGAAGCCTTAATTCATTATCATGGTTTAGGTTTTACTAATATTCAAAATTATTTAAATTTCTGAAAATGAAAATACCAACATAAGGGTTTAACTCCAAACCAACAAACAGCGGTATTATATTTTAATGTATAAAAAAAGTTAAAGTAAAAATAGTAATTTTACATAAAAGCCTTTTAAAATTATCAAGTTGATGATTTTTTTTATTTTATCAAGAGTTTTCGACAAAATTAAAAAAATAAATTTAATTTAAGTAGTTTTTGTAATTGTAAATCACACACAGTTATTAGACTATGCTTCTCTTAATTGATTTCATAATACCATATTTTGTATTATTAAAATTAAAACATTTTTTTGATGAATATTATGATAAAGCGATAATACACCGCCCGCACCTACAAATTTGTAATCAAAGTAATAATCACAAATTTGTTTTCTGGTTTCTAATGAAAATTGATATTTAATAGACTTCTTGCAAAATTAATTTAAAATATAATTGAATTGTTGTTTTTAATAAAAAGGTGGAATTTAAATGAAATTTAAAAAAAATAATCAAATAAGTGATAAAAATTTTTTAAGATTAACTGGTATTAAACATACTACTTTTAATAAAATGCTAGAAATTTTAAAAATAGAAGAATTAAAAAAGAGATTTCGTCGCGGAAGAACCAATAAATTATCATTAGAAAATCGTATTTTAATGACTTTAGAATATTGAAGAGAATATAGAACTTATTTTCATATTGCAAAAAGTTATGATATTAGTGAAAGTAGTTGTTATAGAAATATCAAATGAATTGAAGACACTTTAATAAAACACCCTAATTTTCAACAACTTACTGGTCAAAAATCACTATTAAAAGATTATTTCAAAGATAAGACTGTTATAATTGATGTAACTGAAAGCCAAATCCAACGCCCAAAAAAAGACAAAAACAGCACTACTCAGGAAAAAAGAAAAAACACACAATAAAAACACAAGTTATAATTGAAAAAGATAGTAAAAAAATTATTAGTTCTGATTTTTCTTATGGTAAAAACCATGACTTTAAAATTTTAAAAGATTCAAAAATTAAATTTTTACCAGAAACAACTGTTTTAGTGGATTTAGGTTATCAAGGCATACAAAAAATTAATCATAATGTTTTAATTCCTAAAAGAAAATCAAAGAAAAACCCTTTAAATAAAGAAGAAAAGCAAAATAATGAGCGAATTTCAAAAATGAGAATTGTTATTGAAAATGTTTTTGCTATACTTAAAAAATTTAAAATTATTAGTGAAAAATATCGAAATCGTAGAAAAAGATTTGCTTTAAGATTTAATTTAATAGCTTCAATTTATAATTTACAACTATTAGTTTAAATATATTTGATAATTTAAAATTTCAGTCTTTTTTTATTGTAAATAATAATTTTTATTATGTTTTAATGACAAAATATTTGTAAAAATAATCTAAAAATTATTTTAATAACACTTTTATATTTATTTTAAATTTAAAAATTATAATTATCATATTAATTTTGCAAGAAGTCTAATATTTTTTGGTGTTGTTGATTTGAATTGCAATTCATAAAAGTTGTCTTGATAATAACCATTAATAATTTTTTTAGCTCAAATATAAAATGTCATTTTACTACCACGATAATATTTTTTAATCAATTTATTTACAGATATGTTATCTGTATTATTCATATATAAGTTAGTACATAAATTGAGATATTTACTTACTCATTTTTTTTTAATTTTGTCGAAAACTCTTGATATTTATTGAATATACTTAATTTTAGGTATATTTTTAATATGATAGAGGTGGATAATAATTATGGAAAAAATAATTCAAGAACTAGTAAATACTTTAACAGATGATCAATTTTTAGAATTTTATGAAAAAGTTAAACAACAAGCAGAATTAATAAAAAAACAAAAACGTTTAAATGAAATTGATCAAAAATTTAGAGCGCAAGGTATTAAATGTCCTAAATGTGAATCTTACCATTGCGTTAAAAATGGACATAATTCAGAAGGAAAACAAAAATATTTATGTAAAAATTGCCGTGCAAGTTTTGACGCTTTTCGTAATCATTTTATTTATTGAAGTCATTTAAATTATGAACAATGAAATTTATTGATTCAAATTTCATTGCTGGGGCAATCTAGTAAAACAATTTCTCGTTTTATTAAAACTACATTAAAAACTGCTTGATATAATCGTCAAAAATTAATGAAATCAAAACAATTAGAAAATACCCAATTAAAATTTAAAAAATTATCTGGTAAAATCCAAATCGATGAAACATTTATTAAAGAAATCCATAAAGGAAATTTCAAATATAAAACTGATCCACGAAGAATTCACCTTGACCCATTCGCAACTAATACTAAATGCTGTATTCAAATGGCAATTGATAATAATAACAATATTTATGTTAAATCCACAAACACCAAACGTTTACAAAAACAATGAGTTATTGAAAATATGAACAAAGAATTAATTAATGAAAATTCAATTATTACTTCTGATATGCAAAAATTATATTTTTTAGTAGCAAAACAAACAAATTCTACTTTATGTGTAACTAAAACAACAATTAATCCTGAAGCTAGTTATCGTAACTTAAATAAAATCAGTAAATTACAATCTAGTCTTAAAGAAGCCTTAATTCATTATCATGGTTTAGGTTTTACTAATATTCAAAATTATTTAAATCTCTGAAAATGAAAATACCAACATAAGGGTTTAACTCCAAACCAACAAACAGCGATATTAGACTTCTTGCAAAATTAATATGATAATTATAATTTTTAAATTTAAAATAAATATAAAAGTGTTATTAAAATAATTTTTAGATTATTTTTACAAATATTTTGTCATTAAAACATAATAAAAATTATTATTTACAATAAAAAAAGACTGAAATTTTAAATTATCAAATATATTTAAACTAATAGTTGTAAATTATAAATTGAAGCTATTAAATTAAATCTTAAAGCAAATCTTTTTCTACGATTTCGATATTTTTCACTAATAATTTTAAATTTTTTAAGTATAGCAAAAACATTTTCAATAACAATTCTCATTTTTGAAATTCGCTCATTATTTTGCTTTTCTTCTTTATTTAAAGGGTTTTTCTTTGATTTTCTTTTAGGAATTAAAACATTATGATTAATTTTTTGTATGCCTTGATAACCTAAATCCACTAAAACAGTTGTTTCTGGTAAAAATTTAATTTTTGAATCTTTTAAAATTTTAAAGTCATGGTTTTTACCATAAGAAAAATCAGAACTAATAATTTTTTTACTATCTTTTTCAATTATAACTTGTGTTTTTATTGTGTGTTTTTTCTTTTTTCCTGAGTAGTGCTGTTTTTGTCTTTTTTTGGGCGTTGGATTTGGCTTTCAGTTACATCAATTATAACAGTCTTATCTTTGAAATAATCTTTTAATAGTGATTTTTGACCAGTAAGTTGTTGAAAATTAGGGTGTTTTATTAAAGTGTCTTCAATTCATTTGATATTTCTATAACAACTACTTTCACTAATATCATAACTTTTTGCAATATGAAAATAAGTTCTATATTCTCTTCAATATTCTAAAGTCATTAAAATACGATTTTCTAATGATAATTTATTGGTTCTTCCGCGACGAAATCTCTTTTTTAATTCTTCTATTTTTAAAATTTCTAGCATTTTATTAAAAGTAGTATGTTTAATACCAGTTAATCTTAAAAAATTTTTATCACTTATTTGATTATTTTTTTTAAATTTCATTTAAATTCCACCTTTTTATTAAAAACAACAATTCAATTATATTTTAAATTAATTTTGCAAGAAGTCTATTATATTTTAATGTATAAAAAAGTTAAAGTAAAAATAGTAATTTTACATAAAAGCCTTTTAAAATTATCAAGTTGATGATTTTTTTTATTTTATCAAGAGTTTTCGACAAAATTAAAACATTTTTTTACTTTATGATAATATTTTTCATGATAAATCGTAGTCATTCAAGATTGTAATTTAGCTTTTAAATCTGCTAGATCATTTTTAGGCACAATATACTTCATTTTGTACTATACCACAGATGTTTTGCACAATCAAGAAAAATATTAAAAAAGGGACAATAAATTATAAAATAATGCAGAAAATTTTTAAAATAGTTTATAATCAAATTCCAAGGTAAAGAAATTGTAGACTAATTTTTTGGAGAAAGGAAAAGGTGTTATAAATTTTATTAATTAGTAAAAATTCACGAAAGGAATTTGATGTTAATGAAAAAATTACTGGGAATCTTAGGAACAATAACAATAGCAGGAAGTGGAATGCCGAATATTATGGGCAACACCCCAAGAAAAATAGAACAATCTTTTATGAAACGAGAAAAACGAGCAACAAACCCTTATTTAGTAGAAAGTAATAATGATATAATAAATACTTATGATTATAATTATAGTGAAAGTGGTGGTGCCAGTTGAAGCGGTCATGTAGAATTTAAAGATAAAAAAACCTATAAAATAGTAGATTTTACTCATTAGACTTCTTGCAAAATTAATTTAAAATATAATTGAATTGTTGTTTTTAATAAAAAGGTGGAATTTAAATGAAATTTAAAAAAAATAATCAAATAAGTGATAAAAATTTTTTAAGATTAACTGGTATTAAACATACTACTTTTAATAAAATGCTAGAAATTTTAAAAATAGAAGAATTAAAAAAGAGATTTCGTCGCGGAAGAACCAATAAATTATCATTAGAAAATCGTATTTTAATGACTTTAGAATATTGAAGAGAATATAGAACTTATTTTCATATTGCAAAAAGTTATGATATTAGTGAAAGTAGTTGTTATAGAAATATCAAATGAATTGAAGACACTTTAATAAAACACCCTAATTTTCAACAACTTACTGGTCAAAAATCACTATTAAAAGATTATTTCAAAGATAAGACTGTTATAATTGATGTAACTGAAAGCCAAATCCAACGCCCAAAAAAAGACAAAAACAGCACTACTCAGGAAAAAAGAAAAAACACACAATAAAAACACAAGTTATAATTGAAAAAGATAGTAAAAAAATTATTAGTTCTGATTTTTCTTATGGTAAAAACCATGACTTTAAAATTTTAAAAGATTCAAAAATTAAATTTTTACCAGAAACAACTGTTTTAGTGGATTTAGGTTATCAAGGCATACAAAAAATTAATCATAATGTTTTAATTCCTAAAAGAAAATCAAAGAAAAACCCTTTAAATAAAGAAGAAAAGCAAAATAATGAGCGAATTTCAAAAATGAGAATTGTTATTGAAAATGTTTTTGCTATACTTAAAAAATTTAAAATTATTAGTGAAAAATATCGAAATCGTAGAAAAAGATTTGCTTTAAGATTTAATTTAATAGCTTCAATTTATAATTTACAACTATTAGTTTAAATATATTTGATAATTTAAAATTTCAGTCTTTTTTTATTGTAAATAATAATTTTTATTATGTTTTAATGACAAAATATTTGTAAAAATAATCTAAAAATTATTTTAATAACACTTTTATATTTATTTTAAATTTAAAAATTATAATTATCATATTAATTTTGCAAGAAGTCTATTATGATGATAATTGAGATTCATTTATAAAAAAATATCCTTATATTTTAATTAATACTTATGGAGAAGAAAATTCACTAGAAACATTTGGTAATGTAGGAAAAGATAAATTTGGAACTATTAAAATTAATTTAAATAATATTGATAATATAAACAATAATACTAGTGATAAAGCTTACTGAAGAGTGTTGGTTAAAGCTAGTCAAAATTGGATGCCAGCTTATAATGTTGATTGTGATATTGAATTAGGATTATGAATTGATAATAATAAAGAATTAAAATTAAATATTTTTGTTTATAGTTATCTTTATAGTGCTGGATATTATTATAGAACTTTAATAACATCTTTAAAAGTAGATTGAGTTAAAGTTGTATATGAACCAACTAAAATAAATTAAAATTTTATATTATCCTTGGGCTTATGATGATATTCAAGAGGTTTTTGTAAAAAGTTTTAAGGATTGAAATGGCGATTTATTTTGTAATGATGAATGACAGCGTTTAAAGTTGTAATAGTAATAATATTGATTTAAGAAGTGTTGAAGTTCATTTTGATTTAGTTTTTTATCCTTAAAATAAAATAATTTGGTATAATGTTGATGGAATCGTTCAATCTTACCATTACTTTGTGGTGAGCGAATTGGTGTGGTTTCGTGAACGATTTTATTCCTAGAAAGAAAGGTTGTAAAAGGCCTTTCTTTTACTTTGTACGATTTTTTATTACTTCAATTAGTAGTAGTAAATTCAGGAGCGTTGTCAGTACGAAGGCGTTTAATGGTTATGCCAAGTTCACGAAAATCTTTCATTGCTCTTTGTACGGCATTAATGGCGTTGTTAGTTCCTAAACTATCATAAACATAGCCAAATACTATGCGTGTCATAGTCGCGTTTAGTTTTGTTAGGTATTTTTTAAAAAAGAAAAAATAATCATTTACTATAAATTATTTCAATATGCAAATTAAGTATATATTTCTTATGTATGATTTTTGTTGTAAAAAATTATTTTAATGTTGTTTTTATAAGCATTTTACTTAGTTTTTATAACCTTTTATTAAGATTATGTTTGTTAATATTAAATATTTTGTTTTATTACTTATTTTTCAAATAAAACGATAATTAAATTGTAGTTACTTTTCTTTCAAAATTAATCAAATATTTTTCCACCTAACAAAACTTTACGCGTCCTTGAATTTTACACAACAAAAAATTTTTAATTTTGTCGAAAACTCTTGATAAAATTAAAAAAACAATTAGAAAATACCCAATTAAAATTTAAAAAATTATCTGGTAAAATCCAAATCGATGAAACATTTATTAAAGAAATCCATAAAGGAAATTTCAAATATAAAACTGATCCACGAAGAATTCACCTTGACCCATTCGCAACTAATACTAAATGCTGTATTCAAATGGCAATTGATAATAATAACAATATTTATGTTAAATCCACAAACACCAAACGTTTACAAAAACAATGAGTTATTGAAAATATGAACAAAGAATTAATTAACGAAAATTCAATTATTACTTCTGATATGCAAAAATTATATTTTTTAGTAGCAAAACAAACAAATTCTACTTTATGTGTAACTAAAACAACAATTAATCCTGAAGCTAGTTATCGTAACTTAAATAAAATCAGTAAATTATAATCTAGTCTTAAAGAAGCCTTAATTCATTATCATGGTTTAGGTTTTACTAATATTCAAAATTATTTAAATCTCTGAAAATGAAAATACCAACATAAGGGCTTAACTCCAAACCAACAAACAGCGGTATTATATTTTAATGTATAAAAAAGTTAAAGTAAAAATAGTAATTTTACATAAAAGCCTTTTAAAATTATCAAGTTGATGATTTTTTTTTATTTTATCAAGAGTTTTCGACAAAATTAAAAATTTTTTACAACAAAAATCATACATAAGAAATATATACTTAATTTGCATATTGAAATAATTTATAGTAAATGATTATTTTTTCTTTTTTAAAAAATACCTAAGAAAACTAAACGCGACCCCCTATGTATTTTTAGTTGCAAAAAAAATTAAAAGTAGATATAATTTAAAATGATTGAATTAAACAATTGCCTAGTTAGCTCAGTTGGTAGAGCAACCGGCTGTTAACCGGTAGGTCGTAGGTTCAAGCCCTACACTAGGCGCCATTTTTAGGGCCCGTTGGTGAAGCGGTTAACACACACGCCTTTCACGCGTGCATTCACGGGTTCAAATCCCGTACGGGTCACCATTAAGTGATATAAATAATCTAACTTTACAATAAAAGTTGGATTTTTTTGTTTTTATGATAATTTATTAGCTAAAAAATGGGGACTGTACAATTAACTGTGTCTCTAAGTAATTAACTTAAATTCACTCTGTCCTCAAATTTTATCATTAAATGTGAAATTGCACTACCCCAATTTTTTTAATTTTGTCGAAAACTCTTGATAAAATAAAAAAAATCATCAACTTGATAATTTTAAAAGGCTTTTATGTAAAATTACTATTTTTACTTTAACTTTTTTATACATTAAAATATAATACCGCTGTTTGTTGGTTTGGAGTTAAGCCCTTATGTTGGTATTTTCATTTTCAGAGATTTAAATAATTTTGAATATTAGTAAAACCTAAACCATGATAATGAATTAAGGCTTCTTTAAGACTAGATTATAATTTACTGATTTTATTTAAGTTACGATAACTAGCTTCAGGATTAATTGTTGTTTTAATTACACATAAAGTAGAATTTGTTTTTAATTTTGAATTGGCATCGTTCATTTCTTAACCATATTTTGAAATGCTAAATAAAATATTTTAAAAACTGATGCGTCATTAGGAAAAATCTTTTTATTCTTAATGACTTTTCTTAGTTGACTATTAACAGATTCAATCGCATTAGTTGTGTAAATAATCCTTCTAAATTCTTGAGGATATTCAAGAAAAATTATTAAATTATTTCAGTTATTTTTTCATGATTTAGTAATTTGTGGATACTTTTTATTTCATTTTTCTGAAAAATGAAATAAAGCAACTAGCGCTATTTCTTCATTAATTGCTGTATAAATTGATTTTAAATCATTAGCTACAAGTTTGCGATCTTTGTAAGGGACAAATTTTAAACTATTACGAATTTGATGAACGATGCATAATTGGTGCTGTGTTTTTGGGAACACAGCTTCTATTGCATCAGACATTCCAGTTAAATTATCGCTACAAGCAACAAGAATCTTGGGTGCATAACTTAAAGGTAGTAAATGAAAAAGACTTTTTTCATTCAATTGTGAATTTATTATACATTTATTAATCAAATTTGCAAAACAAAAATTACAAACGGTCGCGTTTAGTTTTCTTAGGTATTTTTTAAAAAAAGAAAAAATAATCATTTACTATAAATTATTTCAATATGCAAATTAAGTATATATTTCTTATGTATGATTTTTGTTGTAAAAAATTATTTTAATGTTAGTTTTATAAGCATTTTAATTAGTTTTTATAACCTTTTATTAAGATTATGTTTGTTAATATTAAATATTTTGTTTTATTTCTTATTTTTCAAATAAAAAGGTAATCAATTTTTAGGTGCTTTTCTTTCAAAATTATTTAAACCTTTGCCTACCTAACAAAACTTTATGCGTCCAAGATTCGTGGTTTTAACAAATTTAAGAAAAACTTTGAATATAAATGATGAATGTTTTAAAAAGAAAGGGGGTGATTATATGATTGGAACTTTCTTGGCCGATGCACCCCAGCAACAGTAGAAAAAATAACAGCTAGTGACGCGATGACTAAATTATGAAATGCAATTATAACGGCATTTACTAAAATGTGAGAAATTATTGCTATTAATATGCCACAACTCGGTAACTTCTTTGCTGATTACTGAATCTTCATTTTTCCATTTATTTTGGCAATATTCTTTATTTGCTTTAAAATGTTTGAAAAATTACTTGGAGCAGTACGCTAATAAAAAAATAAAGTGAGGTGCAAGATGAAATTTTGGGACTGTACAATTAACTGTGTCTTTAAGTAATTAACTTAAATTCACTCTGTCCTCAAATTTTATCATTAAATGTGAAATTGCACTACCCCAATTTTGAATTGGCATCGTTCATTTCTTAACCATATTTTGAAATGCTAAATAAAATATTTTAAAAACTGATGCGTCATTAGGAAAAATCTTTTTATTCTTAATGACTTTTCTTAGTTGACTATTAACAGATTCAATCGCATTAGTTGTGTAAATAATCCTTCTAAATTCTTGAGGATATTCAAGAAAAATTATTAAATTATTTCAGTTATTTTTTCATGATTTAGTAATTTGTGGATACTTTTTATTTCATTTTTCTGAAAAATGATCTAAAGCAACTAGCGCTATTTCTTCATTAATTGCTGTATAAATTGATTTTAAATCATTAGCTACAAGTTTGCGATCTTTGTAAGGGACAAATTTTAAACTATTACGAATTTGATGAACAATGCATAATTGGTGCTGTGTTTTTGGGAACACAGCTTCTATTGCATCAGACATTCCAGTTAAATTATCGCTACAAGCAACAAGAATATCTTGTAAGCCACGATTTTTCATTTCCGTAAGATTATTAAGTCAAAATTTGGCGCCCTCATTCTCGCTAATTCACATTCCTAAAATATCTTTTAAACCATCTAAATTAATTCCTAAGGCAAGATAAACTGCTTTATTTATTATTCGTTTATCTTGCTTTACTTTAACAACAATACAATCAAAATAAACAATCGGATAAATCTTCTCTAAAGGTTTAGTTTGTCACATTTTAACTTCTTCAATAACATCATCAGTTATTTGACTAATTAAACTTTCTGAAATTTCTGCTCCGTGATAGAATTCTTGCAATTGTGCTTTGATATCAGAAATTGTCATTCCTCTTGCATATAAAGAAATTACTTTTTGATCAAAGTTATCAAATCTTCTTTGTCTTTTCGGAATAATTACTGGTTCAAAAGTACTATTTCGATCTCTTGGTACATCAATTGCGATTGAACCATTTTTAGTAATAATGGTTTTTTGTGTGTTGCCATTTCTTTTATTATGATTCTCATCAGTTTCAAGATAATCTTTAATTTCCGTATTTAACATTCGTTCAGTTAATTTTTTGGTAAATTCCTGAAAAATAGTATTGCCTTTAAATAAATCTTGTGGATTATCAATATTTTCTAAAAAATAATCAACAACTTTATCAATTGCGTCAGGTTCTTTTTTTATTTTTTTTTTTTTTGTCATTTTCTGTTCTCCTTCTTTTAAGTATAATTCAGAATGAATTATCGAGACACAGAATTTTGGACAGGCCCAAATAAAATAATGAGCGAATTTCAAAAATGAGAATTGTTATTGAAAATGTTTTTGCTATACTTAAAAAATTTAAAATTATTAGTGAAAAATATCGAAATCGTAGAAAAAGATTTGCTTTAAGATTTAATTTAATAGCTTCAATTTATAATTTACAACTATTAGTTTAAATATATTTGATAATTTAAAATTTCAGTCTTTTTTTATTGTAAATAATAATTTTTATTATGTTTTAATGACAAAATATTTGTAAAAATAATCTAAAAATTATTTTAATAACACTTTTATATTTATTTTAAATTTAAAAATTATAATTATCATATTAATTTTGCAAGAAGTCTAATATCTTTTCTGGTTAAAATAGCTTTAATTTTACGAGCTCCATAAATTTGGCGACTATCATTAAATGCACTGATAACTTCTTGTTCATAATTATTAACATCAACCGTAGAGCATTTATTAATTTGATAGTAATATGTTGATTTTGCTATCTTTAATATTTGACCCATTTTTCGCACGGAATATTTTTCTTTATTATTGTTAATAATTTCTATTTTTTGCCGATTATCAGTGCTGCTTGCTTTAAAATGTCGTTTTCCATTCGTAATTGGATTAATTCTTTTCGTAAGGCAATCAGTTCATTTTCTTCAACAGTGTGATTATCTTTTGCTTTAAATGACCCAGAATTATTATAATTTTTAACTCAACTATAAATAGTTGGTTTTGGTAAATTATATTCTTTCCCTAAATTAATAACACTTTTGCCATTTTTGTATAGCATGACAATTTGTTTTTTAAATTCTTCAGAGTAGGAGGTTTTATTTCCCATTTTTATATTCCTTCTTTCTTAATAATTTTGAAGTCTATATAATTATGGTCCAATTTATTGTAGCCTATCCAATAAAACTATACTTAAAGATATGAATATAATGTAATTAAGTATTATTCATCAATATTTTTTTAAAAAATTAATGAGTTTGTTTGATTTCATTTTTCAAGGCTCTTTTTGCTTTAATTTTTTGAATAATAAAGCGGATTAATTTTTCAAATTTAATTGCAAAATATATTGCTCCGCCTCATCAAAAAACAAATATTCCTGCTAGCATAATACCACTATTGAATTTACCAAAGAATTTAACCATCTCTTCATTCATAAATTTATTAAATTCATCACTTGTTCCAGTTATTCATTTAGTATCGATTGCTGTTAATGCACAAAGTAATAAGCTTATAAAGATAAAAATGATACTTAATAATATTTTTAACCACTGCTTTTTAAAATAATTTTTAATTCTTAATTTTAATGGCATTTTTTCTTTTGAATTATCTTTTTTAAATAATTTTCCTAAAAGTTTTTTCATTTTTATTCTCCTTTCGTGTTTAAAAATTTTTAATTTTCGGTTTTCAATTATTAAGTCTGATTTTTGATTAATATGAATAGTATTTCACTTTTCTAATTCTAAAATTTCTTTATTTTTTTCCATTATTATGTATTTAAGAGTATTAACACTATTCTCTAATATGACATTAGCAATTTTTAATTTGTCATTCTCTGTTTCTAATTCTTGTTTTTTAGTTCATTTTTCCATTTTTTACCTACCTTTAATTACAATAAATAAGGCAATAAGTACACAAGTAACACCAAGAATGGTAAAAATTGGATGTTGCGAAAATGTTCGTGCCATTGGTTTAAATAGTTCTAAAATTGTTAAATTGCTAGTAATAAACTTTTGGAAATTGGCAAGACCTTCGCTAATATAATTCGTTAAAGTTTCAAAATGACTACCAGCCAATAATCCAAGAACAGTTATTAAGATAAAAATAATAATTAGTTTAAACATTGTTAGTTACCTTGCTTTGTTTTTATTGGTTTTATTTGTTTTTTAGCTTTTCCTCATGCACTTAATCGACCCTTATTTTTAACCGCATATTGGCGTTGTTTTTCTAAATTAACTTGTTGACTACCAAATCCGAGAATAATTGCCATAAGAAATTCTGCAGCCAGCGTTAAGAATAAAGGAAATATTAGTTGAATATTCGTTCCCGGCACTTCTCAAGACTTCAAATTAAATCAAAAACTTTATAAAGCATTTGGGCGAGAAAGTCGGCCATTTTTGCGAGATTTTCCATTTTTTATTATTCCTTTTCTTTCATTTTTCTTAAAAATTTGCTAAATTTATCCATTTTTAAATATTCCAAGTCTTCTAAATCAATTGCTGTGTCATTATAGTATTTGTCTTCATAGTCAGGATTCACTTTTGCATTTAAGTAATCTCTTAAAAACGCTAGGTAAAAAGAATTGTAAGTGTTTAATATTGGTAAAGGAATTTTTAGTTTAAAAAAATAAATATCAAGTTCAGGAATATCGCGATATTTAATGCGACGACCCTTTTTACTATTTTTAGCATTAATTAAGGTGTTTCGTCAGCGTTCATATTCTTCAATGCTCGTAAACGTACCATAGATGACTTTTAAGTAGGGACGAAAAATATTAACGGGTTTTTTACGAATGCCCACAATCACATTATTGGCAATATCACGAACTTTAACTCAAATATGTTTATCTCTTTGACCACTAGCGAGAACAATATGACCGAAATGGCGTGCCAGAGCAAAATATTCTTGAATACCGGTTTCTTCGTTTTTGGTATTATTTTTTTCTCAATCCGTTCCTTCTAAAAATAAATTGGTTTCATCTCATAACAGTAAGGTTTTGTCTGGTAATACCGGATAATCAAAGTCTAACAATCCCATATGTCCTAAACTTAATTTTTGGGTTTCTAGTAATGGAAAGGTTGATGCGATGTGATATTTCTTCTTTTTTAATAATTTTGATGCGTATACTAGAAAAGCAGTTTTTCCAGTTCCTAATGAACCAATAACAATATTTAATGGTGAGTTTTTTAAGAAATTAATAACTTTGTTAATTTGTGTTAAATTACCGATTTTAAAAAGGAAAATTAAAATACAACCCGCTAAAAATAAATAGCTTACAATGTTTTTAAAATAACCGTTGTAAATGTATCAAATTGCTCCCCAATGTCATAAAATTAAAAATGAGGTGCGATTCAATTCAATAAAATGGTTATTTTTTTCTATTACTCATTTGCAAAATTTCATCTTGCACCTCACTTTATTTTTTTCTTATCGTACTGCCCCAAGTAATTTTTCAAACATTTTAAAGCAAATAAAGAATATTGCCAAAATAAATGGAAAAATGAAGATTCAGTAGTCAGCAAAGAAGTTACCGACTTGTGGCATATTAACAGCAATAATATCTCACATTTTAGTAAACGCTGTCATAATTGCATTTCATAATTTAGTCATCGCATCATTAGCTGTTATTTTTTCTGCTGTTGCTGGTGCATCGGCCAAGAAAGTTCCAATCATATAATCACCTCCTTTCTCTTTAAAACATTCATCATTTATATTCAAAGTTTTTCTTAAATTTGTTAAAACCACGGTTAACCTTAACACTATTGTATTTTTTCCTAATTAATTTTGAATTTCTTTGGGAATGCATCACAATGTAACTTCTTGACATTACTTTTGCCTCTATCTAAATACTGATATTGTTTTTCAAAGTAACATTAGAATAAATCACACCATAATCGCTGTTAAAAATCAAAAAGCAATGGTTGCTATTAAAAGCCAAAGTGGTGTTTCGGTTAAATCAATTTCTTTACCACCAGTAATGTAAGCCGGAATAGTTGTAATTTGAATAAATAAATCTCAGAAAGTTTGTTTAATTTGCTCTCAATTAAATTCTTTTAAATTTACCGTCATTTTTTATTTCCCAAAAATCATTTTTATTGGTAAATACATAATTGAAATTAATGCGAAAAGAAAAGTAATGATAATAATTAATCCGGCAATAAACGCAACTTGTGCAGGCATTTTTTCTATCGGAATAAACAGTTCTAAGAATTCCATGATAATTTTTCAAAACATTATTTTTTATCCGCGTTATTTTCTTTTGAATTAGGAGCTTTAACTCATTCTTCAAAGCGAGCAATAAATACTTTTTCGTCTTTCGTGAAATTACCAGCATTATTTTTAATGGCATTTTTATATTTAATTCGCATTTTTATTTTGGCATAAATTTTATAAGCAACATATGCCAATAGCATGATGCTGATAATAATAAATATTAATCCAATCGCAATATTCATCTTTAAACTCCTTTAAAATAGTTATAATTTATATCTTTTTTGTTGTTTTCTTTTTCGGCAATGAAGAAGCTTAATAATTCTTGTCCCTTAATTAATTTGGTTTCATTTTCTTTTTTATTAATTAGACTTCTTGCAAAATTATAATTATCATATTAATTTTTAAATTTAAAAATAATTTTTAGATTATTTTTACAAATATTTTGTCATTAAAACATAATAAAAATTATTATTTACAATAAAAAAAGACTGAAATTTTAAATTATCAAATATATTTAAACTAATAGTTGTAAATTATAAATTGAAGCTATTAAATTAAATCTTAAAGCAAATCTTTTTCTACGATTTCGATATTTTTCACTAATAATTTTAAATTTTTTAAGTATAGCAAAAACATTTTCAATAACAATTCTCATTTTTGAAATTCGCTCATTATTTTGCTTTTCTTCTTTATTTAAAGGGTTTTTCTTTGATTTTCTTTTAGGAATTAAAACATTATGATTAATTTTTTGTATGCCTTGATAACCTAAATCCACTAAAACAGTTGTTTCTGGTAAAAATTTAATTTTTGAATCTTTTAAAATTTTAAAGTCATGGTTTTTACCATAAGAAAAATCAGAACTAATAATTTTTTTACTATCTTTTTCAATTATAACTTGTGTTTTTATTGTGTGTTTTTTCTTTTTTCCTGAGTAGTGCTGTTTTTGTCTTTTTTTGGGCGTTGGATTTGGCTTTCAGTTACATCAATTATAACAGTCTTATCTTTGAAATAATCTTTTAATAGTGATTTTTGACCAGTAAGTTGTTGAAAATTAGGGTGTTTTATTAAAGTGTCTTCAATTCATTTGATATTTCTATAACAACTACTTTCACTAATATCATAACTTTTTGCAATATGAAAATAAGTTCTATATTCTCTTCAATATTCTAAAGTCATTAAAATACGATTTTCTAATGATAATTTATTGGTTCTTCCGCGACGAAATCTCTTTTTTAATTCTTCTATTTTTAAAATTTCTAGCATTTTATTAAAAGTAGTATGTTTAATACCAGTTAATCTTAAAAAATTTTTATCACTTATTTGATTATTTTTTTTAAATTTCATTTAAATTCCACCTTTTTATTAAAAACAACAATTCAATTATATTTTAAATTAATTTTGCAAGAAGTCTATTGAAATTATTTGATATTTACTATCCTTGATTATTCCGACACAAATAGAATTTTCATATTTTCCTTAATAAACAAATCGCTTTGGAAACCAAATACCGATTTGTTTATTAAATCACGGAATTTTTGGTGCTTTAATAAGCATTGCGTTTTGTGTTTCTTTTAAAAGATATTTCTTAGTATTTAAGAAAATGTTTTCAATGTTTTTCATAATAAATTACCTTTCTTATAGATAAACTAAGTTATATTAACTAAGTTTGTTAGTTAACTTAGTTTTTTAAACACTTATATATCGCAGATTTAAGTGTTTAAAAAACTAGTTACTTTTCTTTCAAAATTAATCAAATACTTTTCCACCTAACAAAAATTTACGCGTCCATTTATTTTAGTTTATTGAATAGTAAAAAACATCATTAGTTAAAATGATGTTCTTCTATGAATATACTTAAATTCAGTATTATAAGGATTAATCTTAATGTTTAAAGTTTGTTCTAATCTTTTAATATCAATTAATTCTTTTTTATTATTTACTAATGTAATTGCAATTCCGGTTTCACCAGCTCGTCCTGTTCTGCCAATACGATGCACATAACTTTCTTGTTCACGAGGTAAATCATAATTAAAAATATAATCAATCCCATCAACATCAATGCCCCGTGCTGCTACATCAGTAGCAATTAACACTTGAACTTTATTAGTTCTAAAAGCATTCATTGCTTTATTTCTTTCACTTTGTCGCTTATCACCATTAATAACAGCTGACTTAATGCCATTTTCTCATAATATTTTAGCAATTCTTTCAGTATATGCTTTGGTATTAGAAAAAACAATACTTAAATTTGGTTGAATTTTCAAAAATAAATCCACTAACGCACAATCTTTACTTGTATTTCTTGTATTAATAAAATATTGTTTAATATTATTTAATTCCGCAGCATTTCTTTTAATACTTATTTGAACCGGACTATTTTGATAGTTATTAGCAACTTCTAAAACAGCACGATTCATTGTTGCTGAAAACAATAATGTTTGATACTTTGATGTAATGCTCGTAAATATTTTATCAATATCTTGTTTGAATCCCATTTTTAACATTTCATCAGCTTCATCTAAAACTACAGTTTGAATATCATTCAATCTTAAAGTTCTGCGTTGAATATGATCAACAATTCGTCCTGGTGTCCCAACAACAATATTACTATTTTTTAAACTATAAATTTGTCTTCGTAAATCCGAACCACCAAATAATGCTGTCGCATTAACTCCTTCTAAATAAAAAGCATATTTTCTTACTTGATCTAAAACTTGTAATGCTAACTCTCTTGTTGGACAAACAATCATTGCTTGTACTCTTCGTAGTTTTGGATTTAAATTATTTAAGATTGGTAATACGAAAGCAGCGGTTTTTCCTGTTCCTGTATGACTTTTTCCAATAATATCATAATTTTCTAATGCTAACGGAATTGTTTTCTTTTGAATTTCAGTAGGGTTAACATAACCCGCCTTTGAAATTGCTCGCTTTAAGTTATTATTTAAATTTAAGTCATCAAAACTTATATTATCTTCCTTTAAATTTAATTCATTAAAACTCATATTTTTCCTCCTTGAATATAGTTGCATAAATAAATGGTGTTATGACATTTTTTATTGTCAATTCATCACATATCGGCGCCTATAAAGCAAGGGAATTGTAATGTACAGTATTTTATTTAACAACCTAATTATTATAAACTATTTTATTCAATACTACAACTAATATATACATTATGGTCGTGTTTAGTTTTCTTAGGTATTGCTTTGAAGAAGTAAAACAATCAGCTAATTATATTATTTAATTACTAAACCAACCATACCTTTCTTGTTATTGTCATTTTTATTCTTTTTCATTTTATCATATTATTGAATTTTTACACAATGAAAAATTATTAATTTTATTAAATTTTAACTAATATTTTTACTTACTTAAATGTAATATATTTATTTGTATATACAATTCTACCTTTATTAATTCAACTATCATCATTTTTCTTATTATATTTATTTCATAATGAACTTTTATATATTTCTTTTCTGATTTCTATTTCTGAATTAATATTTTCATTAATGTAATGTAATACATTTAATTTGTTTAAATTTGCCATTCTTAAATGTAATAGGTTATTTAAATTCTTATGATTATATATTTTTGCTCCATATCCTAATTGTTGTTTTACTAAATGTGATACATCACTTTCAATGCTACAACCAATATTTCATTCTAAATTTTGATTATGAATACCTTGCTTATTATTACTGAAATAATTACTCGCCTTTCTTAAATTTATTTTAATATCTTTATTTAATTCATTTTTAGCAACATTACGAATGTTTTTGATTAATTCTTGATGATTGCCATCCTTATAAAATTTAATTCAACTATTTAATGTTACTTTGCGATTTTCAAAAATAATATTAAATGCCGTTTGTTTTAATTTTTTAATAGCATGATAACCATCTAAAATATATCTAACATTACCAAAGCTATTGGCAATTTCTCTAATTCAAGAATCACCATCGCCACAAACAATTATTTTGTCATAATTAATATTCACATAATGTTTTTGTAATTCTCTAATTAATAAATCACGATAATCCATCGTATTTATTCGTTTACCAACTTTTAACATTAGAAAATGACCTCGTTTGTTTTCTAATTCTCTACGAGCATTTTTGTAATTTTTTTCTTTATGTCCGGTATGAAAAGTAACTAAACGAATTCTTTGGTCTTGTTTAACTTTCTGATCTAATGTCGCCAAAAATGTTTCATCTAGTTGAATATATAAATTCTTATTTTTGACATCAATTCTAGTTTTAGTTTCTTTTTCTGCTAATTGAAAATATTCGGCAATATCGTATTTATTTAAAATATTTGAAATACTACCTTTTGAAATATAACAATGATTTAGAGCATCTAAAACATCAAGATAGCGTTTGCCATCACCCAGAAGACTTAAAACTTTAAATTGGACATCAAAATAAATGCGTTGTTTGGGTAATAGACCAATTTCTTTATCTAACAAACATACATATTCAAATTTACCTGATTTTTGATTTCAATATTTATATCGGCGTCGTTTAAAAGTAACATCACCAAAAATTGTAATAATTGTTCTTGGTGCAAAATGAACTACTTTATAACCTTGTTTTAACCGATAATGATATTTATATAAGTATTCATCTAATTTTTCATATTCATTAGCCAATTGTTCACATTTATTGGTGTACATATTTTTATGGGTTGCGAATAAACTGAATCAATGCTTGTTTTCTAAGGTTTTTACATTATTATTAATTTCTAACATAAAAAATCACCTTTCTCGGTAGAGTAATTTTAACAAAGTTAAATTTCGTTAGTTTATTTTTCTGTTTTAATGATAATTTTTTTCTAGAATTAGTATTTAATATTCTTAAAAAATGATAGAAATTCTTATTTAATAAGTTATAATCAACTTGTATTAATTAGACTGTACAAATTTTAGAAAGGATGTTGATTGTTCGATAAATTTTATTAATTAGTAAAATTAACGAAAAGGATTTGATTAATATGAAAAAATTACTTAGTTTATTAAGTACAATAACAATAGCGAGTAGTGGAATGGCGGGAATCGTTGCCAATAGTCCTTATCCAACACAAGAAAAATTAGAAAATATAAATTATAAAAGACAAAAACGAAGCAATAATGAAAATAATAAAATAAATAGAACAAAAATTGTCATTAGAACGAATAGGGAAATTTATGCTAGTGGAATTATTTTAAATAATAAAGTATATTTTGGTTCACAAGATCATAATGTTTATGAATATGATCCAGTGACAAATCAACAAATAATTGTCATTAGAACAGAAAATAAAATTTTTTCTTCTGGTGTTGTTTTAAATAACAAAGTATATTTTGGTTCACAAGATCATAATGTTTATGAATATGATCCAGTAACAAATCAACAAAAAATTGTTATTAGAACAAAAGGAGAAGTTTGATCTTCTGGTGTTGTTTTAAACAATAAATTATATGTTGGTTCATGAGATCATAATGTTTATGAATATGATCCAGTAACAAATCAACAAAAAGTTGTTATTAAAACAGAAGGGCAAGTTTGATCTTCTGGTAGAATTTTAAACAATAAATTATATTTTTGTTCATTAGATGAACATAATATTTATGAATATGATCCAGTGACAAATCAACAAAAAATTGCTATTAAAACAAATGGTGAAGTTTATTCTAGTGGAGTTACTTTAAATAATAAATTATATTTTGGTTCACATGATAATAATGTTTATGAGTATGAGCCGATTACAGGCCAACAAAAAGTTGTTATTAAAGCAAATGGTATAATTGATTCTTCTGGTGTGGTTTTTAAAAACAAAATATATTTTGGTTCGGATGATAGTAATGTTTATGAGTATGACCCTACAACGGCAAAACAAAAAGTTGTTATTAAAGCAAATAGCTGAATAAGATCTTCTGGTGTGGTTTTCAACAATAAATTATATTTTGGTTCACACGATAATAATGTTTATGAGTATGATCCAATTACAGGACAGCAAAAAATCATTATTAGAACAAATAACAATGTTGATTCTTCTGGTGTGGTTTTAAATAATAAATTATATTTTGGTTCACAAGATCATAATGTTTATGAATATAGTGAATACTATTTAAATTCAAATTTATGACAAATTAATGATAATTCTGATACTGAAATTTTGAATGAATTAAATTATTTAAATCCTGATTTAGATATTTCACAATTAGAAATTATTAGTAAAACAAATAATTCAGCTATAGTAAAAATAAAAGATAATTTAAATAATAATGATAATAATATAAAAATACATTATTCAATTGATAATGGGCAAAATAAAATTATTAATTTAAATGAATTGATTAAAAAAGCATTATTTTTTAAATTTCGAGACGAAAATCCTAATTTAAAATTTAAGGAAATAAATTATATTGATACTGATAATTTAAATTTTTGAGATATTGAAATAACAAAAAAAGAAAATTCATTTTTATGATCTAATGTTCCTAAAAATGTATGTTCTGATAGAGAAATTATCAATAAAACTCCAAATACAAGATCATTTAATGTACCTGCTTGTGAATATAATTCAAAATCAAAATTAGTATTTCAAATTACAACAGGATTAACTAAAACAAAACAAGAAAATAAATTAAATGGTTGAAACATAAATTCTGATGATGAAATAAAATTAACAGATTTTACAAATATAAATAATGAAAATTCTGAAATCATTAATGTATTATCAAATGAATTTGATTTATCAAACACAAATAAACAAGAAAAAGAAATGATTTTAAGTATTTTTAAGGAACCCGCTGATAAATTTGAACTTAATCCCAATGAAAAATTAAAAATTACTTATCCAGTAAGAATAATTACATCTAAAGTTATATTAAATTTAAAACAAAAAATTACAGGAAATATTACTGCCAAAATAATTGATGATAACAATAAAGAACAAATAGTTACATTATCAATTACAGAAGTAATGCAAATTTTACAAAAATATAATTTATTACCCAATGAAATTACTATAGATAAAAACAATGATAAAATAACATTTAACGGTGAAGCATTTTTTTCATCAGAAAGAGAAGGGTCGGTAAGAACAAATACAGTTACTACTATAGTATAAAGTTTTATAAAAACGATATTAGCTATTTAGAACAATAACTTTAATTAAAACAAGCCCAACAAGTTTAAATTTCTTGTAAAAATAAAAAATATTCAAACCAGTAATTAACTAAAATTACTGGTTTTTATTTTGACAAAATAAAAAAATGAAAAAGTTGTTTAAGAGCAGTATCATCATATAAAGCTACATTTTGGAGCCTGTCCAAAATTCTGTGTCTCGATAATTCATTCTGAATTATACTTAAAAGAAGGAGAACAGAAAATGACAAAAAAAATAAAAAAAGAACCTGACGCAATTGATAAAGTTGTTGATTATTTTTTAGAAAATATTGATAATCCACAAGATTTATTTAAAGGCAATACTATTTTTCAGGAATTTACCAAAAAATTAACTGAACGAATGTTAAATACGGAAATTAAAGATTATCTTGAAACTGATGAGAATCATAATAAAAGAAATGGCAACACACAAAAAACCATTATTACTAAAAATGGTTCAATCGCAATTGATGTACCAAGAGATCGAAATAGTACTTTTGAACCAGTAATTATTCCAAAAAGACAAAGAAGATTTGATAACTTTGATCAAAAAGTAATTTCTTTATATGCAAGAGGAATGACAATTTCTGATATCAAAGCACAATTGCAAGAATTCTATCACGGAGCAGAAATTTCAGAAAGTTTAATTAGTCAAATAACTGATGATGTTATTGAAGAAGTTAAAATGTGACAAACTAAACCTTTAGAGAAGATTTATCCGATTGTTTATTTTGATTGTATTGTTGTTAAAGTAAAGCAAGATAAACGAATAATAAATAAAGCAGTTTATCTTGCCTTAGGAATTAATTTAGATGGTTTAAAAGATATTTTAGGAATGTGAATTAGTGAGAATGAGGGAGCCAAATTTTGACTTAATAATCTTACGGAAATGAAAAATCGTGGGTTACAAGATATTCTTGTTGCTTGTAGTGATAATTTAACTGGGATGTCTGATGCAATAGAAGCTGTTTTCCCAAAAACACAGCATCAATTATGCATTGTTCATCAAATTCGCAATAGTTTAAAATTTGTTCCTTACAAAGATCGCAAACTTGTAGCTAATGATTTAAAATCAATTTATACAGCAATTAATGAAGAAATAGCGTTAATTGCTTTAGATCATTTTTCAGAAAAATGAAATAAAAAGTATCCACAAATTACTAAATCATGAAAAAATAACTGAAATAATTTAATAATTTTTCTTGAATATCCTCAGGAATTTAGAAGAATTATTTACACAACTAATGCGATTGAATCTGTTAATAGTCAATTAAGAAAAGTCATTAAGAATAAAAAGATTTTTCCTAATGACGCATCAGTTTTTAAAATATTTTATTTAGCATTTCAAAATATGGTTAAGAAATGAACGATGCCAATTCAAAATTGGGGTAGTGCAATTTCACATTTAATGATAAAATTTGAGGACAGAGTGAATTTAAGTTAATTACTTAGAGACACAGTTAATTGTACAGTCCCACATTTTGGGGTAGTGATTTTAACAGTTTTTTAATTTAGTTATTAAGGATTTTCAATTTCAATTTCAAAATTATTTGTACATATTAAACTATAATCTGTTGTATTATCATCTTGTTTGTAGTCATTTAAATTTGTGCCTTGTGCTTTAATTGTTATTTTTTTATTGATTACTCATTCTTTCTTTCCTGCTTTGGTTCCATATGTAGTTATTAATTTTTGAATTTTTTGTTGTTTACTCTGATTATTAGAGAATTCTGATTGTATAAATTTGAAAGTAAGATTGTTTAAATTTTTTAATTCCGGTAATTTTTCATTTAGATTGATATTATCTTCTTTCTTTATGTTAACTTCTATAAGTCTGGTTGTTGGCCAAGTTACGAGGTCACCAAAATGAAACCTCACCTTTTGTAAGTTTTTGATTTCAAAATTATAAATTTTATTAATATCTTTATTACTATCTTTATTTTTTTGTTTTACTGGTTCATTTGTTTTTTTGGAACAGCCGATTATTGGTAGTGTTATTAATCCTAAAACAGCGGTTATATTTAAAAATTTCATAAAATTAACTCCTTTATTTTATTTTTTCAATATATATATATATATATATATATATATATTATACAAAAATTCTTAATATCATTAGAAAGATGGCAAAACCGATTAAAAATTGAAAGGTATAGTAAAAGGCGGGTACTGTTTTAAAAACTGGGAAAATTGCGGTTGAAAAGGTAACTGTTGCTTTTGCAATAATTGCTAATGGCCGTAAAATTGTAATGATTTGCGAAGCCGTTAGCATTCAATTAATCATTTTGATACCAGCATTTTGAATGGCACAGCCAATGTCATTAAAAGTAGGGATTCATCGTCCAGAATATTTACAATTTGCTGGCGGAATTATGTCATCTCATTCCGAGTTAGTTGAACCATCAGGTATAAACGCTGTGGAATTAAGGACATTAAAGTCATAAATTTTAAAATTATAATTAGAGGTATTTGTTTTATGGTACAAAGGAAAAGTTAAGGTAAAAATATTAATGCCATAGCGAATATCAATGTCCGTATTGAAGTAATTAATGCTGTTAGCAGTCTTACTGGTTGGCAAGGTAATCAGTTTATTGTCGTAAGATTTAAGAACATTAAATTCAATTTGATAGATACTGTTATTATTTTTAATAGCATTAAAATTTTCTTGGTGCGTTTTTTTATCAAAAGTAAAAAAATAACTTCTTAGTAATAATTCTGAGTCTCCCATAATATTTACTAAGTATTTTTTGGGATAAAAAGTAATTAACGAACGATAAAAGAAACCAATTTGAATAAAATAGTTCTTGTTATAATTATCTACGCCTTTAAAATCAATTTCGGTATGAGTTTTTTCGTCCATATCAAAAGTCGCATAAAATAAACTGGAAAAGAAATTGCCAAGAATTTCATAGATTTCGTCAAAAACATTTTTGTACTCGCTGTTGTTAATACTAGGAATGTTGTTTTTAAAATAAAGGTAAATGTCATTTTTTAATTCAGGATCGTATCTCAAAAAACTAAATTTAACATTAAGATAATTTAAGGTACCAAAAAGATACTTAATTAAGTAATAATCGTTAGCATTTGCAGTGGCATATTTTCAGATTTCACTTTCACCGTGTAATAATTGTAAATAGTTATTACCCGCAATTAAGGTTTTATTAAAAGCTTTAATTTTCAAAATATTTGTATTAATTTCATCTTTACTACTAGAAGTTTTGTGATAAAAATAGCTTTCGTTTTTAAAACCATGATTTTTAATGGTAAATTCTTTGTAATACCCTTTTTCTAAAGTATTAATGAAATTAAATACTGGTGTTCAATAGAGATACGAGTAATTAAATTTATCAAAATCACCACGGTGAATCATTAAATAATCAAGGTTATCAATAACATCGCTGTATTTGTGATTACCGTCAAAGTTAATAGTTGTTTCTGGTAAATCAATATCGGTGCTATCTTTTTTAATTTCAATTTCAAAATCATTTGTACATATTAAACTGTAATCTGTTATATTATCATCTTGTTTGTAGTCATTTAAAATTGTGCCTTTTGCTCTGATTGTTATTTTTTTATTGATTACTCATTCTTTCTTTCCTACTTTGGTTCCATATGTAGTTATTAATTTTTGAATTTTTTGTTGTTTACTCTGATTATCAGAAAATTCTGATCGTATAAATTTGAAAGTAAGATTGTTTAAATTTTTTAATTCCGGTAACTTTTCATTTAAATCGCTATTATCTTTTTTATTTATATTGACTTCTATAAGTCTGGTTGTTGTCCAAGTTACGAGGTCACCAAAATGAAATCTCACCTTTTGTAAGTTTTTGATTTCAAAATTATAAATTTTATTATTTTGTCTTTTATTTCTAATTAGTGATTGTGTTGTCATTTCATCATTGTTAATGTTTTGGGAAATGGTAAAAATATTATTGAAACTAATAATTAGCACGGTAAATATTTTCATAAACATTTTTATCACTCCTTTTTAAAATATTTTATTTTTCATTGTTCTTTTTTCTTTAATTTTTTTAATAAGTCACTCAATACCACAATTTATAGTTACAGCTATTGTAATGCATATATCTAAATATCCTAGTATCATAAGTGAAATTAATGCTTCAAATTTTTCATATAATAATTTCAAATAATTAATTTCCAATTTTAAAAATGGAATGAAAAAGATAATAATTATAAAAATGTAAGGTAAAATTCTCCATCAATATTTTTTTAAAGAACTAATTAATTTGTTTGATTTCATTTTTCAAGGCTCTTTTTGCTTTAATTTTTTGAATAATAAAGCGGATTAATTTTTCAAATTTAATTGCAAAATATATTGCTCCGCCTCATCAAAAAACAAATATTCCTGCCAGCATAATACCACTATTGAACTTTCCAAAGAATTTAACCATCTCTTCATTCATAAAATTATTAAATTCGTTACTTGTTCCGGTTATTCATTTAGTATCGATTGCTGTTAATGCACAAATTAATAAGCTTATAAAGATGAAAATGATACTTAATGCTATTTTTAACCATTGCTTTTTAAAAGAATTTTTAATTCTTAATTTTAACAGCGCTTTTTCTTTTGAATTATCTTTTTTAAATAATTTTACTAAAAGTTTTTTCATTTTAATTCTTCTTTCATATTTTTTATCGTCCTTTAATCACAATAAATAAGGCAATAAGTACACAAGTAACGCCAAGAATGGTAAAGATTGGATGTTGTGAAAATGTTCGTGCCATTGGTTTAAACAGTTCTAAAATTGTTAAATTGCTAGTAATAAACTTTTTAAAATTGGCAAGGCCTTCGCTAATATAGTTCGTTAAAGTTTCAAAATGACTACCAGCTAATAATCCAAGAACAGTTATTAAGATAAAAATAATAATTAGTTTAAACATCGTTAGTTACCTTGTTTTATTTTTTTATTTCTTTGTTTTCAATTAATTTTATTTGGATTTATTGGTTTTATTTGTTTTTTAACTTTTCCTCACGCACTTAAACGACCACTATTTTTAACGGCATATTGGCGTTGCTTTTCTAAATTAACTTGTTGACTGCCAAAACCAAGAATAATTGCCATAAGAAATTCTACAGCAAGCGTTAAGAATAAGGGAAATATTAGTTGAATTTTTGTTCCCGGCACTTCAAGACTTCAAATTAAATCAAAAACTTTATAAAGCATTTGGGCAAGAAAGTCGGCCATTTTTGCGAGATTTTCCATTTTTTATTGTTCCTTTTCTTTCATTTTTCTTAAAAATTTGCTAAATTTATCCATTTTTAAGTATTCTAAGTCTTCTAAATCAATTGCCGTATCAGTATAGTATTTATCTTCATAATCAGGATTTACTTTTGAATTTAAGTAATCTCTTAAAAATGCTAGGTAAAAAGAATTGTAAGTATTAAGTATTGGTAGGGGAATTTTTAGTTTAAAAAAATAAATATCAAGTTCAGGAATATCCCGGTATTTAATGCGACGACCCTTTTTACTATTTTTAGCATCAATTAAGGTGTTTCGTCAGCGTTCATATTCTTCAATGCTAGTAAAGGTGCCATAGATGACTTTTAAGTAGGGTCGAAAAATATTAACGGGTTTTTTACGAATGCCCACAATCACATTATTGGCAATATCACGAACTTTAACTCAAATATGTTTATCTCTTTGACCGCTAGCAAGCACAATATGACCGAAATGCCGTGCCAGAGCGAAATATTCTTGAATACCGGTTTCTTCATTTTTGGTATTATTTTTTTCTCAATCAGTTCCTTCTAAAAATAAATTGGTTTCATCTCACAAAAGTAAGGTTTTGTCTGGCAATACCGGATAATCAAAGTCTAATAATCCCATATGTCCTAAACTTAATTTTTGAGTTTCTAGTAATGGAAAGGTTGAGGCGATGTGATATTTCTTCTTTTTTAGTAATTTTGATGCGTATACTAGAAAAGCGGTTTTTCCAGTTCCCAATGAACCTATCACAATATTTAATGGTGAATTTTTTAAGAAATTAATAACTTTGTTAATTTGTGTTAAATTACCAATTTTAAAAAGGAAAATTAAAATACAACCCGCTAAAAATAAATAGCTCACAATGTTTTTAAAATAACCGTTGTAAATATATCAAATTGCTCCGCAATGTCATAAAATTAAAAATGAGGTGCGATTTAATTCAATAAAATGGTTATTTTTTTCTATTATTCATTTGCAAAATTTCATCTTGCACCTCACTTTATTTTTTTGTTAGCGTACAGCTCCAAGTAATTTTTCAAACATTTTAAAGCAAATAAAGAATATTGCCAAAATAAATGGAAAAATGAATATTCAGTAGTCAGCAAAGAAGTTACCGACTTGTGGCATATTAACAGCAATAATTTCTCACATTTTAGTAAACGCTGTTATAATTGCATTTCACAATTTAGTCATCGCGTCACTAGCTGTTATTTTTTCTACTGTTGCTGGTGCATCGGCCAAGAAAATTCCAAACATATAATCACCCCCTTTCTTTTTAAAACATTCATCATTTATATTCAAAGTTTTTCTTAAATTTGTTAAAACCACGATTAACCTTAACACGATTGTGTTTTTTCCTAATTAATTTTGAATTTCTTTGTGAATGCATCACAATTTAGCTTCGCGACATTACTTTTGCTTCTATCTAAATACTGATATGGTTTTTCAAAGTAGCATTAGAATAAATCACACCATAACTGCTGTCAAGAATCAAAAAGCAATGTTTGCTATTAAAAGTCAAAGTGGCTCTTCAGTTAAATTAATTTCTTTACCACCAGTAATATGAGCTGGAATAGTTGTAATTTGAATAAATAAATCTCAGAAAGTTTGTTTAATTTGTTCTCAATTAAATTCTTTTAAGTTTATTGTCATTTTTTATCTCCCAAAAATCATTTTTATTGGTAAATACATAATTGAAATTAAGGCGAAAAGAAAAGTAATGATAATAATTAATCCGGCAATAAACGCAACTTGTGCAGGCATTTTTTCTATCGGAACAAACAGTTCTAAGAATTCCATGATAATTTTTCAAAACATTATTTTTTATCCGCGTTATTGTTTTTTGAATTAGGAGCTTTAACTCATTCTTCAAAGCGAGCAATAAATACTTTTTCGTCTTTTGTAAAATTACCAGTATTACTTTTAATGGCATTTTTATATTTAATTCGCATTTTTATTTTGGCATAAATTTTATAAGCAAAATATGCCAATAGCATTATGCAAATGATAATAAATATTATTCCAATCGCAATATTCATTTTTAAACTCCTTTAAAATAGTTATAATTTATATCTTTTTTGTTGTTTTCTTTTTCGGCAATGAAGAAGCCTAATAATTCTTGGCCTTTAATTAACTTGGTTTCTTGCTCTTGTTGATTAATTGAAATTACTTGATATTTACTATCTTTTATTATTCCGATGCAAATTGAATTTTCATATTTTCCTTTATAAACAAATCGCTTTGGAAACCAAATACCGATTTGTTCACTAAATCACGGAATTTTTGGGGCTTTAATAAGCATTGCGTTTTGTGTTTCTTTTAAGAGATATTTCTTAGTATTTAAGAAAATGTTTTCAATGTTTTTCATAATAAATTACCTCTCTTATAAATAAACTAAGTTATATTAACTAAGTTGTTAGTTAACTTAGTTTTTTAAACACTTATATATCGCAGATTTAAGTGTTTAACAAACTTTGTTACTGAATTTTGTTTTTTAATTAGATAAAGATTTTAATAATTTTAAACTTAGCATACCCCTATATAGAAATTTTTACACTTTAACATCCGCATCCTACCCTTGGAACTAATTTAATAGCGTGTATATTTTTAGGAAATCCACCCATTCATTTTTTTATTGCAAAACGAAACAAATTGCTATAGTTAATAGGATGTTATCTATTAACTGGTAAACTTCTTTTGGTTATGGCGACCACCCACAATTTATCGTGCTTTAATACATACCAACATTATTAATTCACTTGTATTTAATTTTCAAAGAACAAATTTTTAACATCTTATAAAATAAAAAGACAATCATTGCTGACTGTCTTAATACTTATTCAAATCTTTTCCCACCTAACAAAACTTTATGCGTCCATACATTATGGTCGCGTTTAGTTTTCTTAGGTATTTTTTTAAAAAAGAAAAAATAATCATTTACTATAAATTATTTCAATATGCAAATTAAGTATATATTTCTTATGTATGATTTTTTTTTATTTTATCAAGAGTTTTCGACAAAATTAAAATAAAAAATTATTTTAATGTTGTTTTTATAAGCATTTTACTTAGTTTCTATAGAATTTTATTGAGATTATGTTTGTTAATATTAAATATTTTGTTTTATTACTTATTTTTCAAATAAAACGATAATTAAATTGTAGTTACTTTTCTTTCAAAATTAATCAAATATTTTTCCACCTAACAAAACTTTACGCGTCCGCGTGCATTTCGTCAATGAAATCATAAATGTAATATTTTTTATCAACCGGAAAATTTGTTGTAGTAATAATTTTGGCATCCATTTGCAAAAGACCAATTTCGGAGACTTCATAACGCTTAAAATGGCGTTTTGTTTGTTTGATTTGTTGTTTTAATTCTTTTCAACGAGGGTCGGATTTAATTCAGCGATAAAAAGTTTTAATGTTTTTAGGAACTTCTGAATTTTTGACATCGTGAAAACTCATTTTTAAATTGTTAAATAAAGACCACATTCCACCGGCTTGAATATTTCTATAATCAAAATATAAATCACATACTTTTTCACGAGAATTTAAACTATACTGATAACTAATTTTGTTAGGTTTTGTATATTTAAAAATTAAACTATTAAAATCATCACTTTGATAAGCAGTAAGAATTTTATTAGCTCATTGATAAAATGTATTTCGTGTACCGTGAAAATGCTTTTTTACTAATTTATTTAAAGTTATTGGTTCTAAATAAAATTGATTACATAAATTCAAATAACTAATAACTCGTTTTTTAGTTTTGTAATAGTGTTTGTGGTTATAAATTGTTGTTAATCAACTCTGGATTTTTGCTTTTAAATCTGCTAAATCAGCTTGGGAAATAATATATTTCATTTTTAAACTCCTTAAATTAAGAAAATCGTATTACAAAAAATACGATTTTTAATAATATTTATTAAATTACTAATTTTTATTAGGCATTTCGGCAGAGAATGAGGTAATTATATAACCGGCACGCCTATCATACCTGTCTAAAGCTGAAGTTTTTAAAATTGTAATCTTTACATTAACAATTTTATCAATATAATATTTATCATATTCACCATTAACATTAATAATTCTAGTCATATTTTTTTATAAAAATTAAAAACATAACCTGACATACTACCACGTTCAGGAATTGTAAGAGCAGAAACATCTTGAGGCAAATCATCTAATTTATCATCAGTATTTCAAACAAAACCAAGAGCAGGTCATTTAAAAATATAACTATTTTGAATACTAGCAAACTCCAACTTACAACCATTATCACATTGACTAGGATTTGTGGCTCGTTTTTCTCGCTTTATAAAAGATTGTTCCATACTAGGTTTTGGTGGTTGTTTTGTATCAAAGAAGGCACCTAGAGGGACTAAACCAATAAAAGCGATAACTTTTTTATATTATAACCACGACATAAATTTATACATATCTATTTGTCCTTTCTTTTGCGTTTAACTTCTTAAAATAAAGTATATTGTTGATAAAATGCCAATTGTTCCAAGAATAATAAAAATTGGATGTTGAGAAAATAACCTAATCATTGGTTTAAATAATTGTAAAAATTCACTGTTAGTCACAATAACTTTATTAAAATATTCCAACCCTTCATTTACAAAACGCCATAAACCAAGAAATTCATCAAAAGCAAAGATAGAAAAAACGGTAATTAAAAGAAAAATTATAACTAGTTTAAACATTATTTCTCACCTCACTCTTTAACAGATTTGTTAGTTCTTGCCTTTCTATAACTTTCTTTGGCTTGCATTCCAATACCTAAAATAGCAACAAAGACAAAGTTAGCAATTAAAGAGATTAAAGGAATAATGATAATCCGAATTCCGGTGCCAGGAATAGTCATACTTCAAATTAAATCAAAAACTTTATAAATAAAATCAGCAAAGAATGATGCCATTTTTTCTAAATTTGCCATAATTAAGTATCCTTTCTTAGATTAAAATAATATGATAGTTAATTCCCTTGCTAGTAGCGAGAATTTTGAAAGAAGATAATTGCAATGATAATTACAATAACAACTAAAGATGTTTTCCTAAAACTTTTAAGGGCGTTGGGAAAACATAGATAAAGTAGTATAAAATTTCTTAGTAGCATTTTTTATCGTTTTAATTCATCTAATTTACAAACTTTTTAGAAAATAAACAAATATAATAGACTTCTTGCAAAATTAATTTAAAATATAATTGAATTGTTGTTTTTAATAAAAAGGTGGAATTTAAATGAAATTTAAAAAAAATAATCAAATAAGTGATAAAAATTTTTTAAGATTAACTGGTATTAAACATACTACTTTTAATAAAATGCTAGAAATTTTAAAAATAGAAGAATTAAAAAAGAGATTTCGTCGCGGAAGAACCAATAAATTATCATTAGAAAATCGTATTTTAATGACTTTAGAATATTGAAGAGAATATAGAACTTATTTTCATATTGCAAAAAGTTATGATATTAGTGAAAGTAGTTGTTATAGAAATATCAAATGAATTGAAGACACTTTAATAAAACACCCTAATTTTCAACAACTTACTGGTCAAAAATCACTATTAAAAGATTATTTCAAAGATAAGACTGTTATAATTGATGTAACTGAAAGCCAAATCCAACGCCCAAAAAAAGACAAAAACAGCACTACTCAGGAAAAAAGAAAAAACACACAATAAAAACACAAGTTATAATTGAAAAAGATAGTAAAAAAATTATTAGTTCTGATTTTTCTTATGGTAAAAACCATGACTTTAAAATTTTAAAAGATTCAAAAATTAAATTTTTACCAGAAACAACTGTTTTAGTGGATTTAGGTTATCAAGGCATACAAAAAATTAATCATAATGTTTTAATTCCTAAAAGAAAATCAAAGAAAAACCCTTTAAATAAAGAAGAAAAGCAAAATAATGAGCGAATTTCAAAAATGAGAATTGTTATTGAAAATGTTTTTGCTATACTTAAAAAATTTAAAATTATTAGTGAAAAATATCGAAATCGTAGAAAAAGATTTGCTTTAAGATTTAATTTAATAGCTTCAATTTATAATTTACAACTATTAGTTTAAATATATTTGATAATTTAAAATTTCAGTCTTTTTTTATTGTAAATAATAATTTTTATTATGTTTTAATGACAAAATATTTGTAAAAATAATCTAAAAATTATTTTAATAACACTTTTATATTTATTTTAAATTTAAAAATTATAATTATCATATTAATTTTGCAAGAAGTCTAATATAAACCATTATTCTCGCTACTAGCAAAGGAATTAATTCTTATCTTTCAAATTACTTTTTAGTAATTTCATAATACGACTAAATTTTTCCATTTTAAGGTATTTTAGTATTTCTAAATCAACTTCGGTAGTTTTATAAAATTTATCTTCATAAGTGTCAACAACAATGCGATTAGCAATAGGGCGTAAAAAAGATAAATACTTGTTGTCATAACACTCTAAGACGAACATTGGAATTTTTAATTTAAAAAAGTAGATATCTAATTCCGGAATATTACGATATTTAGTTTTACGACCTTTTTTATTATTTTTAGCATCAATTAAACTCGTGCGTCAGCGTTCATATTCTTCTACAGATTTAAAAGTGCCATAGACAACTTTTAGGTAAGGGCGAAAAATATTAACTGATTTCTTAGTAATACCAACAATAACCGAATTAGCAATATCTCTGACTTTAACCCAAATATGTTCAGGTCGTTGTCCACTCGCTAGAACAATATGACCAAAATGTCTAACTAGAGCAAAATATTCTTGGACGCATAAAGTTTTCTTAGGTGGGAAAAGATTTGAATAAATATTAAGACAGTCAGCAATGATTGTCTTTTTATTTTATAAGGTGTTAAAAATTTGTTCTTTGAAAATTAAATACAAGTGAATTAATAATGTTGGTATGTATTAAAGCACGATAAATTGTGGGTGGTCGCCATAACCGAAAGAAGTTTACCAGTTAATAGAAAACACCCTTATATTAAGGGCCTGTCCAAAATTCTGTGTCTCGATAATTCATTCTGAATTATACTTAAACGAAGGAGAACAGAAAATGACAAAAAAAATAAAAAAAGAACCTGACGCAATTGATAAAGTTGTTGATTATTTTTTAGAAAATATTGATAATCCACAAGATTTATTTAAAGGCAATACTATTTTTCAGGAATTTACCAAAAAATTAACTGAACGAATGTTAAATACGGAAATTAAAGATTATCTTGAAACTGATGAGAATCATAATAAAAGAAATGGCAACACACAAAAAACCATTATTACTAAAAATGGTTCAATCGCAATTGATGTACCAAGAGATCGAAATAGTACTTTTGAACCAGTAATTATTCCGAAAAGACAAAGAAGATTTGATAACTTTGATCAAAAAGTAATTTCTTTATATGCAAGAGGAATGACAATTTCTGATATCAAAGCACAATTGCAAGAATTCTATCACGGAGCAGAAATTTCAGAAAGTTTAATTAGTCAAATAACTGATGATGTTATTGAAGAAGTTAAAATGTGACAAACTAAACCTTTAGAGAAGATTTATCCGATTGTTTATTTTGATTGTATTGTTGTTAAAGTAAAGCAAGATAAACGAATAATAAATAAAGCAGTTTATCTTGCTTTAGGAATTAATTTAGATGGTTTAAAAGATATTTTAGGAATGTGAATTAGTGAAAATGAGGGAGCCAAATTTTGACTTAATAAATCTTACGGAAATGAAAAATCGTGGGTTACAAGATATTCTTGTTGCTTGTAGTGATAATTTAACTGGGATGTCTGATGCAATAGAAGCTGTTTTCCCAAAAACACAGCATCAATTATGCATTGTTCATCAAATTCGCAATAGTTTAAAATTTGTTCCTTACAAAGATCGCAAACTTGTAGCTAATGATTTAAAATCAATTTATACAGCAATTAATGAAGAAATAGCGTTAATTGCTTTAGATCATTTTTCTGAAAAATGAAATAAAAAGTATCCACAAATTACTAAATCATGAAAAAATAACTGAAATAATTTAATAATTTTTCTTGAATATCCTCAGGAATTTAGAAGAATTATTTACACAACTAATGCGATTGAATCTGTTAATAGTCAATTAAGAAAAGTCATTAAGAATAAAAAGATTTTTTGTAGAAACCATATACATATGACAAGATTTTGGTTTTTACAAGTTTGCTGTTAAATTGATAAATAAATAGGAGCTCATTTATTTATTACAAGAAATATAAGGTTAAATTAATATTTATTATTTTTAGTTATGCCTTGTATTTTTTTGTGCCTTGATAGTAATAAACTAAGTTAATTAGTAAACGAAGTTTACTAACAAATTTTGTTAAACATAAATGTTTAAAAAAATAAATATTTAACTTAGTTAGATAACTAAGCTAAATATAACTTAGTTTAATATAACTAAATATTGTAAGGATGGTATGTATATGAGAAATATTGAAAATATTTTTTTAAATACTGAAAAATATCTTTTAAAAGAAACACAAAATGCAGTACTTATTAAAGCACCGGCAATTCCGTGATTGTATGAATCTACTGGTATTTGGTTTTCGAAACGATTTGTTTATAAAGGAAAATATGAGAATTCTATTTGTATAGGAATAATTAGAGATGGTGAATGTCGGTTAGTTTTTATTAATGATAAAGGTCAAGAGTCTAGTTTGATTTTAGGTCATGAGTTGTTAGGTTTTTTTGTTGCTGAAAAAGAATATGATAAAAAGGTTGTAAGTTTTGATTATTTTAAAAATTCATTTTAAAAATGTTTTACGGTGTTTTAAGAATAGGGGTAAATAAAAAAATATTTTAGTTAGTTTTTATGGTGTTTAAACGGTGCGGAAAGCGTATGCTCCGCCCGTTAATTATCTATGTTAGTTGAGTTATTTAACTAAGTTATTGCAATTTTTTTGAGGAGTTTTAGAAATGAAAATGTGAGTTAATGTGGATGAGTCTGGCAAAGATTATTGTCAAGAGTTTATATATTCTATTAATAAAAAAACTGGATTAGAACAAAAAATTTGAGCGTCTAAATCTGCAGTTAAATCTGTTAGAACTGATTTAGTCGGTGATAATTGACTTTGTGTTGATATTGCATATTAAAAGATTAAAAAATTAAGGAGAAAAGAAACATGAGTATATTTGGATTAGTATTTTTTACGATTTTAACATTATTACTAGCATATTATATTGCAGTTAATATTTATCGGTTTTTTAAAGATAAAAAGAAATATGGTAGTGAAGCAAAACAGCTACCAAAAGATTTTACTTATTCACAACGAATATTTATTGCGAAATTTAAGAAAAATTTATTAGAACAAGATGAAAAAAAATTAACAAATAAAAAAATATTTAGAATATTTTTAAAAGTACATAGATATGACTAAATTTAACTATAATTAATCGAATTAAGAGCACAAAAAGGGGGACTGTACAATTAACTGTGTCTTTAAGTAATTAACTTAAATTCACTCTGTCCTCAAATTTTATCATTAAATGTGAAATTGCACTACCCCAATTTTGAATTGGCATCGTTCATTTCTTAACCATATTTTGAAATGCTAAATAAAATATTTTAAAAACTGATGCGTCATTAGGAAAAATCTTTTTATTCTTAATGACTTTTCTTAGTTGACTATTAACAGATTCAATCGCATTAGTTGTGTAAATAATCCTTCTAAATTCTTGAGGATATTCAAGAAAAATTATTAAATTATTTCAGTTATTTTTTCATGATTTAGTAATTTGTGGATACTTTTTATTTCATTTTTCTGAAAAATGATTTAAAGCAACTAGCGCTATTTCTTCATTAATTGCTGTATAAATTGATTTTAAATCATTAGCTACAAGTTTGCGTTCTTTGTAAGGGACAAATTTTAAACTATTACGAATTTGATGAACGATGCATAATTGATGCTGTGTTTTTGGGAACACAGCTTCTATTGCATCAGACATTCCAGTTAAATTATGAGGCCTGTCCAAAATTTTCTGTTCTCCTTCTTTTAAGTATAATTCAGAATGAATTATCGAGACACAGAATTTTGGACAGGCTCTCTTAATTGACTATTAACAGATTCAATCGCATTAGTTGTGTAAATAATTCTTCTAAATTCCTGAGGATATTCAAGAAAAATTATTAAATTATTTCAGTTATTTTTTCATGATTTAGTAATTTGTGGATACTTTTTATTTCATTTTTCTGAAAAATGATCTAAAGCAATTAACGCTATTTCTTCATTAATTGCTGTATAAATTGATTTTAAATCATTAGCTACAAGTTTGCGATCTTTGTAAGGAACAAATTTTAAACTATTGCGAATTTGATGAACAATGCATAATTGATGCTGTGTTTTTGGGAAAACAGCTTCTATTGTATCAGACATCCCAGTTAAATTATCACTACAAGCAACAAGAATATCTTGTAACCCACGATTTTTCATTTCCGTAAGATTATTAAGTCAAAATTTGGCTCCGCTCCCTCATTCTCACTAATTCACATTCCTAAAATATCTTTTAAACCATCTAAATTAATTCCTAAGGCAAGATAAACTGCTTTATTTATTATTCGTTTATCTTGCTTTACTTTAACAACAATACAATCAAAATAAACAATCGGATAAATCTTCTCTAAAGGTTTAGTTTGTCACATTTTAACTTCTTCAATAACATCATCAGTTATTTGACTAATTAAACTTTCTGAAATTTCTGCTCCGTGATAGAATTCTTGCAATTGTGCTTTGATATCAGAAATTGTCATTCCTCTTGCATATAAAGAAATTACTTTTTGATCAAAGTTATCAAATCTTCTTTGTCTTTTCGGAATAATTACTGGTTCAAAAGTACTATTTCGATCTCTTGGTACATCAATTGCGATTGAACCATTTTTAGTAATAATGGTTTTTTGTGTGTTGCCATTTCTTTTATTAGACTTGGTACATAACTATAACTAGCTTAATTCAAAATTATATATTCCTGAAATTAAGTTAAATCGTAATCCAAATCTTCTAATCTTATTGCGATAACGATAAACTAGTATTTTAAATCTTTTTAATCTAGCAAAAACATGTTCAATGACAATTCTAACTTTACTTAAAAAGCTATTATATTCCTTTTTATCTGGATTTAAAGGATTATTTTTTTTAATTTTGTCGAAAACTCTTGATATTTATTGAATATACTTAATTTTAGGTATATTTTTAATATGATAGAGGTGGCTAATAATTATGGAAAAAATAATTCAAGAACTAGTAAATACTTTAACAGATGATCAATTTTTAGAATTTTATGAAAAAGTCAAACAACAAGCAGAATTAATAAAAAAACAAAAACGTTTAAATGAAATTGATCAAAAATTTAGAGCGCAAGGTATTAAATGCCCTAAATGTGAATCTTACCATTGCGTTAAAAATGGACATAATTCAGAAGGAAAACAAAAATATTTATGTAAAAATTGCCGTGCAAGTTTTGACGCTTTTCGTAATCATTTTATTTATTGAAGTCATTTAAATTATGAACAATGAAATTTATTGATTCAAATTTCATTGCTGGGGCAATCTAGTAAAACAATTTCTCGTTTTATTAAAACTACATTAAAAACTGCTTGATATAATCGTCAAAAATTAATGAAATCAAAACAATTAGAAAATACCCAATTAAAATTTAAAAAATTATCTGGTAAAATCCAAATCGATGAAACATTTATTAAAGAAATCCATAAAGGAAATTTCAAATATAAAACTGATCCACGAAGAATTCACCTTGACCCATTCGCAACTAATACTAAATGCTGTATTCAAATGGCAATTGATAATAATAACAATATTTATGTTAAATCCACAAACACCAAACGTTTACAAAAACAATGAGTTATTGAAAATATGAACAAAGAATTAATTAACGAAAATTCAATTATTACTTCTGATATGCAAAAATTATATTTTTTAGTAGCAAAACAAACAAATTCTACTTTATGTGTAACTAAAACAACAATTAATCCTGAAGCTAGTTATCGTAACTTAAATAAAATCAGTAAATTACAATCTAGTCTTAAAGAAGCCTTAATTCATTAGACTTCTTGCAAAATTAATTTAAAATATAATTGAATTGTTGTTTTTAATAAAAAGGTGGAATTTAAATGAAATTTAAAAAAAATAATCAAATAAGTGATAAAAATTTTTTAAAATTAACTGGTATTAAACATACTACTTTTAATAAAATGCTAGAAATTTTAAAAATAGAAGAATTAAAAAAGAGATTTCGTCGCGGAAGAACCAATAAATTATCATTAGAAAATCGTATTTTAATGACTTTAGAATATTGAAGAGAATATAGAACTTATTTTCATATTGCAAAAAGTTATGATATTAGTGAAAGTAGTTGTTATAGAAATATCAAATGAATTGAAGACACTTTAATAAAACACCCTAATTTTCAACAACTTACTGGTCAAAAATCACTATTAAAAGATTATTTCAAAGATAAGACTGTTATAATTGATGTAACTGAAAGCCAAATCCAACGCCCAAAAAAAGACAAAAACAGCACTACTCAGGAAAAAAGAAAAAACACACAATAAAAACACAAGTTATAATTGAAAAAGATAGTAAAAAAATTATTAGTTCTGATTTTTCTTATGGTAAAAACCATGACTTTAAAATTTTAAAAGATTCAAAAATTAAATTTTTACCAGAAACAACTGTTTTAGTGGATTTAGGTTATCAAGGCATACAAAAAATTAATCATAATGTTTTAATTCCTAAAAGAAAATCAAAGAAAAACCCTTTAAATAAAGAAGAAAAGCAAAATAATGAGCGAATTTCAAAAATGAGAATTGTTATTGAAAATGTTTTTGCTATACTTAAAAAATTTAAAATTATTAGTGAAAAATATCGAAATCGTAGAAAAAGATTTGCTTTAAGATTTAATTTAATAGCTTCAATTTATAATTTACAACTATTAGTTTAAATATATTTGATAATTTAAAATTTCAGTCTTTTTTTATTGTAAATAATAATTTTTATTATGTTTTAATGACAAAATATTTGTAAAAATAATCTAAAAATTATTTTAATAACACTTTTATATTTATTTTAAATTTAAAAATTATAATTATCATATTAATTTTGCAAGAAGTCTATTATCATGGTTTAGGTTTTACTAATATTCAAAATTATTTAAATCTCTGAAAATGAAAATACCAACATAAGGGTTTAACTCCCAACCAACAAACAGCGGTATTATATTTTAATATATAAAAAAGTTAAAGTAAAAATAGTAATTTTACATAAAAGCCTTTTAAAATTATCAAGTTGATGATTTTTTTTATTTTATCAAGAGTTTTCGACAAAATTAAAAATTATTTTTACTCTTTTTAATTGGCAATAATGTATTTTTATGAACATTTTGCAAACCTTGATATCCTGAATCGGCAATTAATTCTAATTTTGGATTTATAAGTGTATTTGATTTTAAAAATAACTTATAATCATGAGTACTGCCATAACAAAAATCTACTGAAATAATTTTATTGTTAAATAAATCAATAATTATTTGCGATTTTAATGAATGTTGCCTTTTCTTACCAGAAAATAATAATTTTAGTTTTTTTTAATTCTTTCAATTGGAATTTTTGTAGCATCAATTGCTAATAAATTATTAGTAGTACCCTTATTTTCTAATAATATCTTTTTGCCAGGTATATGAAAGTGACTATTTTTTATTAGAGTATTTTCAACTCAAAAGATATTACGAATACAACTAACATGACTAATATTATATTTTTTTGCAATAATACGATATGTACTATATTCTTTTCAGTATTCTAAAGTCATAAGTAATCTTTACTCTATTGATAATTTATTTGGTCTACCACCAATTTGTTTTTGTTTAGCTTCACCTTCTTTTAAAATTTCTACCATTTTCATGAAAGTTTTATATTTTATGCCTATTAAACTATAAAATTCGTTTTCGTCTTTGTATTTATCTAACATTTGTACTTCACCTAGGAAATAATATTATCAAAATAGTAGATAAAATTAAAGGTTATGTACCAAGTCTATTATGATTCTCATCAGTTTCAAGATGATCTTTAATTTCCGTATTTAACATTCGTTCAGTTAATTTTTTGGTAAATTCCTGAAAAATAGTATTGCCTTTAAATAAATCTTGTGGATTATCAATATTTTCTAAAAAATAATCAACAACTTTATCAATTGCATCAGGTTCTTTTTTTATTTTTTTTTTTTTGTCATTTTCTGTTCTCCTTCTTTTAAGTAGAATTCAGAATGAATTATCGAGACACAGAATTTTGGACAGGCCCGACGAAAAAATGTTTGATAATTATTTATAGTAATATCTTCTGATATTAAATTAATTGTTAAAGTTCTATCTTCATTTGAATCATAAATTTTAATGCCTTCTCTTAACAATTTGGTAGCTTTAATATTCATCTCAAGCAATGAATCAGATATTTTTCTAATTTCATTAATAGCTTTATCAGCAATTATGCTATCTACATTATTAATTTTAATAATAGATTTTTTAAGAACACTAAAATTAATAGTCTCTTGGTTGTCAGCTCTCTTTAAATTTTTATCTAATAGCTCATTTCATTCTAGTGATATTAGTTCATTTTGAATATAATCTTCAAATATTTCTTCATTTATGATTATTTTATTTTTGTTCATACGTTTATTATATATTTATTTATTGGGTATTAAGTATGAAATGTAGTAAATAATAAAAAAAGATAACTTAGTTATCTTTTTTTATACTTTATATAGAATTAAATTCCTTTGCGTTTTAATGTTCTTAAAGCACGAGTTGACATTTTAACTTTTTTTACTTGGCCATCAATTTCCACTTTTACAGTTTGTAAATTAACATTTCATTTTCTTCTTGATGCATTCATGGCATGAGAACGCTTATTACCAGACAGAACACTTTTACCAGTTACTTCACATTTTCTTGACATTTTAGTTCTCCTTTATAAAATCAATATCACAATAATAATATCATACTTATTGAGCTTTTCAACAATTAAAAGGACACGTAGGTCGCGTTTAGTTTTCTTAGGTATTGCTTTGAAGAAGTAAAACAATCAGCTAATTATATTATTTAATTACTAAACTAACCTTGCCTTTCTTGTTATTGTCATTTTTATTCGTTACCATTTTATCATATTATTGAATTTTTACACAATAAAAAATTATTAATTTTATTAAATTTTAACTATATATATAAAAAAAATATGGGCCTGTCCAAAATTCTGTGTCTCGATAATTCATTCTGAATTATACTTAAACGAAGGAGAACAGAAAATGACAAAAAAAAAAAAAAATAAAAAAAGAACCTGATGCAATTGATAAAGTTGTTGATTATTTTTTAGAAAATATTGATAATCCACAAGATTTATTTAAAGGCAATACTTTTAATTTTGTCGAAAACTCTTGATATTTATTGAATATACTTAATTTTAGGTATATTTTTAATATGATAGAGGTGGATAATAATTATGGAAAAAATAATTCAAGAACTAGTAAATACTTTAACAGATGATCAATTTTTAGAATTTTATGAAAAAGTCAAACAACAAGCAGAATTAATAAAAAAACAAAAACGGTTAAATGAAATTGATCAAAAATTTAGAGCGCAAGGTATTTAAATGCCCTAAATGTGAATCTTACCATTGCGTTAAAAATGGACATAATTCAGAAGGAAAACAAAAATGTTTATGTAAAAATTGCCGTGCAAGTTTTGACGCTTTTCGTAATCATTTTATTTATTGAAGTCATTTAAATTATGAACAATGAAATTTATTGATTCAAATTTCATTGCTGGGGCAATCTAGTAAAACAATTTCTCGTTTTATTAAAACTACATTAAAAACTGCTTGATATAATCGTCAAAAATTAATGAAATCAAAACAATTAGAAAATACCCAATTAAAATTTAAAAAATTATCTGGTAAAATCCAAATCGATGAAACATTTATTAAAGAAATCCACAAAGGAAATTTCAAATATAAAACTGATCCACGAAGAATTCACCTTGACCCATTCGCAACTAATACTAAATGCTGTATTCAAATGGCAATTGATAATAATAACAATATTTATGTTAAATCCACAAACACCAAACGTTTACAAAAACAATGAGTTATTGAAAATATGAACAAAGAATTAATTAACGAAAATTCAATTATTACTTCTGATATGCAAAAATTATATTTTTTAGTAGCAAAACAAACAAATTCTACTTTATGTGTAACTAAAACAACAATTAATCCTGAAGCTAGTTATCGTAACTTAAATAAAATCAGTAAATTACAATCTAGTCTTAAAGAAGCCTTAATTCATTATCATGGTTTAGGTTTTACTAATATTCAAAATTATTTAAATTTCTGAAAATGAAAATACCAACATAAGGGTTTAACTCCAAACCAACAAACAGCGGTATTATATTTTAATGTATAAAAAAAGTTAAAGTAAAAATAGTAATTTTACATAAAAGCCTTTTAAAATTATCAAGTTGATGATTTTTTTTATTTTATCAAGAGTTTTCGACAAAATTAAAAGGCAATACTATTTTTCAGGAATTTACCAAAAAATTAACTGAACGAATGTTAAATACGGAAATTAAAGATCATCTTGAAACTGATAAGAATCATAATAAAAGAAATGGCAACACACAAAAAACCATTATTACACTAAAAATGGTTCAATCGCAATTGATGTACCAAGAGATCGAAATAGTACTTTTGAACCAGTAATTATTCCGAAAAGACAAAGAAGATTTGATAACTTTGATCAAAAAGTAATTTCTTTATATGCAAGAGGAATGACAATTTCTGATATCAAAGCACAATTGCAAGAATTCTATCACGGAGCAGAAATTTCAGAAAGTTTAATTAGTCAAATAACTGATGATGTTATTGAAGAAGTTAAAATGTGACAAACTAAACCTTTAGAGAAGATTTATCCGATTGTTTATTTTGATTGTATTGTTGTTAAAGTAAAGCAAGATAAACGAATAATAAATAAAGCAGTTTATCTTGCCTTAGGAATTAATTTAGATGGTTTAAAAGATATTTTAGGAATGTGAATTAGTGAGAATGAGGGAGCCAAATTTTGACTTAATAATCTTACGGAAATGAAAAATCGTGGGTTACAAGATATTCTTGTTGCTTGTAGTGATAATTTAACTGGGATGTCGATGCAATAGAAGCTGTTTTCCCAAAAACACAGCATCAATTATGCATTGTTCATCAAATTCGCAATAGTTTAAAATTTGTTCCTTAACAAAGATCGCAAACTTGTAGCTAATGATTTAAAATCAATTTATACAGCAATTAATAGACTTCTTGCAAAATTAATTTAAAATATAATTGAATTGTTGTTTTTAATAAAAAGGTGGAATTTAAATGAAATTTAAAAAAAATAATCAAATAAGTGATAAAAATTTTTTAAGATTAACTGGTATTAAACATACTACTTTTAATAAAATGCTAGAAATTTTAAAAATAGAAGAATTAAAAAAGAGATTTCGTCGCGGAAGAACCAATAAATTATCATTAGAAAATCGTATTTTAATGACTTTAGAATATTGAAGAGAATATAGAACTTATTTTCATATTGCAAAAAGTTATGATATTAGTGAAAGTAGTTGTTATAGAAATATCAAATGAATTGAAGACACTTTAATAAAACACCCTAATTTTCAACAACTTACTGGTCAAAAATCACTATTAAAAGATTATTTCAAAGATAAGACTGTTATAATTGATGTAACTGAAAGCCAAATCCAACGCCCAAAAAAAGACAAAAACAGCACTACTCAGGAAAAAAGAAAAAACACACAATAAAAACACAAGTTATAATTGAAAAAGATAGTAAAAAAATTATTAGTTCTGATTTTTCTTATGGTAAAAACCATGACTTTAAAATTTTAAAAGATTCAAAAATTAAATTTTTACCAGAAACAACTGTTTTAGTGGATTTAGGTTATCAAGGCATACAAAAAATTAATCATAATGTTTTAATTCCTAAAAGAAAATCAAAGAAAAACCCTTTAAATAAAGAAGAAAAGCAAAATAATGAGCGAATTTCAAAAATGAGAATTGTTATTGAAAATGTTTTTGCTATACTTAAAAAATTTAAAATTATTAGTGAAAAATATCGAAATCGTAGAAAAAGATTTGCTTTAAGATTTAATTTAATAGCTTCAATTTATAATTTACAACTATTAGTTTAAATATATTTGATAATTTAAAATTTCAGTCTTTTTTTATTGTAAATAATAATTTTTATTATGTTTTAATGACAAAATATTTGTAAAAATAATCTAAAAATTATTTTAATAACACTTTTATATTTATTTTAAATTTAAAAATTATAATTATCATATTAATTTTGCAAGAAGTCTAATGAAGAAATAGCGTTAATTGCTTTAGATCATTTTTCAGAAAAATGAAATAAAAAGTATCCACAAATTACTAAATCATGAAAAAATAACTGAAATAATTTAATAATTTTTCTTGAATATCCTCAGGAATTTAGAAGAATTATTTACACAACTAATGCGATTGAATCTGTTAATAGTCAATTAAGAAAAGTCATTAAGAATAAAAAGATTTTTCCTAATGACGCATCAGTTTTTAAAATATTTTATTTAGCATTTCAAAATATGGTTAAGAAATGAACGATGCCAATTCAAAATTGGGGTAATGCAATTTCACATTTAATGATAAAATTTGAAGACAGAGTGAATTTAAGTTAATTACTTAGAGACACAGTTAATTGTACAGTCCCGATTTATAAGTGTTTAACAAGCTTTGTTAGTAAATTTTGTTTTTTTATTATTATTAGATAAAGATTTTAATAATTTTAAACTTAGCATACCTCTATATAGAAATTTCTACACTTTAACATCCGCATCCTACCCTTGGAACTAATTTAATAGCGTGTATATTTTTAGGAAATCCACCCATTCATTTTTTTATTGCAAAACAAAACAAATTGCTATAGCTAATAGGGTGTTATCTATTAACTGGTAAACTTCTTTCGGTTATATGGATATGGCCGACCACCCACAATTTATCGTGCTTTAATACATACCAACATTATTAATTCACTTGTATTTAATTTTCAAAGAACAAATTTTTAACACCTTATAAAATAAAAAGACAATCATTGCTGACTGCCTTAATACTTATTCAAATATTTACCTACCTAACAAAACTTTATGCGTCCTAATAACAATATTTATGTTAAATCCACAAACACCAAACGTTTACAAAAACAATGAGTTATTGAAAATATGAACAAAGAATTAATTAACGAAAATTCAATTATTACTTCCGATATGCAAAAATTATATTTTTTAGTAGCAAAACAAACAAATTCTACTTTATGTGTAACTAAAACAACAATTAATCCTGAAGCTAGTTATCGTAACTTAAATAAAATCAGTAAATTACAATCTAGTCTTAAAGAAGCCTTAATTCATTATCATGGTTTAGGTTTTACTAATATTCAAAATTATTTAAATCTCTGAAAATGAAAATACCAACATAAGGGTTTAACTCCAAACCAACAAACAGCGGTATTATATTTTAATGTATAAAAAAAGTTAAAGTAAAAATAGTAATTTTACATAAAAGCCTTTTAAAATTATCAAGTTGATGATTTTTTTTATTTTATCAAGAGTTTTCGACAAAATTAAAAAAGTGAATTAATAAATTAAAAAATCTGGCACCGTCTTATTTTCCCCGTGAAGGTATCGTCAGCGCTGGCATGCTTAACTTCTGTGTTCGGAATGGGAACAGGTGTGGCCACGCCGCTATAGGCACCAGATAGAGAGATTGCTCTCTCAAAACTAGACATAAACATTATTTTAGACTTTCAACAATAGGAATTACTTTTAAAATAAAGTAAGTCCTCGACCTATTAGTATTGGTCAGCTAAATATGTCACCATACTTACACACCCAACCTATCAACCTCATAATCTTTAAGGGGTCTTATTCCATTTCTGGATGGGAAGTCTCATCTTGAAGTTTGCTTCGTGCTTAGATGCTTTCAGCACTTATCAATTCCCTACATAGCTACCCAGCTGTGCCATTGGCATGACAACTGGAGCACCAGAGGTAGGTCCATTCCGGTCCTCTCGTACTAAGAACAGATCTCCTCAAACTTCCTACGCCCACAACAGATAGGGACCAAACTGTCTCACGACGTTCTAAACCCAGCTCACGTACCACTTTATTGGGCGAACAGCCCGACCCTTGGAACCAACTTCAGCTCCAGGATGTGATGAGCCGACATCGAGGTGCCAAACCTCCCCGTCGATGTGAACTCTTGGGGGAGATAAGCCTGTTATCCCCGAGGTAACTTTTATCCGTTGAGCGACGGCCTTTCCACTCAGGACCGCCGGATCACTAAACCCAACTTTCGTTCCTGTTCGACTTGTAAGTCTCACAGTCAAGCACCCTTCTACTTTTGCGCTCTGCGTATGATTTCCATACATACTGAGGGTACCTTTGGGCGCCTCCGTTACTCTTTAGGAGGCGACCGCCCCAGTCAAACTACCCACCTGACACTGTTCCTATTCAGGATAACTGAATAAGGTTAGATTTTCAAAATAATAAGGGTGGTATCCCAAGGTTAACTCCATAGCTACTAGCGTATCTACTTCAAAGTCTCCCACCTATCCTGTACATATTAGATCAAAAATCAATATCAAGTTATAGTAAAGCTCTACGGGGTCTTTCCGTCTAGTTGCGGGTAACCTGCATCTTCACAGGTACTAAAATTTCACCGAGTCTATAGCCGAGACAGCGCCGGGATCGTTACGCCTTTCGTGCGGGTCAGAACTTACCTGACAAGGAATTTCGCTACCTTAGGACCGTTATAGTTACGGCCGCCGTTCACTGGGGCTTCAATTCTGAGCTTCATAATAAATTTATTAACCCATCCTCTTAACCTTCCAGCACTGGGCAGGCGTCACCCCCTATACATCGTCTTACGACTTAGCAGAGAGCTGTGTTTTTGCTAAACAGTCGCCCCGGCCTCTTCACTGCGGCTCACATAATTACTTATGTGAGCATCCCTTCTTGCTAACTTACGGGATGATTTTGCAGAGTTCCTTAGCTATAGTTATCTCGCTTGCCTTAGGATTTTCTCCTTGACCACGTGTGTTCGTTCTCGGTACGAGCACCATGATAGTTAATAGTAGAAGTTTTTCTTGGAAGCGTGGCGTCAGACTCTTCGCTACTTGCCGAAGCTTTCACTCCCCATAACGCTTCAAGGTTATGCCATAAAATTTACTAAATGACCCTCTTTGCGCTTAGCCCGGAATCCATTAACCGGGATATCTTAGCCTTCTCCGTCACTCCATTCCATACCATGGTGGTACAGGAATATCAACCTTGTTATCCATCGACTACGCCTTTCGGCCTCGCCTTAGGTCCCGACTAACCCTGGGTGGACGAACCTTGCCCAGGAAACCTTAGTCAAACGGCATGAAAGATTCTCACTTTCAATCGTTACTCATGCCGGCATTCTCACTTCTAAACAGTCCAGTAGTCCTTACGATCTACCTTCGTCCCGTTTAGAACGCTCCCCTACCACTTTAAAATAATTTAAAATCCATAGTTTCGGTACAATGCTTAGCCCCGGTACATCTTCGGCGCAGAATAACTCGACTTGTGAGCTGTTACGCACTCTTTAAAGGATGGCTGCTTCTAAGCCAACCTACAAGCTGTTTAAGTCATTCCACATCCTTTTTACACTTAGCACATTGATTTTGGGACCTTAACTGATGATCTGGGCTGTTTCCCTCTCGTCCATGGACCTTATCACCCACAGACTGACTGCCAAACATACAAAACAACGGCATTCAGAGTTTGATTGCATTCAGTACCCCGAGGTGGGGCCATTATACATTCAGTGCTTTACCTCCGTTGTGCTAATTTTGACGCTAGTCCTAAAACTATTTCGGGGAGAACCAGCTATCTCCAGGCTCGATTGGAATTTCACCACTAGCCACAAGTCATCCACGGTCTTTTCACGAACGTTGGTTCGGTCCTCCATTAAGTATTACCTTAACTTCAACCTGCTCATGGCTAGATCGCCTGGTTTCGGGTCTACGACTACATACTAAACGCCCTATTAAGGCTCGCTTTCACTACGGCTCCATGTTTTCCACTTAACCTTGCATATAATCGTAACTCGCCGGCTCATTCTACAAAAGGCACGCCGTCACTCATTAACGAGCTCCGACTTCTTGTAAGCATATAGTTTCAGATACTATTTCACTCCCCTCTCGGGGTACTTTTCACCTTTCCCTCACGGTACTGGTTCACTATCGGTGATTAGGTAGTATTTAGGATTACGCAGTGGTCTGCGCGTCTTCCGACAAGATTTCTCGTGTCTCGCCGTACTCTGGATTCCATCAAGAGACTTTTCAATTTCGTATACGAGGCTTTCACTCTCTATGGCATCGCATCCCAGCGATTTCTACTATCAAAAAATTTTCTAAAACTCTATTATAAGATGGTCCAAACCCCACTCCGAAGAGTGGTTTGTCCTGTTCCCTGTTCGCTCGCCGCTACTAAGGGAATCGCATTCGCTTTCTTTTCCTCTAGGTACTAAGATGTTTCATTTCCCTAGGTATCCCATCAATATGACTATGTATTCATCATATGACACTATTCGATTAAGAATAGTAGGTTGCCCCATTCAGAAATCCCTGGCTCAAAGCTTACTTCCAGCTCCCCAAGGCTTATCGCAGGTAGTCACGTCTTTCATCGGCTCCTAATCCCAAGGCATCCACTATACGCTCTTATTAACTTACTAATTTTTCTTTGTCAAAAGAAAAACCTATTGCAATTATAAAAAATAAATGTTTATATCCAGTTTTCAAAGAACAATGCTCATAGAAATTACACTGTAATTTCTCATATTGCGTTTGAGAGATAAATAATCTCTCAAAACTAAACAGAACATCCTCAACCAAAGTTATTTGTTAAAATCTAATGTAATTAGTTTATAAATATAAACTCCATAGAAAGGAGGTGATCCATCCGCACCTTCCGGTACGGATACCTTGTTACGACTTCACCCCAATCGTCAATCCTACCTTGGGTCGCTCTCCCAGTAAACTGTTAAGATACGAACTTCTGGCATTACCAACTCTCGTGGTGTGACGGGCGGTGTGTACAAGACCCGAGAACGTATTCACCGCGGCATGCTGATCCGCGATTACTAGCGATTTCAACTTCATGGAGTCGAGTTGCAGACTTCAATCCGAACTGAGATCGGCTTTTTGAGATTAGCTTGCTCTTGCGAGTTTGCGACTCTTTGTACCGACCATTGTATCACGTGTGTAGCCCCAGACATAAGGGGCATGATGATTTGACGTCATCCCCACCTTCCTCTAGCTTGCACTAGCAGTCTCATTAGAGTCCTCAACTAAATGTTAGCAACTAATGATAAGGGTTGCGCTCGTTGCGGGACTTAACCCAACATCTCACGACACGAGCTGACGACAACCATGCACCACCTGTCTCAGTGTTAATAACCTCCACTATATTTCTATAGCATTGCACTGGATGTCAAGTCTGGGTAAGGTTCTTCGCGTTGCTTCGAATTAAACCACATGATCCACCGCTTGTGCGAGTCCCCGTCAATTCCTTTGAGTTTCACTCTTGCGAGCATACTACTCAGGCGGAGTACTTAATGCGTTAGCTGCAGCACCGACATTAAAGCCGACACTTAGTACTCATCGTTTACGGCAGGAACTACTAGGGTATCTAATCCTATTTGATACTCCTGCTTTCGTGCCTCAGCGTCAGTTACAGGCCAGTTAGTCGCCTTCGCCACTGGTGTTCCTCCATATATCTACGCATTTCACCGCTACACATGGAATTCCACTAACCTCTCCTGTACTCTAGTTATACAGTTTCCAAGGCAAATCGAAGTTGAGCTTCGATCTTTAACCTTAGACTTATATTACCGCCTACGCACCCTTTACGCCCAATAAATCCGGATAACGCTTGCCACCTATGTATTACCGCGGCTGCTGGCACATAGTTTGCCGTGGCTTTCTGGTAAGGTACCGTCAAATAAGAATCATTTCCTATTCTTACTATTCTTTCCTTACAACAGACCTTTACAACCCGAAGGCCTTCATCAGTCACGCGGCATTGCTCCATCAGGCTTTCGCCCATTGTGAAAAATTCCCTACTGCTGCCTCCCGTAGGAGTCTGGGCCGTGTCTCAGTCCCAGTGTGGCCGTTCACCCTCTCAGGTCGGCTATGCATCATCGTCTTGGTAAGCCATTACCTTACCAACTAACTAATGCAGCGCATCCTTATCTTTTTGTAGTGCAAACGCACCTTTAATTATCATTAGATGCCTAACGATAACCTATGCGGTATTAGCCGTCGTTTCCAACGGTTATTCCCCTCAAAAAGGCAAATTAGATACGTGTTTACTCACCCGTTCGCCACTAGAGTGCCAAAAAGCACTCTCGTTCGACTTGCATGTATTAGGCATGCCGCCAGCGTTAATCCTGAGCCAGGATCAAACTCTCATTAAAAAGTGAAAATAAAAAAACATTTTATATTAATGTTTTCAATTTTTATTGTTTGTTTCATAACTCATCAGATTGACAGATTGTTCTGTTTAGTTTTCAAAGATCATTTTGTAATAGTAAGAAGCTTAACGACTTAATTACTAGTACATTTAAGATAATACTGAATTTGGAAATAAATGTCAACATAAATTTAAACTTTTTTTAAAATAATTCTAATTATCTTTTAAACCAATATTTAATCAATTAAATTCAATATATATCTTCGGAGTGTTTTAAAACCATAAATATATATTACCACAAATTTTAACTATTTAACGATATAAATTTTTTAATTTTGTCGAAAACTCTTGATATTTATTGAATATACTTAATTTTAGGTATATTTTTAATATGATAGAGGTGGATAATAATTATGGAAAAAATAATTCAAGAACTAGTAAATACTTTAACAGATGATCAATTTTTAGAATTTTATGAAAAAGTCAAACAACAAGCAGAATTAATAAAAAAAACAAAAACGTTTAAATGAAATTGATCAAAAATTTAGAGCGCACGGTATTTAAATGCCCTAAATGTGAATCTTACCATTGCGTTAAAAATGGACATAATTCAGAAGGGAAACAAAAATATTTATGTAAAAATTGCCGTGCAAGTTTTGACGCTTTTCGTAATCATTTTATTTATTAGACTTCTTGCAAAATTATAATTATCATATTAATTTTTAAATTTAAAAATAATTTTTAGATTATTTTTACAAATATTTTGTCATTAAAACATAATAAAAATTATTATTTACAATAAAAAAAGACTGAAATTTTAAATTATCAAATATATTTAAACTAATAGTTGTAAATTATAAATTGAAGCTATTAAATTAAATCTTAAAGCAAATCTTTTTCTACGATTTCGATATTTTTCACTAATAATTTTAAATTTTTTAAGTATAGCAAAAACATTTTCAATAACAATTCTCATTTTTGAAATTCGCTCATTATTTTGCTTTTCTTCTTTATTTAAAGGGTTTTTCTTTGATTTTCTTTTAGGAATTAAAACATTATGATTAATTTTTTGTATGCCTTGATAACCTAAATCCACTAAAACAGTTGTTTCTGGTAAAAATTTAATTTTTGAATCTTTTAAAATTTTAAAGTCATGGTTTTTACCATAAGAAAAATCAGAACTAATAATTTTTTTACTATCTTTTTCAATTATAACTTGTGTTTTTATTGTGTGTTTTTTCTTTTTTCCTGAGTAGTGCTGTTTTTGTCTTTTTTTGGGCGTTGGATTTGGCTTTCAGTTACATCAATTATAACAGTCTTATCTTTGAAATAATCTTTTAATAGTGATTTTTGACCAGTAAGTTGTTGAAAATTAGGGTGTTTTATTAAAGTGTCTTCAATTCATTTGATATTTCTATAACAACTACTTTCACTAATATCATAACTTTTTGCAATATGAAAATAAGTTCTATATTCTCTTCAATATTCTAAAGTCATTAAAATACGATTTTCTAATGATAATTTATTGGTTCTTCCGCGACGAAATCTCTTTTTTAATTCTTCTATTTTTAAAATTTCTAGCATTTTATTAAAAGTAGTATGTTTAATACCAGTTAATCTTAAAAAATTTTTATCACTTATTTGATTATTTTTTTTAAATTTCATTTAAATTCCACCTTTTTATTAAAAACAACAATTCAATTATATTTTAAATTAATTTTGCAAGAAGTCTATTGAAGTCATTTAAATTATGAACAATGAAATTTATTGATTCAAATTTCATTGCTGGGGCAATCTAGTAAAACAATTTCTCGTTTTATTAAAACTACATTAAAAACTGCTTGATATAATCGTCAAAAATTAATGAAATCAAAACAATTAGAAAATACCCAATTAAAATTTAAAAAATTATCTGGTAAAATCCAAATCGATGAAACATTTATTAAAGAAATCCATAAAGGAAATTTCAAATATAAAACTGATCCACGAAGAATTCACCTTAACCCATTCGCAACTAATACTAAATGCTGTATTCAAATGGCAATTGATAATAATAACAATATTTATGTTAAATCCACAAACACCAAACGTTTACAAAAACAATGAGTTATTGAAAATATGAACAAAGAATTAATTAACGAAAATTCAATTATTACTTCTGATATGCAAAAATTATATTTTTTAGTAGCAAAACAAACAAATTCTACTTTATGTGTAACTAAAACAACAACTAATCCTGAAGCTAGTTATCGTAACTTAAATAAAATCAGTAAATTACAATCTAGTCTTAAAGAAGCCTTAATTCATTATCATGGTTTAGGTTTTACTAATATTCAAAATTATTTAAATCTCTGAAAATGAAAATACCAACATAAGAATTTAACTCCAAACCAACAAACAGCGATATTATATTTTAATAGACTTCTTGCAAAATTAATATGATAATTATAATTTTTAAATTTAAAATAAATATAAAAGTGTTATTAAAATAATTTTTAGATTATTTTTACAAATATTTTGTCATTAAAACATAATAAAAATTATTATTTACAATAAAAAAAGACTGAAATTTTAAATTATCAAATATATTTAAACTAATAGTTGTAAATTATAAATTGAAGCTATTAAATTAAATCTTAAAGCAAATCTTTTTCTACGATTTCGATATTTTTCACTAATAATTTTAAATTTTTTAAGTATAGCAAAAACATTTTCAATAACAATTCTCATTTTTGAAATTCGCTCATTATTTTGCTTTTCTTCTTTATTTAAAGGGTTTTTCTTTGATTTTCTTTTAGGAATTAAAACATTATGATTAATTTTTTGTATGCCTTGATAACCTAAATCCACTAAAACAGTTGTTTCTGGTAAAAATTTAATTTTTGAATCTTTTAAAATTTTAAAGTCATGGTTTTTACCATAAGAAAAATCAGAACTAATAATTTTTTTACTATCTTTTTCAATTATAACTTGTGTTTTTATTGTGTGTTTTTTCTTTTTTCCTGAGTAGTGCTGTTTTTGTCTTTTTTTGGGCGTTGGATTTGGCTTTCAGTTACATCAATTATAACAGTCTTATCTTTGAAATAATCTTTTAATAGTGATTTTTGACCAGTAAGTTGTTGAAAATTAGGGTGTTTTATTAAAGTGTCTTCAATTCATTTGATATTTCTATAACAACTACTTTCACTAATATCATAACTTTTTGCAATATGAAAATAAGTTCTATATTCTCTTCAATATTCTAAAGTCATTAAAATACGATTTTCTAATGATAATTTATTGGTTCTTCCGCGACGAAATCTCTTTTTTAATTCTTCTATTTTTAAAATTTCTAGCATTTTATTAAAAGTAGTATGTTTAATACCAGTTAATCTTAAAAAATTTTTATCACTTATTTGATTATTTTTTTTAAATTTCATTTAAATTCCACCTTTTTATTAAAAACAACAATTCAATTATATTTTAAATTAATTTTGCAAGAAGTCTAATGTATAAAAAAGTTAAAGTAAAAATAGTAATTTTACATAAAAGCCTTTTAAAATTATCAAGTTGATGATTTTTTTTATTTTATCAAGAGTTTTCGAGAAAATTAAAATTTTTTACAATCCGCATTAAATGTTCAACTGTCATCTCACCACTTTCAACTAAATGATTGTAAACACTTAGCGGTTGTACTTCAATATAATCATAAAATTGCATTATTGCTTCCAATTCTTGTTGACTCCGATTACGAGTAAACTCAAAAACCTCACCATTAACACAACCAGAACCAATAAAAACATTAGCGCGCATTTCTTGCAATGCCGCAATCGTAATTTTAGGACTACTATAAAAGTACTTAGTATGCGACAACGAAACTAACGAAAATAAATCTTTCAATCCTTGCTCATTTTTAGCAATTACTGTTGTTTGATTACCAAATAGCTTGGCAAAAATTGGTTCATAATTAATCTTTTCAATAGACTTCTTGCAAAATTAATATGATAATTATAATTTTTAAATTTAAAATAAATATAAAAGTGTTATTAAAATAATTTTTAGATTATTTTTACAAATATTTTGTCATTAAAACATAATAAAAATTATTATTTACAATAAAAAAAGACTGAAATTTTAAATTATCAAATATATTTAAACTAATAGTTGTAAATTATAAATTGAAGCTATTAAATTAAATCTTAAAGCAAATCTTTTTCTACGATTTCGATATTTTTCACTAATAATTTTAAATTTTTTAAGTATAGCAAAAACATTTTCAATAACAATTCTCATTTTTGAAATTCGCTCATTATTTTGCTTTTCTTCTTTATTTAAAGGGTTATTCTTTGATTTTCTTTTAGGAATTAAAACATTATGATTAATTTTTTGTATGCCTTGATAACCTAAATCCACTAAAACAGTTGTTTCTGGTAAAAATTTAATTTTTGAATCTTTTAAAATTTTAAAGTCATGGTTTTTACCATAAGAAAAATCAGAACTAATAATTTTTTTACTATCTTTTTCAATTATAACTTGTGTTTTTATTGTGTGTTTTTTCTTTTTTCCTGAGTAGTGCTGTTTTTGTCTTTTTTTGGGCGTTGGATTTGGCTTTCAGTTACATCAATTATAACAGTCTTATCTTTGAAATAATCTTTTAATAGTGATTTTTGACCAGTAAGTTGTTGAAAATTAGGGTGTTTTATTAAAGTGTCTTCAATTCATTTGATATTTCTATAACAACTACTTTCACTAATATCATAACTTTTTGCAATATGAAAATAAGTTCTATATTCTCTTCAATATTCTAAAGTCATTAAAATACGATTTTCTAATGATAATTTATTGGTTCTTCCGCGACGAAATCTCTTTTTTAATTCTTCTATTTTTAAAATTTCTAGCATTTTATTAAAAGTAGTATGTTTAATACCAGTTAATCTTAAAAAATTTTTATCACTTATTTGATTATTTTTTTTAAATTTCATTTAAATTCCACCTTTTTATTAAAAACAACAATTCAATTATATTTTAAATTAATTTTGCAAGAAGTCTAATATATCTAATAATGTTTTTACTTGATAATTATCTTCTAAATCCGTTAACATCACGGCAAATACAGCAGCTAATATTTCAGCATCATAATCAGCACGATGAGCAATTTCTTCATTATACTTAATATTATATTTTCTAACAACCGTTCCTAAACGATGATAGCGTAACTGTTGTTGCAATAACCGTGATAATTGCAAAGTATCAATAATCGGATTAGTAAGTTTTCCATTAACCCATTTGATTTCACAGTTCTTGAATAAAACCAATATCAAATGATGCATTATGAGCCACAAGAACAGCATTCTGTAAAACTTCTTTAATCTCAGCAGCCACAACTTCAATTGGTGGCTTATCTTGTAACATTTCATTACTAATCCCAGTTAATGATTCACTAAAAGCACTAACATTACTTTTGGGTTTAATTAAAAAATCATTCTAATTTTAAAGTATGTAATATACCACAGACTTATGACAAACACAAGAGGTTTTTTAAAAAAGGTTGTAATATACCGCAGACTTATGACAAGCACAAGAGGGTTTTTAAAAAAGGTCGCGTTTTATCTTAGGTATTTTTAAAAAAAGAAAAAATAATCATTTACTATAAATTATTTCAATATTCAAATTAAGTATATATTTCTTATGTATGATTTTTGTTGTAAAAAATTATTTTAATGTTGTTTTTATAAGCATTTTACTTAGTTTTTATAACCCTTTATTAATATTATGTTTGTTAATATTAAATATTTTGTTTTATTACTTATTTTTCAAATAAAAAGGTAATCAATTTTTAGTTGCTTTTCTTTCAAAATTATTTAAATCTTTTCCCACCTAACAAAACTTTATGCGTCCTAAATCAAATAATGCAGGAATTTCTTAAAAATAGTTTATAATTAAATTCCAAAATAAAGAAATCGCAGATTAAAATTTGGAGAAAGCTTCTTGATTATTCAATAAATTTTATTAATTAGTAAAAACTCACGAAAAAAAAGGTAATTAATATGAAAAAATTATTAGGATTAATGGGAACAATAACAATAGCCGGGGGCGGGACGGCCGGAATTGTCGGAAACGCACCAGCTTCAGCAAAAAATAAAATTAATTATTTACAAACAAATAATTTAGAAAATTTAAATAGAAAAAAAGAAATACAAGTTTAGAAAGTGCTGGTGCTGTAGGTTTAGAAAGTGTTGTTAATAAGTTGGCTCCTGCGGTTTCAAATGTTGCTAAAGGTCATGTTATTACAGAAAGTATTAACACAGCAACTAACACACTAAAGAGTGGGGCAGATATTGTTAAAGCAGGATTTGATATTGATAATGCAAATAGAAAAACGGGTGCCGAGATTGGAAAAATGAATTCTGAAACAGCATTAAATGAAGAAAACTTAAAATCCATTAAAATTGACAATCAATATAAACCTAAATTCCAAGAAATTAAAATAAAGCAAGAAGAAGCTAAAATAGATCAAGAAAAAGCTATAGCGAGACAATATGAAGCTAAAGCAAATCAAGAAGAAGCTAAAGCAAATCAAGAAAAAGCTAAAATGGATCAAGAAAAAGCTATAGCAAGACAATATGAAGCTAAAGCAAATCAAGAAGAAATAAAAACAGAACTAAAAGAATTTGAAACTTATCAACTGGAAAAACAGAGGGAAAATGTTGTGTTTCAAATAAATAGAATAGATTCTGAAACTAATGATTTTAAAGAAGAAATAAAATTATTGAAAACAAAAAAACAAAAATTAGAAGATAAATTAAATAAATTAGAAAATGATCAAGATATAGATGAATTAAATTCAGAAATTGAATCAAAAATAGAAAAAATTGAATCAAAAATAGAAAAAATTGAATCAAAAATAGAAAAAATTAGGGAAAAAATAAAAGAAGCCAACAGAGAAAGAACTTATTATTCTCGTTTAAGTGTGACAAGCAATAATTAAAATAAAAAAATATTGGGAGGGACCTACACAATTAATTGTGTCTCTAAGTAATTAACTTAAATTCACTCTATCCTTGAATTTTATCATTAAATGTGAAATTTCTTTACCCCGATTTTGAATTGGCATCGTTAATTTCTTAATCATATTTTGAAATGCTAAATAGAATATTTTAAAAACTGATGCGTCATTAGGAAAAATCTTTTTAGTCTTAATGACTTTTCTTAATTGACTATTAACAGATTCAATTGCATTAATTTGTGTAAATAATCTTTCTAAATTTCTGGGGATATTCAAGAAAAATTCTAACAATTACTTTGTTAAAAATTCTTGTAATTTTTGAAATGGAGTTTTAGTGTTTAAAGATGAGTGACAGCGTTCAAAGTTATAAAAGTAATAATATTTGTTTAAATAATGTTGAAGCTCATTTTGATTTAAATTTTTATCCTTAGCATAAAATAATTTGGTATAATGTTGATGAAACCGTTCAATTTTACCATTACTCTGTGGCGAACGAATTGGAGTAGTTTCGTGGACAATTCCGTTCCTCGAAAGAAAGGTTGTAAAAGGCCTTTCTTTTACTTTGTATGATTTTTTATTACTTCAATTGGTAGTAGTAAATTCCGGAGCATTGTCAGTACGAAGGCGTTTAATTGTTATGCCAAGTTCGCCGAAATCTTTCATTGCTCTTTGCACGGCATTAATAGCATTGTTAGTTCCTAAACTATCATAAACATAACCAAATACTATGCGTGTTATTTCGTCAATGAAATCATAAATGTAATATTTTTTATCAACCGGAAAATTTGATGTGGTAATAATTTTAGCATCCATTTGTAAAAGACCAATCTCGGAAACTTCATAACGCTTAAAATGGCGTTTAGTTTGTTTGATTTGTTGTTTTAATTCTTTTCAACGAGGGTCAGATTTAATTCAACGATAAAAGGTTTTGATATTTTTTGGAACTTCTGAATTTTTTACATCGTGAAAACCGATTTTTAAATTGTTAAATAAAGACCACATTCCGCCGGCTTGAAGATTTTTGTAATCAAAATATAAATCACATACTTTTTCACGAGAATTTAAACTATATTGATAATTAAGGTTTTGTGGTTTTGTAGTTTTAAACAATAACAAATCTAAATTGTCAGAATAATAAGCGGTCATAATTTTTTGTGCTCAACGATAAAAGGTTTTCGTTGCGTTCTTAAAATATTTTTTAATAAGTTTTGTTAAAGTAGTTTCTTCAATATAGAAATAAGTACATAAATTTAAATAGGCAGTAATGCGTTTTTTAGTTTTATAGTAATAAGGATTACGGCAATTAGCACTTAATCAGCTTTGTACTTTTGCTTTTAAATCTGCTAAATCAGCTTGGGAAATAATATATTTCATTTTTAAACTCCTTAAATTAAGAAAATCGTATTACAAAAAAACACGATTTTCAAAAATATTTATTAAATTACTAATTTTTATTAGGCATTTTGACAGAAAAGGATGTTATAACTCGGTTCTGATAATAATTTTGATTAGGCAATGGTTGCGGTTGCTCGTTATCCTTTTTGGGTAAAAGCAGGAGAAGCAAACATTAATTCTAATCAATCATATTGTCAATCAGCTCCCATGCCCATCTCACTTGTTCCAATATTATAAGTATGAATTTTACCTTTAATACTAACTGCATCAACTTTACCTAATTTTGTTAAATCATAATCACCAGTCAATAAATCACTAACAGTTTTTTCCGTAAACCGAAAAGATGGATATCAAGTAATACCATTAATCATATTCTCTGGTAAATTTTTTAACTCACTTTTATTAAAATTTGAAAACCCAACAAGATTTCTTTTAGAATTATTACCTTGTCAATTAATAGTTGCCTTAGATAAAGAAAATTCATAAATTTTATTTTTAACAAACTGAAAATCATTGCTTCTACAAGCAAAAGTAAACACCACAATTACTAAACTTAACACTGATAAACTTTTTTTTAACATAATTAAAAATCCTCCTTTCAAAGAGATTATATTATACTAAGAATATTAAAAATATTTTAAGAGAACTTTTTAATTAACATTAATAAAATTGCTAAGGGCACTACAAACTCAAATAGCATTTGAAATGCCGGAATAACTTCAAACACCGGAAAGGCAGTTTTGGTAAAATTAATCGTTGTTTTGGCAATATCCGCAAGCGGGCGAATTAAAAGATTAATCCCAGAAAGACCAAGTAATCAATTTAACACACTAACAGAAGCGTGCTGAATGCCACAAGATATTGCACTAAATAAGCCCCAATAAGAACAGTTGGGCGTAGGAATTAAATCATCGGTATTACCATTTATTCCACCACCAATAAAAGCTGTTGAATTCAAAATGTTAAAATCGTATAAAGAATAATGATATTTAGTACTTTCATTTTTCTTTTTATATAGTGGAAAAGTTAGCGTAAAAATATTAATTCCATACATCACATCAACTTTGGCATTGTAAAAATACAATTTATTACTAGTAGTGTTTCATAATTGGTTATCATATGCTTTTAACACATTAAAATCTACTTGATAAGAACTTTTGCCAGTATTAAAACCATTGGCGATTTGTTTATCTTTAACAAAAAAATAGGAACGAAAAATCATATTTTTACTATTTTCGATTGTTGAACCAAAATTAATTAAATATTGTTTGGGATAAAAAGTAATTAAGGAACGATAGAAAAAACCCATTTGTAAAACATTTTTAGGAATTTGTTGCGTCCCTTTGTAATCTAATTCTACATAAGTAGAAGCATCCATATCAAAACTCGCATAAAAGAATTGTACAAAAAACTCACCTAAAACTTTATAAATTTTATTAAATAAACCATTAATAAAATCAATAGTTAAATCTTTTTGATAATGAAGCATAAAATCTTTAAAATCAAATTTTAATTTGTCATCATAGCGTAAAAAATGGAAGGTATTACCATAATAATTAACTTGTCCAAAAAAGGTATTAATAAAATCTCCTCCAAAACTTGTTCGCGAACCAGATTTTCAAAGCGATTTACCATTTTCTAAAAACTCATTACTACCCACAATGCTACCATGCTCAGTTTTTATAGTAATAACATCACCAAAACTGGAAAAGGAAAGTTCTCTAAAAATAACTTTTTCAATGAAACCAGGCAGATATGAATTTTTGCGACTTAAACTAAATTTACTATTTTGTTTAAAACCATTTAATTTAATTGAAATTTCACTCATATATTTAAAATTATCGTCAAAGAAATTAAAAATCGGAACTCAATATAAATAACTATAATTAAATTTATCAAAATCTCGCCGTTGTATCATTAAATAGTCTAATTTATCTTGAAACTGAGTATAATCATACTTGCCATCATTTTTAGTTATTTCCGTAGGTAATGGTTGCTCGTTATGTTTTTCAGGCAGAGGAGGAGAAGCAAACATTAATTCTAATCAATCATATTGTCAATCAGCTCCCATGCCCATCTCACTTGTTCCAATATTATAAGTATGAATTTTACCTTTAATACTAACTGCATCAACTTTACCTAATTTTGTTAAATCATAATCACCAGTCAGTAAATCACTAACAGTTTTTTCCGTAAACCGAAAAGATGGATATCAAGTAATACCATTAATCATATTCTCTGGTAAATTTTTTAACTCACTTTTATTAAAATTTGAAAACCCAACAAGATTTCTTTTAGAATTATTACCTTGTCAATTAATAGTTGCCTTAGATAAAGAAAATTCATAAATTTTACCATTACTAGAATTTGTGGCTCGTTTTTGTCGTTTCATAAAGGAATGTTCCATATTAGGTTTTAGTGGTTGTTTTGTATCAAAGAACGCCCCTAACGGCACCAAACCAATAAACATTATAATAAATCAAGAAATAATTTTATCCATCTCATCACGACTTAAAATTCTTTTTCATTAGACTTCTTGCAAAATTAATTTAAAATATAATTGAATTGTTGTTTTTAATAAAAAGGTGGAATTTAAATGAAATTTAAAAAAAATAATCAAATAAGTGATAAAAATTTTTTAAGATTAACTGGTATTAAACATACTACTTTTAATAAAATGCTAGAAATTTTAAAAATAGAAGAATTAAAAAAGAGATTTCGTCGCGGAAGAACCAATAAATTATCATTAGAAAATCGTATTTTAATGACTTTAGAATATTGAAGAGAATATAGAACTTATTTTCATATTGCAAAAAGTTATGATATTAGTGAAAGTAGTTGTTATAGAAATATCAAATGAATTGAAGACACTTTAATAAAACACCCTAATTTTCAACAACTTACTGGTCAAAAATCACTATTAAAAGATTATTTCAAAGATAAGACTGTTATAATTGATGTAACTGAAAGCCAAATCCAACGCCCAAAAAAAGACAAAAACAGCACTACTCAGGAAAAAAGAAAAAACACACAATAAAAACACAAGTTATAATTGAAAAAGATAGTAAAAAAATTATTAGTTCTGATTTTTCTTATGGTAAAAACCATGACTTTAAAATTTTAAAAGATTCAAAAATTAAATTTTTACCAGAAACAACTGTTTTAGTGGATTTAGGTTATCAAGGCATACAAAAAATTAATCATAATGTTTTAATTCCTAAAAGAAAATCAAAGAAAAACCCTTTAAATAAAGAAGAAAAGCAAAATAATGAGCGAATTTCAAAAATGAGAATTGTTATTGAAAATGTTTTTGCTATACTTAAAAAATTTAAAATTATTAGTGAAAAATATCGAAATCGTAGAAAAAGATTTGCTTTAAGATTTAATTTAATAGCTTCAATTTATAATTTACAACTATTAGTTTAAATATATTTGATAATTTAAAATTTCAGTCTTTTTTTATTGTAAATAATAATTTTTATTATGTTTTAATGACAAAATATTTGTAAAAATAATCTAAAAATTATTTTAATAACACTTTTATATTTATTTTAAATTTAAAAATTATAATTATCATATTAATTTTGCAAGAAGTCTATTATATTTGTTTATTAATTGACTTGTTTAATCGCGAAATAATTGGCTATAGTGCCGGGCCAAACAAAACCGCTAAACTAGTGCAACAAGCTTTTCATAAAATAACACGACCATTAAATAAAATAACTTTATTTCATACTGATCGTGGTAATGAGTTCAAAAATAAAATCATTGATGAAATTTTAATAACCTTTAATATTAAAAGATCATTAAGCAATAAAGACTGTCCTTATGATAATGCTGTGGCTGAAACAACTTACAAAACTTTTAAAACGGAATTTATCAAGGGTAAAAAATTTGAAAATTTAACACAATTAAAATACGAACTATTTGATTTTGTTAATTGATATAACAATATTCGAATTCACGGCAGCCTAAATTATTTAACACCCGCTGAATTTAGAAAACAGCAGTCCGTATAAAAATTGTCCAAAAAAGGTTGCCATACCAAAATCGTATTTTTATAATACGATTTTTAAGAATATTTATTAAATTACTAATTAACTAAACTTTTTTGCCGAGAAAAAAATTAAGGAATAAGGGCTTAAGTTTCTTAATTTAATCACAACATCAACTACTTTTGGAATAGTATAAATTTTTTTACTACCCATAGATTGAAAGGTTCCATATTTTTGAAAAAAATCTTTTATAGGCAGGAAAGCTTGACTATCCATAAAAAAAGGCAAACGATTGGGATAATTTTTATTTTGATTTTTGACATCATTAGGTAATTCAATATCAAATTTAGATAAATCAAAATAAGCACCAGAATCAACAACAAGAGTAATATTTAATAAACTAGCAAATTTTAACTCACAACTATTATTGCAAATACTATCTTTTTTTAGTTTAGGAACATCTACTTTACTACACCCAAAAATAAACATTACACATACTAAATTTAAAGCTAATAAAAATTTTCGCATAAAGAAAAATCCTCCTTTCAAAGGAATTATATTCTATATAAAAATATTGGAAATATTTAAGAGAATTTTTTAATTATTATTAATAAAATTGCTAGGGGAATTAAAAACTCAAAAAGATATTTAAATGCCGGAACAACTTCAAACACCGGAAAGGCAGTTTTGGTAAAATTAATTGTTGTTTTAGCAATGTCGGCAATAGGGCGAATTAAAAGATTAATCCCAGAAAGACCAAGTAATCAGTTCAACATACTAACAGAAGCGTGCTGAATGCCACAAGATACTGCACTAAATAAACCCCAATAAGAACAATTAGGCGTAGGAATTAAATCATCCATATTACCGCTTATTCCACCGCCGATAAAAGCTGTTGAATTCAAAATATTAAAATCATATAAAGAATAATGATATTCAGTGCTTTCATTTTGTTTTTTATATAGTGGGAAAGTTAGCGTAAAAATATTAATTCCATACATCACATCAACTTTGGCATTGTAAAAATGCAGTTTATTACTAGTGGCATTCCATAATTGGTTATCATATGCTTTTAAAACATTAAAATCTATTTGATAAGAATTTTTACGGGTGTTAAAACCATTGATAATTTGTTTATCTTTAACAAAAAAATAGGAACGAAAAATCATATTCTTACTATTTTCTACTGTTGAACCAAAGTTAATTAAATACTGTTTAGGATAAAAAGTAATTAAGGAACGATAGAAAAACCCCATTTGTAAAACATTTTTAGGAATTTGTTGCATTCCTTTGTAATCTAATTCTACATAAGTAGAAGCATCCATATCAAAACTCGCATAAAAGAATTGTGTAAAAAAACCACCTAAAACTTTATAAATTTTATTAAATAAACTGAAATAATATTCACTTGTCAAATCTTTTAAATAAAAAAACATAAAATCTTTAAAATCAATCTTTAATTTATCATCATAACGTAGAAAATGAAAAGTATTATCATAATAATTAATTTGTCCAAAAAAAACATTAATAAAATCTTCAGTTCAACCTTTCTTTCAAATAAACTTAATTAATTGTTTATCATTTTCATAAAAAGTAACCATTCCTAAAGAAATTTCAATTCTAAAAACATTACCAAAACTAGAAAATTCTAAACTATCAAAAAAATATAGCGAGTTTTCAGGTTCAAAACTACGAATTAAAGTAAATTTACTATTCTGTTTAAAACCATTTAATTTAATTGACATTTCACTCATATATTTAAAATTATCATCAAAGAAATTAAAAATTGGGACTCAATATAAATAGCTATAATTAAATTTATCAAAATCTCGGCGTTGTATCATTAAATAATCTAGCTTATCTCGAAACTGATTATACTGATATTCGCCATCACTTTTAGTTATCTCAGTAGGTAATGGTTGCTCTGCTTCTTTTTCTGGTAAAAGAGGCATTTGTGCCGAGAAAAAAATTAAGGAATAAGGGCTTAAGTTTATTAATTTAATCACAACATCAACTACTTTTGGAATAGTATAAATTTTTTTACTACCCATAGATTGAAAGGTTCCATATTTTTGAAAAAAATCTTTTATAAGCAGGAAAACTTGACTATCCATAAAAAAAGGCAAACGATTGGGATAATTTTTATTTTGATTTTTGACATCATTAGGTAATTCAATATCAAATTTAGATAAATCAAAATAAGCACCAGAATCAACAACAAGAGTAATATTTAATAAACTAGCAAATTTTAACTCACAACTTTCACCACATTGGCTAGGGTTTGTGGCTCGTTTTTTTCGCTTCATAAAAAATTGTTCCATATTAGGTTTTGGTGGTTGTTTTGTATCAAAGAAGGCACCTAGAGGGACTAAACCAATAAAAGCGATAACTAATAACCACGACATAAATTTATACATATTTATTTATCCTTTCTTCTGTGTTTAACTTCTTAAAATAAAGTATATTGTTGATAAAATGCCAATTGTTCCAATGATAATAAAAATTGGGTGTTGTGAAAATAATCTAATCATTGGTTTAAATAATTGTAGAAATTCACTGTTAGCCACAATAACTTTATTAAAATATTCCAACCCTTCATTTACAAAACGCCATAAACCAAGAAATTCATCAAAAGCAAAAATAGAAAAAACGGTAATTAAAAGAAAAATTATAACTAGTTTAAACATTATTTTTTACCTCACTCTTTAACAGATTTATTAGCTCTTGCCTTTCTATAACTTTCTTTGGCTTGCATTCCAATACCTAAAATAGCAACAAAGACAAAGTTAGCAATTAAAGAGATTAAAGGAATAATGATAATCCGAATTCCGGTGCCGGGAATAGTCATACTTCAAATTAAATCAAAAACTTTATAAATAATATCTGCAAAAAATGATGCCATTTTTTCTAGATTTGCCATAATTAAGTATCCTTTCTTAGATTAAAATAATATGATAGTTAATTCCTATCTTTCAAATTACTTTTTAGTAATTCCATAATACGACTAAATTTTTCCATTTTAAGGTATTTTAGTATTTCTAAATCAACTTCAGTAGTTTCATAAAACTTATCTTCATAAGTGTCAACAACAATGCGATTAGCAACGGGGCGTAAAAAAGATAAATACTTATTAGACTTCTTGCAAAATTAATTTAAAATATAATTGAATTGTTGTTTTTAATAAAAAGGTGGAATTTAAATGAAATTTAAAAAAAATAATCAAATAAGTGATAAAAATTTTTTAAGATTAACTGGTATTAAACATACTACTTTTAATAAAATGCTAGAAATTTTAAAAATAGAAGAATTAAAAAAGAGATTTCGTCGCGGAAGAACCAATAAATTATCATTAGAAAATCGTATTTTAATGACTTTAGAATATTGAAGAGAATATAGAACTTATTTTCATATTGCAAAAAGTTATGATATTAGTGAAAGTAGTTGTTATAGAAATATCAAATGAATTGAAGACACTTTAATAAAACACCCTAATTTTCAACAACTTACTGGTCAAAAATCACTATTAAAAGATTATTTCAAAGATAAGACTGTTATAATTGATGTAACTGAAAGCCAAATCCAACGCCCAAAAAAAGACAAAAACAGCACTACTCAGGAAAAAAGAAAAAACACACAATAAAAACACAAGTTATAATTGAAAAAGATAGTAAAAAAATTATTAGTTCTGATTTTTCTTATGGTAAAAACCATGACTTTAAAATTTTAAAAGATTCAAAAATTAAATTTTTACCAGAAACAACTGTTTTAGTGGATTTAGGTTATCAAGGCATACAAAAAATTAATCATAATGTTTTAATTCCTAAAAAAAAATCAAAGAAAAACCCTTTAAATAAAGAAGAAAAGCAAAATAATGAGCGAATTTCAAAAATGAGAATTGTTATTGAAAATGTTTTTGCTATACTTAAAAAATTTAAAATTATTAGTGAAAAATATCGAAATCGTAGAAAAAGATTTGCTTTAAGATTTAATTTAATAGCTTCAATTTATAATTTACAACTATTAGTTTAAATATATTTGATAATTTAAAATTTCAGTCTTTTTTTATTGTAAATAATAATTTTTATTATGTTTTAATGACAAAATATTTGTAAAAATAATCTAAAAATTATTTTAATAACACTTTTATATTTATTTTAAATTTAAAAATTATAATTATCATATTAATTTTGCAAGAAGTCTATTGTCGTAACACTCTAAAACGGACATTGGAATTTTTAATTTAAAAAAGTAGATATCTAATTCCGGAATATTACGATATTTAGTTTTGCGACCTTTTTTATTATTTTTAGCATCAATTAAACTTGTGCGTCAGCGTTCATATTCTTCTACAGATTTAAAAGTACCATAAACAACTTTTAGGTAAGGGCGAAAAATATTAACTGATTTCTTAGTAATACCAACAATAACCGAATTAGCAATATCTCTGACTTTAACCCAAATATGTTCAGGTCGTTGGCCACTTGCTAGAACAATATGACCAAAATGTCTAACTAGAGCAAAATATTCTTGTAAACCTTGAGTTGATTTATCATTTTCTTTATAATCCGTTCCCTCTAAAAACAAGTTCGTTTCATCTCATAACAATAAATGTTTTTCTTCTAATATTGGATATTCATTATCCAATAACGACATATGTCCCAAAGATAACATTTGTTGGTCTAAAATTGGAAATGTTGAAGCCGTCTTTCATTTTTTCTTACCTAAAAGTTTTGAAGCAAAAACTAATAAAGCGGTTTTACCAGTTCCCAATGAACCAATCACAATATTTAATGGTGATTTGAATAAAAAATTAATAAAAGATTTACGATTAACTCATTGCATAAATTTAGTAATTAAAATTAAACAATTTAAGATAATACCGATGATATGAAAAAATGAAACTCAATATTGTGGATTAATAACAACAAGAAAAGCATAATAATATCAAGAAATAATAAAGAAAGTGCGATTTAAGCTAACAAAGTCATTAATTTTTTCACAGATATTTTTTAGAAATTTAAGCATTATCGCACCCCTTTATTTTTTTAATTACTATTAACGAACTCTTAATAGTAGTTTTTCAAACATTCCAAAAGCAAATAAGAATAATCCAACAATTGCTGGGAATAAAAAAATTCAATATGTAGCAAAGAAATCTACTACTAATGGCATTTGTCCGCTGATAATATCGCTTCAAATTTTTCCAAAAAGCCCTACCATACTATCTCACAAATTACTAATGGCTTGTTTTCCGGTAATTGCTACTGGTGCGGTTGCATCGACTAAGAAAGTTCCAATCATATAATCACCTCCTTTCTTTTCAAAATATTTATTCTATATTGTTAACAAAAATAAGATTTAACTTTATAAAATAAAATCAACATAAATAAGATAATAACTGTTGTTAGTAATCAAAAAGCGATGTTGGTTGTTAAAAGTCAAAGTGGTTCTTCAGTTAAATTAATTTCTTTACCACCAGTAATATGAGTTGGAATAGTTGTAATTTGGATAAACAAATCTCAGAAAGTTTGTTTAATTTGTTCTCAATTTAAATCTTTTCAAACAACTAGAAGCATTGAAATAAACACTTAATCGGAAGAAAGAGAATACCAATGAAACTGGCAAATAAAACAATGATTACAAGAATTGAGAACAAAAATACTACTTGGGGCGGTAAACCGGCAGTTGGATAAATTAATTCAATTAATTTAATAATTACATCTTTTAACATTGCTTTATCCTTTCGTTTGGGTTTCTTGATTTTGTTTTTCATTTTTTTCAGTTAAATAAGATAATTTAACAATGAAGCGTTTTTCTTTTTTACTAAAATCCCCTTTAATTTCTTTTGCTTGTTTACCATACTTTTTAACATCATTCATTCAACGCCATAAACCCCAAGCAACAGCAAAAGCAAGTAATAAGGTTAATAAGATAAAACATATTAGACTAAATATTGCCATTATTTTTCAATTTCCTTTCTATTTAAAGTTTGGTTTTTTGTTCTTTTAATTTTGATTTTTTTAATAAGTCACTCAATGCTACAGTTTATAACTACTGCTATTGTAATGCATATATCTAAATACCCTAGTATCATAAGTGAAATTAATGCTTCAAATTTTTCATATAATAATTTCAAATCATTAATTTCCAATTTTAAAAATGGAATGAAAAAGATAGTAATCATAAAAATGTAAGGCCAAATTCTCCATCAATATTTTTTTAAAGAATTAATGAGTTTGTTTAGTTTCATTTTTCAAAGCTCTTTTTTCCTTAATTTTCTTAACAATAAGTCAAACTAATTTTTCAACTTGAAAAGCAATAAATATCGCACTACCAAATCAATAAACAAACAATCCGAGCAACATAATAACAGTATTTAAACCAAAAAACTTATACATATCTTTTTCAATAAAATCAATAAATTCGCTATTTGTTCCCATTATCCACTTAGTATCTAATAAAGTTAAAGTTCAAAGTATTAAGTTTATAAAGATAAAAACAATCCTAAGTAATATTTTTAACCAATGATTTTTAAATCAATTTTTAATTCTTATTTTAAATTGAACTTTTTCTTTCATTTTTTAACTCCTAATGTTTCATTTTTCTTAGTTGATTTCTAAATCTTAAGCTTTCTAAGGAAGCATAATTTGCAATCTCAAAATCTACATAATCAATATTTTTAAATTCATAGATTGCTCCACACATTTTAGTTTTAAATTTATTAACTGTTGATTTTAAGTATTTTACAAATTCAGAATTTACAGTTCTATTAACAATATTATTCAAAGTATCGGTAAATACTTGTTTTCTAGTAATGGGGTTTTGACAGTTGTAAGAAAATTGATAAGCCTTGATATTTAAGTCATACTGGTTTAATGACTTTTCATTCAGGACATTTTTAGTAATATATTTAGAGCAGTATTTTACAACCATTTCATTAGTGTATTCACGAACTCTAATATTTTTATTAATTCCATAAGGTCAAAATTGTAAAATAATTTTATGAGGTATTTTTTCGGTGATTAAAATATGAAAATGAATAACGCCTCGTTTTTGATATTCATAGGTATATAAATACTTAATATTTTTATTTTTAACTTTAAATCAATATTTTAATTTTTTAAAAAATTTATTTAAATCACGCTTACATTTTCTAATATCAAATTCATTAACATCAGCATAAGTAAGAGTTAAGAATGTAAGTTTTTTGCAGTCTCAAAAATTATGATATGCCTTCCTAATAACATTAGATTTTGCACGAATATTGCTATTAAGCAGTTTTGTATCACAATTACCTTTATTTTTTAAACCGCTAGCATTGCGGTTATTTGCTTTAATGCGTTCTAAAGGCATAACAATATTACGAATATATTGACCGTAATAAATCGTTTTCATATAAAAATCAGTCGGATTTTGAGGTTGTAAATTCATATTTTATGCTCCTGTTTTAGATTTTCGCCAGTTGTGTTATTTAATCAAGTAATAGTCGGCTTCGCCGACTAACCCGCTAGCGGGCGGGGCATACGCCTTCCGCACCGCTTCGCAGACCGAAATGATTACCAATTAACTGGACAAGTTTTTTTAATTTTTTGATAATTCAATTTTTTGCAAATTAACTATTTTAGGATTTTTATCAAAAGTTAATTCACAACTAAAAAATGATTTAACATTTTCTTTTAACAACTTATAAATTTCTTGTTGTTCTAGATTGTTATCATCAATTCATAAAGCTTTTTGTTCACCAGTAGGCTCAAATAAATCATTTTCATATCGCAAAAATTCGGCAGAGTAACCTGACATCGTAGAACCATCTTTGTTTTTAAATACTTTTCTTTTTATACTAACTAATTTAATTTTAAACATTATTTTTTAACTCCTTTAATTTTTTTCTTTCATTTTTAAAACTCGTTTGGATTTAGTTATTCATATAAATTTCCCACATCTAATATATTTATAAAAATTAAGCTTTTAATAGCTTTTCACAAAATTTAAAAGTTCTGTTAATTAAATTTAATTTCTAATAAACTAGTATCAATTTCTGTAATAAATCTTGAAGGTAAACAGTAATTATTAGCTATATAAGAAAACCCTTTACTATAACTTAAAAATAATCCTTTTTTTGCTCTTGTAATCGCAACATATAAAACCCTTCGTTCTTCTTCAATAGCAGTAATTCCTTCTTCAATACTTAAAGTATTAGGAAAAACACCTTCATTTAAACCAATAACAAATACAAAATCATATTCTAATCCTTTAGCATTATGAATTGTCATCAAACTAACTTTATCTTGAACAACAGAATTTTCATCTTGGTCAACATATAAACTAACTTCTTGTAAATAATGTTGTAATAATTCTATTCCTTGTAATGAATCATAATTTTGCAAATCATAATTTTCCATATGATTAAATAATTCTTTAACATTTTCTAAGCGTTCTCCTTCAAAACCATCCACTAATTGTTGTAAGTAAGTACCATTATTTAAAAAATCTTGAGCTAAACAAGTTATTTTTTCATATGACTTTAGTTTTTCTTTTCAAACTTTTAAATATGTAACTAATTTAACTATTGATGGTTTTAAACTAGAAACATTTACCATTAAATATTTTAAAAGCGATTGCTCGCTATTTTGTGATTGTTCAATTAAATTGTTAATTGTTGTTATCCCCACACCTTTAATTAAATTCAAAATTCGTATTATTGATAATTCATCACCATAAACTAAAGTTTTTAAGTAAGCTAAAACATCCTTAATTTCTTTTCTTTCAAAAAACTTAAAAGCACCATAAATACGATAATTAATATAATTATTAATTAATGCCGTTTCTAAATGATGAGAAAGATGATTAGCACGATAAAGAATTAAAATATTTTTTAATAAAATATTTTTTTCAACTAACTTTTTAATTTCTTTAATTACCCAATTAGCCTCGCAAATACTAGTATTACCACAATATAGTTTTATCTTGTTACCGCGGTTATTCATTGCAAATAAATCTTTAGCAATTCGTGAATGATTATAACTAATAAGAATATTTGCAACATCTAAAATATTTTGTATTGAACGATAATTTTGATTAAGAATAAAAGTTTTCGCATTAGGAAAATAATTATTAAAATCTAAAATTAATCTTGCTTTTGCCCCTCGAAAAGAATAAATTGTTTGGTCAGGGTCACCAACAACAGTAATATTTTGATGTATTTTTACTAAATAATTAATTAATTGAAACTGTAATTCATTAGTATCTTGAAATTCATCAACCAAAACATAAGAAAATTGTTTCTGTCACTTTTGTAGTACTTCTGAATGCTGAGAAAATAATTTCAAAGTTAATATTAATAAATCATCAAAATCAACCATATTATTTTTAGACAAATATTGTAAATAAATCTTATAGATTTCTAATCATTGTTGCTTATATTCATAATAAAAGGCGTTATTAATAACATCACAATAAGATAATTGGTTATTCTTTAAATAAGAAATCATACTACTAACTTTTTTAATTTCATTATTATCAAAATTATATTTTAATTTTGTCGAAAACTCTTGATAAAATAAAAAAAATCATCAACTTGATAATTTTAAAAGGCTTTTATGTAAAATTACTATTTTTACTTTAACTTTTTTATACATTAAAATATAATACCGCTGTTTGTTGGTTTGGAGTTAAACCCTTATGTTGGTATTTTCATTTTCAGAGATTTAAATAATTTTGAATATTAGTAAAACCTAAACCATGATAATGAATTAAGGCTTCTTTAAGACTAGATTGTAATTTACTGATTTTATTTAAGTTACGATAACTAGCTTCAGGATTAATTGTTGTTTTAGTTACACATAAAGTAGAATTTGTTTGTTTTGCTACTAAAAAATATAATTTTTGCATATCAGAAGTAATAATTGAATTTTCGTTAATTAATTCTTTGTTCATATTTTCAATAACTCATTGTTTTTGTAAACGTTTGGTGTTTGTGGATTTAACATAAATATTGTTATTATTATCAATTGCCATTTGAATACAGCATTTAGTATTAGTTGCGAATGGGTCAAGGTGAATTCTTCGTGGATCAGTTTTATATTTGAAATTTCCTTTATGGATTTCTTTAATGAATGTTTCATCGATTTGGATTTTACCAGATAATTTTTTAAATTTTAATTGGGTATTTTCTAATTGTTTTGATTTCATTAATTTTTGACGATTATATCAAGCAGTTTTTAATGTAGTTTTAATAAAACGAGAAATTGTTTTACTAGATTGCCCCAGCAATGAAATTTGAATCAATAAATTTCATTGTTCATAATTTAAATGACTTCAATAAATAAAATGATTACGAAAAGCGTCAAAACTTGCACGGCAATTTTTACATAAATATTTTTGTTTTCCTTCTGAATTATGTCCATTTTTAACGCAATGGTAAGATTCACATTTAGGGCATTTAATACCTTGCGCTCTAAATTTTTGATCAATTTCATTTAACCGTTTTTGTTTTTTTATTAATTCTGCTTGTTGTTTGACTTTTTCATAAAATTCTAAAAATTGATCATCTGTTAAAGTATTTACTAGTTCTTGAATTATTTTTTCCATAATTATTATCCACCTCTATCATATTAAAATATACCTAAAATTAAGTATATTCAATAAATATCAAGAGTTTTCGACAAAATTAAAAAAATTATATTGCTTATTTTTACTAATATTTTTTAAAATATTGATTTTATCAACAGTATCAATGATAATAAAATCTTTTGTATATCCTAAAACCATAATATCTCTTCTTAAAACCCTAACACAAAAAGCATGATATGTATGGATTCATATATATTTAGATTCATCATTACCAACTAATTCATTTAATCGACTTTTCATTTCATTAGTTGCCTTATTAGTAAAAGTTACCGCTAAAATTTGACTACTATTAATGGCCAAATTATGAATTAAATGAGCAATTTTATAAATAATAACTCTTGTTTTGCCACTTCCTGCACCAGCTATAATTCTATTAGCACCTTCACTACTTAAAACAGCTAATCTTTGCTTCTCGTTTAAATGTTTTAAATTTATAACTTCTTTCAAAATTTAAAAGCCATTTTTGTCACAAGAATTACAGATTCCAACTGTATTTTTATTACCAACAACATAACTTTCGCTATCGCATTCGATACAAAATATTACTGCCAAAAGAATACACCCCCAAATAATTTATAAAAACCAAATGTGCAAAACATCTGTGGTTTCTACAGTTTAGGAACCAATAATGCCATTAATGCCATGCAAAGAGCAATGAAAGATTTTGGCGAACTTGGCATAACAATTAAACGCATTCGCACTGATAATGCTCCGGAATTCACTACTACTAATTGAAGTAATAAAAAAGCATACAAAGTAAAAGAAAGACCTTTTACAACCTTTCTTTCAAAAAATGGAATTATCCATGAAACCACACCAATCCGTTCTCCTCAGAGCAACGGAAAGATTGAACGGTTTCACCGTAATTATAATAGTTTATTTTGGTTTAAAAAATGTGGTTTTGAAATAAAATTTGATGTTAAACAATTACAAATTCATTTGAATGAGTGGTACACATTTTATAATTTCAAACGAAAACATAAAAGCTTGAATTACAAAACTCCATTTGAAACTTTAAATAAATTTATTATTGCAAAATAATTATTTAAAAAATAATAGAAACTCGTGAAAAATGTTTTAATTTGGTTAATTTTGAATTAAATATTTTTTATTGTGAATAAAATTAATTTTTTTAATTTTAATAACACAAAATATGGTATTATTAAATCAATTAAGAGAAGCATAGTCTAATAACTGTGTGTGATTTACACTAATTTTAAAGATAAGTATTGACAGGGTAAAAAACCCTTATTAAATATAGGGATTTGTAAAAACACGGTTTTATTAAAAACCCAGCAAAATCAAGGTTTTATTGAAATATCAATACTTATCTATAAAATTAAAGAAAAAATCATATCTTTTATCACTTAACCCCCGACCTTCAATAACTACCGCTCCAAATTCAATAATTTCATCATAACGACTGGACAATCCTGTTGTTTCAATATCAAAAATAACAAACTTACAAGCATTAATCGCATCACTAGTAGCATTAGTAATCGCTTCTTTAACACACTACTATCAATCATTTGCATTTCCACACCATAAATTAACCTTAACAGTAGGATATTTCTTTTGAGCCATTTGCGCATCAGGAAATGATTGAACATTTAAATGATCAATAATCGCAATTGCTGAATGTTTTCAAAGACTTGCTTGTTTAATATATTCACCAATACTTGTAACCCCATCCATCGCACTCATTTTTGTATGCAAATGAAATTCAATCCGCTTTTCTAGCATATCATCAGTTCGTAAATGCGGATCAGCAATCTTTTGAATTTTATTTACTCACAAAACTTGTTCACGAGAAAAATTATCAAACCGCACATCACCTTTAACAACAACTCAATCCTTTTCTTGTAATTCTTCTAAAAGCTTGTCTTTCATATCATCACTTGTAAAATATCGTAAGGCAATCGCATCACTAAAATCACTAATTAATATTAGACTTGGTACATAACTATAACTAGCTTAATTCAAAATTATATATTCCTGAAATTAAGTTAAATCGTAATCCAAATCTTCTAATCTTATTGCGATAACGATAAACTAGTATTTTAAATCTTTTTAATCTAGCAAAAACATGTTCAATGACAATTCTAACTTTACTTAAAAAGCTATTATATTCCTTTTTATCTGGATTTAAAGGATTATTTTTACTCTTTTTAATTGGCAATAATGTATTTTTATGAACATTTTGCAAACCTTGATATCCTGAATCGGCAATTAATTCTAATTTTGGATTTATAAGTGTATTTGATTTTAAAAATAACTTATAATCATGAGTACTGCCATAACAAAAATCTACTGAAATAATTTTATTGTTAAATAAATCAATAATTATTTGCGATTTTAATGAATGTTGCCTTTTCTTACCAGAAAATAATAATTTTAGTTTTTTTTAATTCTTTCAATTGGAATTTCTGTAGCATCAATTGCTAATAAATTATTAGTAGTACCCTTATTTTCTAATAATATCTTTTTGCCAGGTATATGAAAGTGACTATTTTTTATTAGAGTATTTTCAACTCAAAAGATATTACGAATACAACTAACATGACTAATATTATATTTTTTTGCAATAATACGATATGTACTATATTCTTTTCAGTATTCTAAAGTCATAAGTAATCTTTGCTCTATTGATAATTTATTTGGTCTACCACCAATTTGTTTTTGTTTAGCTTCACCTTCTTTTAAAATTTCTACCATTTTCATGAAAGTTTTATATTTTATGCCTATTAAACTATAAAATTCGTTTTCGTCTTTGTATTTATCTAACATTTGTACTTCACCTAGGAAATAATATTATCAAAATAGTAGATAAAATTAAAGGTTATGTACCAAGTCTATTGAATAAATTCATCGTTTAGTTTTTGTTAATTTACAATCTTTACGAAAAATTTGTCCTTGAATAATAACCCCCCGAACTTCTTCTTCCAATTCTGAAATTTTACAAGAGTCTTGCAACAATAAATTATCACTACTAGACAAGTTGCCTTTAAATCTCCGTTTTTTTGACAGGCAAAGTCTTTACTTGTTGTTGTTCTCTTTGTTGGACTTTCATTCGTTCTTCTTCTTCAATTTGTATCATCGCTGGATCAATCAAAACATCATATTGTTCAATTTTTATTTTTAAAGACAAGTTTTGAAAACCATACCGACGCATTCGCTCCTGATAATATTTTAAATGCCGATTAATCAATGCCATTTGTGATTCATTATTAACTTTAATAAGTAAATCATTATTTTCCAACACTAAATTATCACAAGAAATATTACTATTAATATACTCTTTTTGTTTTGTCTTAGTTTGCTTAATATATTCTCAATAATCAACAATTTATTCCATTACATAATTAGCATCAACACATAAAAAAGTTATTTTACTACGAAAATCAAGTTTCAATAAACATTGTTCAAGTTCCCTAATAATTTCAATTGGTAAAATTTTGTTTTAATTTTGTCGAAAACTCTTGATAAAATAAAAAAAATCATCAACTTGATAATTTTAAAAGGCTTTTATGTAAAATTACTATTTTTACTTTAACTTTTTTATACATTAAAATATAATACCGCTGTTTGTTGGTTTGGAGTTAAACCCTTATGTTGGTATTTTCATTTTCAGAGATTTAAATAATTTTGAATATTAGTAAAACCTAAACCATGATAATGAATTAAGGCTTCTTTAAGACTAGATTGTAATTTACTGATTTTATTTAAGTTACGATAACTAGCTTCAGGATTAATTGTTGTTTTAGTTACACATAAAGTAGAATTTGTTTGTTTTGCTACTAAAAAATATAATTTTTGCATATCAGAAGTAATAATTGAATTTTCGTTAATTAATTCTTTGTTCATATTTTCAATAACTCATTGTTTTTGTAAACCTTTGGTGTTTGTGGATTTAACATAAATATTGTTATTATTATCAATTGCCATTTGAATACAACATTTAGTATTAGTTGCGAATGGGTCAAGGTAAATTCTTCGTGGATCAGTTTTATATTTGAAATTTCCTTTATGGATTTCTTTAATAAATGTTTCATCGATTTGGATTTTACCAGATAATTTTTTAAATTTTAATTGGGTATTTTCTAATTGTTTTGATTTCATTAATTTTTGACGATTATATCAAGCAGTTTTTAATGTAGTTTTAATAAAACGAGAAATTGTTTTACTAGATTGCCCCAGCAATGAAATTTGAATCAATAAATTTCATTGTTCATAATTTAAATGACTTCAATAAATAAAATGATTACGAAAAGCGTCAAAACTTGCACGGCAATTTTTACATAAATATTTTTGTTTTCCTTCTGAATTATGTCCATTTTTAACGCAATGGTAAGATTCACATTTAGGGCATTTAATACCTTGCGCTCTAAATTTTTGATCAATTTCATTTAACCGTTTTTGTTTTTTTATTAATTCTGCTTGTTGTTTGACTTTTTCATAAAATTCTAAAAATTGATCATCTGTTAAAGTATTTACTAGTTCTTGAATTATTTTTTCCATAATTATTATCCACCTCTATCATATTAAAAATATACCTAAAATTAAGTATATTCAATAAATATCAAGAGTTTTCGACAAAATTAAAAAAATTTTGTTGATTTGCAATGTAAAATACAGCGTATCATTCTTTTTCTTAAATTCTATTTTCAATAATTTTGCTTATTGTAAAATGTCATTTTTTAAAGAAAACTTCATTATTTTTCACAATTGCTGTAAATTCTTTTCCATACTTTCACCCCTGACTTAAATTGTTGAAAAGCTCTGGATTAACATAAAAAATCCAGTAAATATTAATACCAATGACAAACTATCAATCCGATCCAAAAATCCTCCGTGACCTGGTAAACCCTGAGAAAAATCTTTTACATTATGATTCCGTTTAATAAATGAAAAAAGTAAATCACCCATATGACTTATTAATGACAAAAATAAAATTAACAAGAAATAAATTACATATTTATAATCATCTGTTTTCGTTGTAAAAAAGTTAGCAAATGGCTGATACTTCGTAAACTCCGTTAATAACACAATATATCCTAAAACAAGTACCCAGGTTACTAAAATACCAATAATCGCCCCTTCTCATGTTTTACTAGGACTAATTTTTGGAGCAAGAGCATTTTTGCCAACTAATGTTCCGCCAATATAAGCAAATGTATCATTACTAATAGTAATTAATAAAACCACACTAACTGATGGTCAACCAAACCCTGGTTGAAGCATAATATAATTCATTGCTTTAAAAGCAAATACTAAATAAAGTGTCATACAAAATATAAATAATGCATCATTAGCACTAAACTTCTTAAAAACTTTCACCATTAGTAAAATAACTAACAAAAATGTCATATAAACTAATAATACCATTCATGATTGTCATCACTGAATCCGAGTTGGACCATCATACTTATTTCAATACGGTTCATACTTAATATTCTCTGCTATGGGAAACCATAATAATATAATTGCAAAAACAAAAATAATAGCTTTAATAACCCAATTAAAACTTTCTCCTTTCCTTAAATTCATCACCTCAAAAATTGTAATCCCTAATAACATACTATTAACTATTAAAAATGCATATGGCATATATCAAACATTAAAACCTCTTCACTCTTGATATATCGCCCCAACAAATAAATATAAAATTGCAAAAGAAATTAAAAAGATACTAGTAATAATTCGCTTTTTCATTTAATCACTCCTTCTATCAATATTAACTAATTATAACTGATAATTAAATTGAAAAAATAAAATCGCATTTTTAAAAAACTAAACTACCGATTTTAGATACAATTTTAATAAAAGAAAAGCAACAAAAACTTTTGTTTAGCATATTACACAGAAAAAGTAAAACCTTAATAGGTTTTACTTAACTCTTAACTAATTCATTTTTTCACTTTTAACTATTCAAAAAAGTTCAAAGATATTTGATCAAATTTATCTAAACCTGATAGCATACCCATCTCCTCAAATTCCTTTAAATGCGTTTTGGTAATACTAGTCCTCTTTTGTAAATCTTCTAACGAAGCAATCGCTCTTTCCGTTCTCGCTTCAACAATTGAATTAGCAACAGTACTACCCAAACCATCTAATGCTGATAATGGCGGAACAATCTTTTTAACACCAGCAAACTCTTGAACAACAAAATTTGTTGCTAGAGAATGTTCTAAATTAATACCAATAAATTCAATTTTGCGAGCATACATTTCTAACGCTACTTCCAACACTGGTACTAAATCCTTCTCCTTTTGAGTTAACTTATTAACAACATTATAACCATTATCCATTCGTGATAAGATATCGGTTAATTTTGTTAAAACAGCATTCCTTCCCTTAGCAATCGTCTTAATATCAAAAACATCACATCGTGTTGAAAAATAAGTCGCATAATATTCGTGCGGATAATTAATTTTATACCAAGCAATTCGCAAAGCCATTAAAACATAAGCTGTCGCATGTGCCTTAGGAAACATATACTTAATTTTTTGACACGATGCAATATATCATTGGGGAACATTATGACTAATCATAATTTTTTGTTGCTCATCAGTGACACCCTTTCCTTTACGAACCGTTTCCATAATGTTAAAAGCAATATCTGACGGAATTTCACGATGAATTAAATAAGTCATAATATCATCACGACAACCAATAACATCTTTTAATTTTAAATCTTGATGGGTAATTAATGTTTGGGCATTATTTACTCACACATCAGTACCATGCGATAAACCAGAAATTTGCACTAAATCAGCAAAACTCGTCGGATTTGTTTCTTCTAACATTTTACGAACAAATTGAGTACCAAACTCAGGTAAACCCACCGCTCCAGTTTTTTCATTATTAATATCACTACTAGTAATCTTCATAATTTCTGGGGAACTAAATAATGAAAGTACTTCGGCATCATTACACAAAATATTTTGCGGATCATATCCAGTAAGGTCATGTAGCATTTTTAATGCTGTGGGATCAACATGCCCCAAAATATCTAACTTTAACAAGTTATCATGAATAGCATGAAAATCAAAATGCGTTGTTTTTCACTGCGAAGTAATATCATCGGCTGGGAAATTTACTGGCGTAAAATCATTAACATCATAATTCTTAGGAACAACAATAATTCCCCCCGGATGTTGTCCGGTTGTTCGTTTAACACCCTCACATCCTTGTGCTAATCATTCTAAATATGCTTTTTTAACAAAATGATTACCTTTCACATCTTCCAAATAACCACGAGCATAACCAAATGCTGTTTTTTGTGCCACGGTAGAAATTGTTCCCGCCCGAAACACATTATCCGCACCAAACATCTCTTTAGTAAAATTATGAGCAATCATTTGATACTCACCAGAAAAATTCAAATCAATATCGGGTACTTTATCACCATCAAAACCTAAAAAGGTTTCAAACGGAATATCTTGACCATCACCAGTTAAAAGATGACGACATTGCGGACAATTTTTTGGTGGTAGATCATAACCACTACGAATATTTTCATCACTCACAAATTCACTATATTGACATTGCGAACACACATAATGTGGCACTAATGGATTTACTTCGGTAATCTTCGCCATCGTTGCAACTAATGACGACCCCACAGAACCACGAGAACCAACCAAATAACCATCATTTAATGACCTTGTAACTAATAAATGAGCAATTCAATAAACAACCCCAAAACCATGCTTTAAAATCGCATCTAACTCCCGCGATAATCTTTCTTCTACCATTATTGGCAATACTGCACCATAAATCTTTTTCGCGTTATCATAACATAATCTTTTCAAATTACTATCAACATCACCATCATCAATTACTGAAGTATACAAATCATCTTTAATCGGTCGCAATCACGAAATTTGTTCATTTAAATAATTAGGATTAATAACAACCAATTCCTTAATTAAAACTTCATCTTCTAAAAAACTAAACTCATTTAACATTTCAGCAGTCGTTCTTAAATGTTGCTCAGGATTATTTTTAACCCGACCTTTACGGTCAAATAAAGGATGCATCCTTCCTCCTAAACCCTTAGTATTAATATATACATCACGAAAAATCTTATCTTGCGGATTTAAATAATGAGTATCAGAAGAAGCAATAACCACCTTATTAAGCTTCTTTGCAGTATGAACAATATTTTTTACAATCCGCATTAAATGTTCAACTGTCATCTCACCACTTTCAACTAAATGATTGTAAACACTTAGCGGTTGTACTTCAATATAATCATAAAATTGCATTATTGCTTCCAATTCTTGTTGACTCCGATTACGAGCAAACTCAAAAACCTGACCATTAACACAACCAGAACCAATAAAAACATTAGCGCGCATTTCTTGCAATGCCGCAATCGTAATTTTAGGACTACTATAAAAGTACTTAGTATGCGACAACGAAACTAACGAAAATAAATCTTTCAATCCTTGCTCATTTTTAGCAATTACTGTTGTATGATTACCAAATAGCTTGGCAAAAATTGGTTCATAATTAATCTTTTCAATATCTAATAATGTTTTTACTTGATAATTATCTTCTAAATCCGTTAACATCACGGCAAATACATCAGCTAATATTTCAGCATCATAATCAGCACGATGAGCAATTTCTTCATTATACTTAATATTATATTTTCTAGCAACCGTTCCTAAACGATGATAGCGTAACTGTTGTTGCAATAATCGTGATAATTGCAAAGTATCAATAATCGGATTAGTAAGTTTTCCATAACCCATTTGATTTCACAGTTCTTGAATAAAACCAATATCAAATGATGCATTATGAGCCACAAGAACAGCATCCTGTAAAACTTCTTTAATCTCAGCAACCACAACTTCAATTGGTGGCTTATCTTGTAACATTTCATTACTAATCCCAGTTAATGATTCACTAAAAGCACTAACATTACTTTTGGGTTTAATTAAAAAATCATATCTTTTATCACTTAACCCCCGACCTTCAATAACTACCGCTCCAAATTCAATAATTTCATCATAACGACTGGACAATCCTGTTGTTTCAATATCAAAAATAACAAACTTACAAGCATTAATCGCATCACTAGTAGCATTAGTAATCGCTTTAACACTACTATCAATCATTTGCATTTCCACACCATAAATAACCTTAACAGTAGGATATTTCTTTTGAGCCATTTGCGCATCAGGAAATGATTGAACATTTAAATGATCAGTAATCGCAATTGCTGAATGTTTTCAAAGACTTGCTTGTTTAATATATTCACCAATACTTGTAACCCCATCCATCGCACTCATTTTTGTATGCAAATGAAATTCAATCCGCTTTTCTAGCATATCATCAGTTCGTAAATGCGGATCAGCAATCTTTTGAATTTTATTTACTCACAAAACTTGTTCACGAGAAAAATTATCAAACCGCACATCACCTTTAACAACAACTCAATCCTTTTCTTGTAATTCTTCTAAAAGCTTGTCTTTCATATCATCACTTGTAAAATATCGTAAGGCAATCGCATCACTAAAATCACTAATTAATATTGAATAAATTCATCGTTTAGTTTTTGTTAATTTACAATCTTTACGAAAAATTTGTCCTTGAATAATAACCCCCCGAACTTCTTCTTCCAATTCTGAAATTTTACAAGAGTCTTGCAACAATAAATTATCACTACTAGACAAGTTGCCTTTAAATCTCCGTTTTTTGACAGGCAAAGTCTTTACTTGTTGTTGTTCTCTTTGTTGGACTTTCATTCGTTCTTCTTCTTCAATTTGTATCATCGCTGGATCAATCAAAACATCATATTGTTCAATTTTTATTTTTAAAGACAAGTTTTGAAAACCATACCGACGCATTCGCTCCTGATAATATTTTAAATGCCGATTAGTCAATGCCATTTGTGATTCATTATTAACTTTAATAAGTAAATCATTATTTTCCAACACTAAATTATCACAAGAAATATTACTATTAATATACTCTTTTTGTTTTGTCTTAGTTTGCTTAATATATTCTCAATAATCAACAATTTGTTCCATTACATAATTAGCATCAACACATAAAAAAGTTATTTTACTACGAAAATCAAGTTTCAATAAACATTGTTCAAGTTCCCTAATAATTTCAATTGGTAAAATTTTGTTGATTTGCAATGTAAAATACAGCGTATCATTCTTTTTCTTAAATTCTATTTTCAATAATTTTGCTTGTTGTAAAATGTCATTTTTTAAAGAAAACTTCATTATTTTTCACAATTGCTGTAAATTCTTTTCCATACTTTCACCCCTGACTTAAATTGTTGAAAAGCTCTGGATTAACATAAAAAATCCAGTAAATATTAATACCAATGACAAACTATCAATCCGATCCAAAAATCCTCCGTGACCTGGTAAAACCTGAGAAAAATCTTTTACATTATGATTCCGTTTAATAAATGAAAAAAGTAAATCACCCATATGACTTATTAATGACAAAAATAAAATTAACAAGAAATAAATTACATATTTATAAGCATCTGTTTTCGTTGTAAAAAAGTTAGCAAATGGCTGATACTTCGTAAACTCCGTTAATAACGCAATATATCCTAAAACAAGTACCCAGGTTACTAAAATACCAATAATCGCCCCTTCTCATGTTTTACTAGGACTAATTTTTGGAGCAAGAGCATTTTTGCCAACTAATGTTCCGCCAATATAAGCAAATGTATCATTACTAATAGTAATTAATAAAACCACACTAACTGATGGTCAACCAAACCCTGGTTGAAGCATAATATAATTCATTGCTTTAAAAGCAAATACTAAATAAAGTGTCATACAAAATATAAATAATGCATCATTAGCACTAAACTTCTTAAAAACTTTCACCATTAGTAAAATAACTAACAAAAATGTCATATAAACTAATAATACCATTCATGATTGTCATCACTGAATCCGAGTTGGACCATCATACTTATTTCAATACGGTTCATACTTAATATTCTCTGCTATGGGAAACCATAATAATATAATTGCAAAAACAAAAATAATAGCTTTAATAACTCAATTAAAACTTTCTCCTTTCCTTAAATTCATCACCTCAAAAATTGTAATCCCTAATAACATACTATTAACTATTAAAAATGCATATGACATATATCAAACATTAAAACCTCTTCACTCTTGATATATCGCTCCAACAAATAAATATAAAATTGCAAAAGAAATTAAAAAGATACTAGTAATAATTCGCTTTTTCATTTAATCACTCCTTCTATCAATATTAACTAATTATAACTGATAATTAAATTGAAAAAATAAAATCGCATTTTTAATTTTGTCGAAAACTCTTGATATTTATTGAATATACTTAATTTTAGGTATATTTTTAATATGATAGAGGTGGATAATAATTATGGAAAAAATAATTCAAGAACTAGTAAATACTTTAACAGATGATCAATTTTTAGAATTTTATGAAAAAGTCAAACAACAAGCAGAATTAATAAAAAAACAAAAACGGTTAAATGAAATTGATCAAAAATTTAGAGCGCAAGGTATTAAATGCCCTAAATGTGAATCTTACCATTGCGTTAAAAATGGACATAATTCAGAAGGAAAACAAAAATATTTATGTAAAAATTGCCGTGCAAGTTTTGACGCTTTTCGTAATCATTTTATTTATTGAAGTCATTTAAATTATGAACAATGAAATTTATTGATTCAAATTTCATTGCTGGGGCAATCTAGTAAAACAATTTCTCGTTTTATTAAAACTACATTAGAAACTGCTTGATATAATCGTCAAAAATTAATGAAATCAAAACAATTAGAAAATACCCAATTAAAATTTAAAAAATTATCTGGTAAAATCCAAATCGATAAAACATTAGACTTCTTGCAAAATTAATATGATAATTATAATTTTTAAATTTAAAATAAATATAAAAGTGTTATTAAAATAATTTTTAGATTATTTTTACAAATATTTTGTCATTAAAACATAATAAAAATTATTATTTACAATAAAAAAAGACTGAAATTTTAAATTATCAAATATATTTAAACTAATAGTTGTAAATTATAAATTGAAGCTATTAAATTAAATCTTAAAGCAAATCTTTTTCTACGATTTCGATATTTTTCACTAATAATTTTAAATTTTTTAAGTATAGCAAAAACATTTTCAATAACAATTCTCATTTTTGAAATTCGCTCATTATTTTGCTTTTCTTCTTTATTTAAAGGGTTTTTCTTTGATTTTCTTTTAGGAATTAAAACATTATGATTAATTTTTTGTATGCCTTGATAACCTAAATCCACTAAAACAGTTGTTTCTGGTAAAAATTTAATTTTTGAATCTTTTAAAATTTTAAAGTCATGGTTTTTACCATAAGAAAAATCAGAACTAATAATTTTTTTACTATCTTTTTCAATTATAACTTGTGTTTTTATTGTGTGTTTTTTCTTTTTTCCTGAGTAGTGCTGTTTTTGTCTTTTTTTGGGCGTTGGATTTGGCTTTCAGTTACATCAATTATAACAGTCTTATCTTTGAAATAATCTTTTAATAGTGATTTTTGACCAATAAGTTGTTGAAAATTAGGGTGTTTTATTAAAGTGTCTTCAATTCATTTGATATTTCTATAACAACTACTTTCACTAATATCATAACTTTTTGCAATATGAAAATAAGTTCTATATTCTCTTCAATATTCTAAAGTCATTAAAATACGATTTTCTAATGATAATTTATTGGTTCTTCCGCGACGAAATCTCTTTTTTAATTCTTCTATTTTTAAAATTTCTAGCATTTTATTAAAAGTAGTATGTTTAATACCAGTTAATCTTAAAAAATTTTTATCACTTATTTGATTATTTTTTTTAAATTTCATTTAAATTCCACCTTTTTATTAAAAACAACAATTCAATTATATTTTAAATTAATTTTGCAAGAAGTCTATTATCTAAAACTAAATCAATTAACAAAGTATTAATATCGTTATACTCACTATCAACAATATCATCTAATTTAACAATAGTTTGAATAATTTTCTTACCTCATTGCGTTTCATCAGCAAGAACTTTAATAATAAACTGCATAATTTTTAAGACTTTTTTAGATAATTGACCAATATATTTACTATATTTAACTGGTGGTTTAGCTTTTAAATAAAAATTAGCAATGTTACGAGCATAATCAGAAATTCTTTCTAATTCTTTGGCAATTGACATATAGCCAATAATATGGCATAAATCGCTAGCAACTGGTTGTTGCTTAGGAATTCTTCAAATGGCACTATCTAAAATTTCAGCATAAAATTTGTTAATATTATTATCATTAGCAACAATTATCTTACATTTACTAATGCTTTCTTCTTCTAAAGCCTTAATAACTTCTTTATGCTGTTTCATTGTTAAATTAAATAATTCAATAATAGACTTGGTACATAACCTTTAATTTTATCTACTATTTTGATAATATTATTTCCTAGGTGAAGTACAAATGTTAGATAAATACAAAGACGAAAACGAATTTTATAGTTTAATAGGCATAAAATATAAAACTTTCATGAAAATGGTAGAAATTTTAAAAGAAGGTGAAGCTAAACAAAAACAAATTGGTGGTAGACCAAATAAATTATCAATAGAGCAAAGATTACTTATGACTTTAGAATACTGAAAAGAATATAGTACATATCGTATTATTGCAAAAAAATATAATATTAGTCATGTTAGTTGTATTCGTAATATCTTTTGAGTTGAAAATACTCTAATAAAAAATAGTCACTTTCATATACCTGGCAAAAAGATATTATTAGAAAATAAGGGTACTACTAATAATTTATTAGCAATTGATGCTACAGAAATTCCAATTGAAAGAATTAAAAAAAACTAAAATTATTATTTTCTGGTAAGAAAAGGCAACATTCATTAAAATCGCAAATAATTATTGATTTATTTAACAATAAAATTATTTCAGTAGATTTTTGTTATGGCAGTACTCATGATTATAAGTTATTTTTAAAATCAAATACACTTATAAATCCAAAATTAGAATTAATTGCCGATTCAGGATATCAAGGTTTGCAAAATGTTCATAAAAATACATTATTGCCAATTAAAAAGAGTAAAAATAATTTTTAATTTTGTCGAAAACTCTTGATATTTATTGAATATACTTAATTTTAGGTATATTTTAATATGATAGAGGTGGATAATAATTATGGAAAAAATAATTCAAGAACTAGTAAATACTTTAACAGATGATCAATTTTTAGAATTTTATGAAAAAATCAAACAACAAGCAGAATTAATAAAAAAACAAAAACGTTTAAATGAAATTGATCAAAAATTTAGAGCGCACGGTATTAAATGCCCTAAATGTGAATCTTACCATTGCGTTAAAAATGGACATAATTCAGAAGGAAAACAAAAATATTTATGTAAAAATTGTCGTGCAAGTTTTGACGCTTTTCGTAATCATTTTATTTATTGAAGTCATTTAAATTATGAACAATGAAATTTATTGATTCAAATTTCATTGCTGGGACAATCTAGTAAAACAATTTCTCGTTTTATTAAAACTACATTAAAAACTGCTTGATATAATCGTCAAAAATTAATGAAATCAAAACAATTAGAAAATACCCAATTAAAATTTAAAAAATTATCTGGTAAAATCCAAATCGATGAAACATTCATTAAAGAAATCCATAAAGGAAATTTCAAATATAAAACTGATCCACGAAGAATTCACCTTGACCCATTCGCAACTAATACTAAATGCTGTATTCAAATGGCAATTGATAATAATAACAATATTTATGTTAAATCCACAAACACCAAACGTTTACAAAAACAATGAGTTATTGAAAATATGAACAAAGAATTAATTAACGAAAATTCAATTATTACTTCTGATATGCAAAAATTATATTTTTTAGTAGCAAAACAAACAAATTCTACTTTATGTGTAACTAAAACAACAATTAATCCTGAAGCTAGTTATCGTAACTTAAATAAAATCAGTAAATTACAATCTAGTCTTAAAGAAGCCTTAATTCATTATCATGGTTTAGGTTTTACTAATATTCAAAATTATTTAAATCTCTGAAAATGAAAATACCAACATAAGGGTTTAACTCCAAACCAACAAACAGCGGTATTATATTTTAATGTATAAAAAAAGTTAAAGTAAAAATAGTAATTTTACATAAAAGCCTTTTAAAATTATCAAGTTGATGATTTTTTTTATTTTATCAAGAGTTTTCGACAAAATTAAAAAAAATAATCCTTTAAATCCAGATAAAAAGGAATATAATAGCTTTTTAAGTAAAGTTAGAATTGTCATTGAACATGTTTTTGCTAGATTAAAAAGATTTAAAATACTAGTTTATCGTTATCGCAATAAGATTAGAAGATTTGGATTACGATTTAACTTAATTTCAGGAATATAAATAAAATATAAGGGCCTGTCCAAAATTCTGTGTCTCGATAATTCATTCTGAATTATACTTAAACGAAGGAGAACAGAAAATGACAAAAAAAAAAATAAAAAAAGAACCTGATGCAATTGATAAAGTTGTTGATTATTTTTTAGAAAATATTGATAATCCACAAGATTTATTTAAAGGCAATACTATTTTTCAGGAATTTACCAAAAAATTAACTGAACGAATGTTAAATACGGAAATTAAAGATTATCTTGAAACTGATGAGAATCATAATAAAAGAAATGGCAACACACAAAAAACCATTATTACTAAAAATGGTTCAATCGCAATTGATGTACCAAGAGATCGAAATAGTACTTTTGAACCAGTAATTATTCCGAAAAGACAAAGAAGATTTGATAACTTTGATCAAAAAGTAATTTCTTTATATGCAAGAGGAATGACAATTTCTGATATCAAAGCACAATTGCAAGAATTCTATCACGGAGCAGAAATTTCAGAAAGTTTAATTAGTCAAATAACTGATGATGTTATTGAAGAAGTTAAAATGTGACAAACTAAACCTTTAGAGAAGATTTATCCGATTGTTTATTTTGATTGTATTGTTGTTAAAGTAAAGCAAGATAAACGAATAATAAATAAAGCAGTTTATCTTGCCTTAGGAATTAATTTAGATGGTTTAAAAGATATTTTAGGAATGTGAATTAGCGAGAATGAGGGCGCCAAATTTTGACTTAATAATCTTACGGAAATGAAAAATCGTGGCTTACAAGATATTCTTGTTGCTTGTAGCGATAATTTAACTGGAATGTCTGATGCAATAGAAGCTGTGTTCCCAAAAACACAGCACCAATTATGCATTGTTCATCAAATTCGTAATAGTTTAAAATTTGTCCCTTACAAAGATCGCAAACTTGTAGCTAATGATTTAAAATCAATTTATACAGCAATTAATGAAGAAATAGCGCTAGTTGCTTTAGATCATTTTTCTGAAAAATGAAATAAAAAGTATCCACAAATTACTAAATCATGAAAAAATAACTGAAATAATTTAATAATTTTTCTTGAATATCCTCAAGAATTTAGAAGGATTATTTACACAACTAATGCGATTGAATCTGTTAATAGTCAACTAAGAAAAGTCATTAAGAATAAAAAGATTTTTCCTAATGACGCATCAGTTTTTAAAATATTTTATTTAGCATTTCAAAATATGGTTAAGAAATGAACGATGCCAATTCAAAATTGGGGTAGTGCAATTTCACATTTAATGATAAAATTTGAGGACAGAGTGAATTTAAGTTAATTACTTAAAGACACAGTTAATTGTACAGTCCCATATATAATTTTGAATTAAACTAGTTATAGTTATGTACCAAGTCTAATATTATTTTTCAAGCGTTCAATCTCAATAGTAAATTTAGTTCTTAACATTTTAATAGCCTCCATTGGATTAAATCATTAATGTTTTTACACTTATCATACTAATTAATACACGATAAATTAATTAGCAGAAGTAACTAAATTTTTTGCTTGTTCTAATCTAATAGCAACCATTTTAGTAACACCTTTACTTTGCATTGTTGTGCCATACAATGTATCACAGTTTTCCATTGTTCCTGGGCGATGCGTGATAACAATAAATTGTGTTTCAGTAGCAAATGACTTTAAATACTTAGCAAATCTTTCAACATTAGCAACATCTAATGGTGCTTCCACTTCATCAAGAATAACAATTGGTAAAGGGCGTGCCTTTAAAATTGCAAAAAGCACTGCTAAAGCTACTAGTGATTTCTCACCACCAGATAATAAATTCAAGTTAGTAATAGTTTTTCCTGGTAAATTTACTAAAATATCAATTCCGGTTTCTAAAATATTATTAGGATCAGTATATACTAAACTAGCAGTGCCACCAGCAAAAAGAACTTTAAAAGTTTCTGGCAAAACCTTATTAATATCTTTAATAGTCGCATTAAAACGAGTTATCATAATTTCATCCATATCTTTAATAGCATTAAGTAATTGTTTTTTACCATTATTTAATTCTTGTTCTTGCTCTTTTAAAAATTGATATCGTTCATTAATTGTTTCATATTCAGAAATAGCATCAATATTTACAGGTCCTAAATCTTGTAATTCTTGGCGTAATAAAATAATTTCTTCACGAACTTCTTTAATATCACCAATCGGGTCTTGACCATACTTTTCATAACCATATTCATAAGTTAAACGATATTCTTGCGCTAATCTTTCTAAATTTTGTTGTAAACAATTATCAAGTGCTAACTTTTGATAGTTATATTCCTGTAATAGTTTCTCTTGATTTTTATATTCAGTACGCATTTTCTTTATTTCTAAAGTTAATGAATATAATTGATTACTATAAGTTTCTCGTAAAGTTCTTTGTGTTTGTTGTTGCTCAGTAATTTTTAATTTTTCTAACTTTAAATTACTAATCTTATTTTCCAATATTACTCGTTCATCAAGTTGTTGATTAGAATCATTGCTAACTGGCATTTTTTTCTTTGTTAAATGTTGATATTCTTGTTCAATTATTCTTTGTTTTTGTTCATTACTTTGTTTACTTTGTTGAAACTTACCTAAATGCAATTGTTTTTGTTCTAATTCATTATTTAATGTTATTAGTTTCTCTTTAATACTTTGCCATTTTTGATAATAAGTTTGAACTAATTGTTCTAATTCACTAATTTTAGTTTTTAAATTATTAACTTGTTCTTCATTATTAAATAAAAATGGCTTTACTCTTTTGTGACCACCACTAATACTGCCCCCAGGGCGAATAACATCACCTTGTAAAGTAATAATATGATACTTCCGATAAGTCAAATGAGCAATTTCATTTGCTTGTGCTAAACTCTCAACAATAATTATTCTTCCTAACAAAAAACGCATTACTGGTTCAAACTTAACATTAGTAGTTAATAATTCATAAGCAACACCAATAAAACCTTTTTGAGTTTTTAATAATGATAAATCCTCATTATTAATCATTTGAATCCGTAAACTATTTAAAGGTAAAAATGTTGCAATTCCACCTTCATTAGCTTTTAAAAATTGAATTGCACGAATAGCATCACTATCCTTTTCAACAACAATATGTTGCATACTGCTAGATAAGGCTTCTTGAATAGCTAATTGATAAATACTAGGAACATTAATTAATCGATCAATAGTATCAATAATTCCTGTTAAATGAAGTCGATTATTTAAAATTGTTTTAACACCCTGATAATAATAAGTATTATTACTTTGCAAATCAACTAAATAATCTTGTTTACTTTTTAATTCATAAATTTCCTTATTTAAAAGATTATACTTTTTAACAGCAACTTCTAAATCTTCATTTAATAAAATTCTTTGTTTTTGAAAATCATCAATCATATTTTGTTGTTCAGTAATTAATTTAGTTTGTTGTAAAATTTCTTGATTAATATTATTAGCATCTTGTTCTAAATCTTGAACTTGATTATTACTATTAACTTGCTTTTCATTTTGTTGTGAGATTTTTTCATTTTGTAATAGTTCTAATTGATTAAGATGTTCATCTAATTGTTGTCCGAATTGTTGCATTTTATTATCAATAGTAAAAATATTTTCTTGCAACAAATTAATTTTATTATCATAATTAGTAATTTGAACACTTAAATCTTCAGTTTGAGAAGTATATCTTTTAATTTCTAATTGTAAATCACGAATTCCCTCATACTGACTAGTAATATCTTTTACTAAAATAGCCACTTCAATAGTTGTCAATTGTTCTTTTTTAGTAACATATTCTTGTGCTTTTTTAGCTTGACGACGCAAATAATTAATATTTCTTTCCATCTCAATAATGATGTCATTAATGCGAACTAAATTTTCTTCAGTTTTTTCTAATTTCCGAACTGACTCTAATTTGCGTTTTTTATACTTAGAAACATTAGCTGCTTCTTCAAATAATAATCTTCTTTCTTCTGGTTTAACTTGTGAAAAATTGGCGACATTACCTTGATTAATAATAGCTAATGAACCTTTACTTAAACCAGTACCTAATACTAATTCTTGAACATCCTTTAATCTGCTACGACTTTTATTAATTGAATATTCATTCTCATTATTATCACGATAAACTCTTCTAGTTATTTCTACTTCATCAAAGTCAATAGGAAAAATGCGTTTTTTATTATTAAAAATTAATTTAACTTCCGCCATATTTAACTGTGAATATTCACTACTACCTTGAAAAATAATATCTTGAATATTATCACCCCGTAATGATTTAATTGATTGTTCGCCCAGTACTCAACGAATAGCATCATTAATATTAGACTTACCAGAACCATTAGGTCCCACAACACCAATAATACCGTGTTCAAAAACTATTTTTGTTGGCTTAGCAAACGATTTGAATCCATACGCTTCTAATCTTTTTAAAAACACCATATTTATCTACCTCACAAATTTTATTATAACAATATATTTTAACTATGTATTATGTATTAGTAATACTTCTAATTTTATTGCGATATATTAATGATAGTCAACAAATACTAAAAGATACTGTAAATAAAATAACTAATATTAATAAAACCAACGGATAGTATCAATCTGCAATATATACAGGAAATAAAACTTTAGTTTCACTATAAATAATATCAGTTAATAATTTAATAATTGGTCTTGCTAAAGGAATGATATTATTCAAGTAATTAACATAATAGGCATAAAAATTAATATAAAGCGACTAGCTAATCATTTATAATGATACCCAATAACATTTAAAATTGTAACAAATCGCAAATTATCATTAATAGTAATATTACTAGTTACAGGACGCATAAAGTTTTGTTAGGTGGGAAAAGATTTGAATAAGTATTAAGACAGTCAGCAATGATTGTCTTTTTATTTTATAAGATGTTAAAAATTTGTTCTTTGAAAATTAAATACAAGTGAATTAATAATGTTGGTATGTATTAAAGCACGATAAATTGTGGGTGGTCGCCATAACCAAAAGAAGTTTACCAGTTAATAGATAACATCCTATTAACTATAGCAATTTGTTTCGTTTTGCAATAAAAAAATGAATGGGTGGATTTCCTAAAAATATACACGCTATTAAATTAGTTCCAAGGGTAGGATGCGGATGTTAAAGTGTAAAAATTTCTATATAGGGGTATGCTAAGTTTAAAATTATTAAAATCTTTATCTAATTAAAAAACAAAATTCAGTAACAAAGTTTGTTAAACACTTAAATCTGCGATATATAAGTGTTTAAAAAACTAAGTTAACTAACAACTTAGTTAATATAACTTAGTTTATTTATAAGAGAGGTAATTTATTATGAAAAACATTGAAAACATTTTCTTAAATACTAAGAAATATCTCTTAAAAGAAACACAAAACGCAATGCTTATTAAAGCCCCAAAAATTCCGTGATTTAGTGAACAAATCGGTATTTGGTTTCCAAAGCGATTTGTTTATAAAGGAAAATATGAAAATTCAATTTGCATCGGAATAATAAAAGATAGTAAATATCAAGTAATTTCAATTAATCAACAAGAGCAAGAAACCAAGTTAATTAAAGGCCAAGAATTATTAGGCTTCTTCATTGCCGAAAAAGAAAACAACAAAAAAGATATAAATTATAACTATTTTAAAGGAGTTTAAAAATGAATATTGCGATTGGAATAATATTTATTATCATTTGCATAATGCTATTGGCATATTTTGCTTATAAAATTTATGCCAAAATAAAAATGCGAATTAAATATAAAAATGCCATTAAAAGTAATACTGGTAATTTTACAAAAGACGAAAAAGTATTTATTGCTCGCTTTGAAGAATGAGTTAAAGCTCCTAATTCAAAAAACAATAACGCGGATAAAAAATAATGTTTTGAAAAATTATCATGGAATTCTTAGAACTGTTTGTTCCGATAGAAAAAATGCCTGCACAAGTTGCGTTTATTGCCGGATTAATTATTATCATTACTTTTCTTTTCGCCTTAATTTCAATTATGTATTTACCAATAAAAATGATTTTTGGGAGATAAAAAATGACAATAAACTTAAAAGAATTTAATTGAGAACAAATTAAACAAACTTTCTGAGATTTATTTATTCAAATTACAACTATTCCAGCTCATATTACTGGTGGTAAAGAAATTAATTTAACTGAAGAGCCACTTTGACTTTTAATAGCAAACATTGCTTTTTGATTCTTGACAGCAGTTATGGTGTGATTTATTCTAATGCTACTTTGAAAAACCATATCAGTATTTAGATAGAAGCAAAAGTAATGTCGCGAAGCTAAATTGTGATGCATTCACAAAGAAATTCAAAATTAATTAGGAAAAAACACAATCGTGTTAAGGTTAATCGTGGTTTTAACAAATTTAAGAAAAACTTTGAATATAAATGATGAATGTTTTAAAAAGAAAGGGGGTGATTATATGTTTGGAATTTTCTTGGCCGATGCACCAGCAACAGTAGAAAAAATAACAGCTAGTGACGCGATGACTAAATTGTGAAATGCAATTATAACAGCGTTTACTAAAATGTGAGAAATTATTGCTGTTAATATGCCACAAGTCGGTAACTTCTTTGCTGACTACTGAATATTCATTTTTCCATTTATTTTGGCAATATTCTTTATTTGCTTTAAAATGTTTGAAAAATTACTTGGAGCTGTACGCTAACAAAAAAATAAAGTGAGGTGCAAGATGAAATTTTGCAAATGAATAATAGAAAAAAATAACCATTTTATTGAATTAAATCGCACCTCATTTTTAATTTTATGACATTGCGGAGCAATTTGATATATTTACAACGGTTATTTTAAAAACATTGTGAGCTATTTATTTTTAGCGGGTTGTATTTTAATTTTCCTTTTTAAAATTGGTAATTTAACACAAATTAACAAAGTTATTAATTTCTTAAAAAATTCACCATTAAATATTGTGATAGGTTCATTGGGAACTGGAAAAACCGCTTTTCTAGTATACGCATCAAAATTACTAAAAAAGAAGAAATATCACATCGCCTCAACCTTTCCATTACTAGAAACTCAAAAATTAAGTTTAGGACATATGGGATTATTAGACTTTGATTATCCGGTATTGCCAGACAAAACCTTACTTTTGTGAGATGAAACCAATTTATTTTTAGAAGGAACTGATTGAGAAAAAAATAATACCAAAAATGAAGAAACCGGTATTCAAGAATATTTCGCTCTGGCACGGCATTTCGGTCATATTGTGCTTGCTAGCGGTCAAAGAGATAAACATATTTGAGTTAAAGTTCGTGATATTGCCAATAATGTGATTGTGGGCATTCGTAAAAAACCCGTTAATATTTTTCGACCCTACTTAAAAGTCATCTATGGCACCTTTACTAGCATTGAAGAATATGAACGCTGACGAAACACCTTAATTGATGCTAAAAATAGTAAAAAGGGTCGTCGCATTAAATACCGGGATATTCCTGAACTTGATATTTATTTTTTTAAACTAAAAATTCCCCTACCAATACTTAATACTTACAATTCTTTTTACCTAGCATTTTTAAGAGATTACTTAAATTCAAAAGTAAATCCTGATTATGAAGATAAATACTATACTGATACGGCAATTGATTTAGAAGACTTAGAATACTTAAAAATGGATAAATTTAGCAAATTTTTAAGAAAAATGAAAGAAAAGGAACAATAAAAAATGGAAAATCTCGCAAAAATGGCCGACTTTCTTGCCCAAATGCTTTATAAAGTTTTTGATTTAATTTGAAGTCTTGAAGTGCCGGGAACAAAAATTCAACTAATATTTCCCTTATTCTTAACGCTTGCTGTAGAATTTCTTATGGCAATTATTCTTGGTTTTGGCAGTCAACAAGTTAATTTAGAAAAGCAACGCCAATATGCCGTTAAAAATAGTGGTCGTTTAAGTGCGTGAGGAAAAGTTAAAAAACAAATAAAACCAATAAATCCAAATAAAATTAATTGAAAACAAAGAAATAAAAAAATAAAACAAGGTAACTAACGATGTTTAAACTAATTATTATTTTTATCTTAATAACTGTTCTTGGATTATTAGCTGGTAGTCATTTTGAAACTTTAACGAACTATATTAGCGAAGGCCTTGCCAATTTTAAAAAGTTTATTACTAGCAATTTAACAATTTTAGAACTGTTTAAACCAATGGCACGAACATTTTCACAACATCCAATCTTTACCATTCTTGGCGTTACTTGTGTACTTATTGCCTTATTTATTGTGATTAAAGGACGATAAAAAATATGAAAGAAGAATTAAAATGAAAAAACTTTTAGTAAAATTATTTAAAAAAGATAATTCAAAAGAAAAAGCGCTGTTAAAATTAAGAATTAAAAATTCTTTTAAAAAGCAATGGTTAAAAATAGCATTAAGTATCATTTTCATCTTTATAAGCTTATTAATTTGTGCATTAACAGCAATCGATACTAAATGAATAACCGGAACAAGTAACGAATTTAATAATTTTATGAATGAAGAGATGGTTAAATTCTTTGGAAAGTTCAATAGTGGTATTATGCTGGCAGGAATATTTGTTTTTTGATGAGGCGGAGCAATATATTTTGCAATTAAATTTGAAAAATTAATCCGCTTTATTATTCAAAAAATTAAAGCAAAAAGAGCCTTGAAAAATGAAATCAAACAAATTAATTAGTTCTTTAAAAAAATATTGATGGAGAATTTTACCTTACATTTTTATAATTATTATCTTTTTCATTCCATTTTTAAAATTGGAAATTAATTATTTGAAATTATTATATGAAAAATTTGAAGCATTAATTTCACTTATGATACTAGGATATTTAGATATATGCATTACAATAGCTGTAACTATAAATTGTGGTATTGAGTGACTTATTAAAAAAATTAAAGAAAAAAGAACAATGAAAAATAAAATATTTTAAAAAGGAGTGATAAAAATGTTTATGAAAATATTTACCGTGCTAATTATTAGTTTCAATAATATTTTTACCATTTCCCAAAACATTAACAATGATGAAATGACAACACAATCACTAATTAGAAATAAAAGACAAAATAATAAAATTTATAATTTTGAAATCAAAAACTTACAAAAGGTGAGATTTCATTTTGGTGACCTCGTAACTTGGACAACAACCAGACTTATAGAAGTCAATATAAATAAAAAAGATAATAGCGATTTAAATGAAAAGTTACCGGAATTAAAAAATTTAAACAATCTTACTTTCAAATTTATACGATCAGAATTTTCTGATAATCAGAGTAAACAACAAAAAATTCAAAAATTAATAACTACATATGGAACCAAAGTAGGAAAGAAAGAATGAGTAATCAATAAAAAAATAACAATCAGAGCAAAAGGCACAATTTTAAATGACTACAAACAAGATGATAATATAACAGATTACAGTTTAATATGTACAAATGATTTTGAAATTGAAATTAAAAAAGATAGCACCGATATTGATTTACCAGAAACAACTATTAACTTTGACGGTAATCACAAATACAGCGATGTTATTGATAACCTTGATTATTTAATGATTCACCGTGGTGATTTTGATAAATTTAATTACTCGTATCTCTATTGAACACCAGTATTTAATTTCATTAATACTTTAGAAAAAGGGTATTACAAAGAATTTACCATTAAAAATCATGGTTTTAAAAACGAAAGCTATTTTTATCACAAAACTTCTAGTAGTAAAGATGAAATTAATACAAATATTTTGAAAATTAAAGCTTTTAATAAAACCTTAATTGCGGGTAATAACTATTTACAATTATTACACGGTGAAAGTGAAATCTGAAAATATGCCACTGCAAATGCTAACGATTATTACTTAATTAAGTATCTTTTTGGTACCTTAAATTATCTTAATGTTAAATTTAGTTTTTTGAGATACGATCCTGAATTAAAAAATGACATTTACCTTTATTTTAAAAACAACATTCCTAGTATTAACAACAGCGAGTACAAAAATGTTTTTGACGAAATCTATGAAATTCTTGGCAATTTCTTTTCCAGTTTATTTTATGCGACTTTTGATATGGACGAAAAAACTCATACCGAAATTGATTTTAAAGGCGTAGATAATTATAACAAGAACTATTTTATTCAAATTGGTTTCTTTTATCGTTCGTTAATTACTTTTTATCCCAAAAAATACTTAGTAAATATTATGGGAGACTCAGAATTATTACTAAGAAGTTATTTTTTTACTTTTGATAAAAAAACGCACCAAGAAAATTTTAATGCTATTAAAAATAATAACAGTATCTATCAAATTGAATTTAATGTTCTTAAATCTTACGACAATAAACTGATTACCTTGCCAACCAGTAAGACTGCTAACAGCATTAATTACTTCAATACGGACATTGATATTCGCTATGGCATTAATATTTTTACCTTAACTTTTCCTTTGTACCATAAAACAAATACCTCTAATTATAATTTTAAAATTTATGACTTTAATGTCCTTAATTCCACAGCGTTTATACCTGATGGTTCAACTAACTCGGAATGAGATGACATAATTCCGCCAGCAAATTGTAAATATTCTGGACGATGAATCCCTACTTTTAATGACATTGGCTGTGCCATTCAAAATGCTGGTATCAAAATGATTAATTGAATGCTAACGGCTTCGCAAATCATTACAATTTTACGGCCATTAGCAATTATTGCAAAAGCAACAGTTACCTTTTCAACCGCAATTTTCCCAGTTTTTAAAACAGTACCCGCCTTTTACTATACCTTTCAATTTTTAATCGGTTTTGCCATCTTTCTAATGATATTAAGAATTTTTGTATAATATATATATATATATATATATTGGAAAAAATAAAATAAAGGAGTTAATTTTATGAAATTTTTAAATATAACCGCTGTTTTAGGATTAATAACACTACCAATAATCGGCTGTTCCAAAAAAACAAATGAACCAGTAAAACAAAAAAATAAAGATAGTAATAAAGATATTAATAAAATTTATAATTTTGAAATCAAAAACTTACAAAAGGTGAGGTTTCATTTTGGTGACCTCGTAACTTGGCCAACAACCAGACTTATAGAAGTTAACATAAAGAAAGAAGATAATATCAATCTAAATGAAAAATTACCGGAATTAAAAAATTTAAACAATCTTACTTTCAAATTTATACAATCAGAATTCTCTAATAATCAGAGTAAACAACAAAAAATTCAAAAATTAATAACTACATATGGAACCAAAGCAGGAAAGAAAGAATGAGTAATCAATAAAAAAATAACAATTAAAGCACAAGGCACAAATTTAAATGACTACAAACAAGATGATAATACAACAGATTATAGTTTAATATGTACAAATAATTTTGAAATTGAAATTGAAAATCCTTAATAACTAAATTAAAAAACTGTTAAAATCACTACCCCAAAATGTAGCTTTATATGATGATACTGCTCTTAAACAACTTTTTCATTTTTTTATTTTGTCAAAATAAAAACCAGTAATTTTAGTTAATTACTGGTTTGAATATTTTTTGGGACTGTACAATTAACTGTGTCTTTAAGTAATTAACTTAAATTCACTCTGTCCTCAAATTTTATCATTAAATGTGAAATTGCACTACCCCAATTTTGAATTGGCATCGTTCATTTCTTAACCATATTTTGAAATGCTAAATAAAATATTTTAAAAACTGATGCGTCATTAGGAAAAATCTTTTTATTCTTAATGACTTTTCTTAGTTGACTATTAACAGATTCAATCGCATTAGTTGTGTAAATAATCCTTCTAAATTCTTGAGGATATTCAAGAAAAATTATTAAATTATTTCAGTTATTTTTTCATGATTTAGTAATTTGTGGATACTTTTTATTTCATTTTTCAGAAAAATGATCTAAAGCAACTAGCGCTATTTCTTCATTAATTGCTGTATAAATTGATTTTAAATCATTAGCTACAAGTTTGCGATCTTTGTAAGGGACAAATTTTAAACTATTACGAATTTGATGAACAATGCATAATTGGTGCTGTGTTTTTGGGAACACAGCTTCTATTGCATCAGACATTCCAGTTAAATTATCGCTACAAGCAACAAGAATATCTTGTAAGCCACGATTTTTCATTTCCGTAAGATTATTAAGTCAAAATTTGGCGCCCTCATTCTCGCTAATTCACATTCCTAAAATATCTTTTAAACCATCTAAATTAATTCCTAAGGCAAGATAAACTGCTTTATTTATTATTCGTTTATCTTGCTTTACTTTAACAACAATACAATCAAAATAAACAATCGGATAAATCTTCTCTAAAGGTTTAGTTTGTCACATTTTAACTTCTTCAATAACATCATCAGTTATTTGACTAATTAAACTTTCTGAAATTTCTGCTCCGTGATAGAATTCTTGCAATTGTGCTTTGATATCAGAAATTGTCATTCCTCTTGCATATAAAGAAATTACTTTTTGATCAAAGTTATCAAATCTTCTTTGTCTTTTCGGAATAATTACTGGTTCAAAAGTACTATTTCGATCTCTTGGTACATCAATTGCGATTGAACCATTTTTAGTAATAATGGTTTTTTGTGTGTTGCCATTTCTTTTATTATGATTCTCATCAGTTTCAAGATAATCTTTAATTTCCGTATTTAACATTCGTTCAGTTAATTTTTTGGTAAATTCCTGAAAAATAGTATTGCCTTTAAATAAATCTTGTGGATTATCAATATTTTCTAAAAAATAATCAACAACTTTATCAATTGCATCAGGTTCTTTTTTTATTTTTTTTTTTGTCATTTTCTGTTCTCCTTCGTTTAAGTATAATTCAGAATGAATTATCGAGACACAGAATTTTGGACAGGCCCTATTTTTTATTTTTACAAGAAATTTAAACTTGTTGGGCTTGTTTTAATTAAAGTTATTGTTCTAAATAGCTAATATCGTTTTTATAAAACTTTATACTATAGTAGTAACTGTATTTGTTCTTACCGACCCTTCTCTTTCTGATGAAAAAAATGCTTCACCGTTAAATGTTATTTTATCATTGTTTTTATCTATAGTAATTTCATTGGGTAATAAATTATATTTTTGTAAAATTTGCATTACTTCTGTAATTGATAATGTAACTATTTGTTCTTTATTGTTATCATCAATTATTTTGGCAGTAATATTTCCTGTAATTTTTTGTTTTAAATTTAATATAACTTTAGATGTAATTATTCTTACTGGATAAGTAATTTTTAATTTTTCATTGGGATTAAGTTCAAATTTATCAGCGGGTTCCTTAAAAATACTTAAAATCATTTCTTTTTCTTGTTTATTTGTGTTTGATAAATCAAATTCATTTGATAATACATTAATGATTTCAGAATTTTCATTATTTATATTTGTAAAATCTGTTAATTTTATTTCATCATCAGAATTTATGTTTCAACCATTTAATTTATTTTCTTGTTTTGTTTTAGTTAATCCTGTTGTAATTTGAAATACTAATTTTGATTTTGAATTATATTCACAAGCAGGTACATTAAATGATCTTGTATTTGGAGTTTTATTGATAATTTCTCTATCAGAACATACATTTTTAGGAACATTAGATCATAAAAATGAATTTTCTTTTTTTGTTATTTCAATATCTCAAAAATTTAAATTATCAGTATCAATATAATTTATTTCCTTAAATTTTAAATTAGGATTTTCGTCTCGAAATTTAAAAAATAATGCTTTTTTAATCAATTCATTTAAATTAATAATTTTATTTTGCCCATTATCAATTGAATAATGTATTTTTATATTATTATCATTATTATTTAAATTATCTTTTATTTTTACTATAGCTGAATTATTTGTTTTACTAATAATTTCTAATTGTGAAATATCTAAATCAGGATTTAAATAATTTAATTCATTCAAAATTTCAGTATCAGAATTATCATTAATTTGTCATAAATTTGAATTTAAATAGTATTCACTATATTCATAAACATTATGATCTTGTGAACCAAAATATAATTTATTATTTAAAACCACACCAGAAGAATCAACATTGTTATTTGTTCTAATAATGATTTTTTGCTGTCCTGTAATTGGATCATACTCATAAACATTATTATCGTGTGAACCAAAATATAATTTATTGTTGAAAACCACACCAGAAGATCTTATTCAGCTATTTGCTTTAATAACAACTTTTTGTTTTGCCGTTGTAGGGTCATACTCATAAACATTACTATCATCCGAACCAAAATATATTTTGTTTTTAAAAACCACACCAGAAGAATCAATTATACCATTTGCTTTAATAACAACTTTTTGTTGGCCTGTAATCGGCTCATACTCATAAACATTATTATCATGTGAACCAAAATATAATTTATTATTTAAAGTAACTCCACTAGAATAAACTTCACCATTTGTTTTAATAGCAATTTTTTGTTGATTTGTCACTGGATCATATTCATAAATATTAGACTTCTTGCAAAATTAATTTAAAATATAATTGAATTGTTGTTTTTAATAAAAAGGTGGAATTTAAATGAAATTTAAAAAAAATAATCAAATAAGTGATAAAAATTTTTTAAGATTAACTGGTATTAAACATACTACTTTTAATAAAATGCTAGAAATTTTAAAAATAGAAGAATTAAAAAAGAGATTTCGTCGCGGAAGAACCAATAAATTATCATTAGAAAATCGTATTTTAATGACTTTAGAATATTGAAAAGAATATAGAACTTATTTTCATATTGCAAAAAGTTATGATATTAGTGAAAGTAGTTGTTATAGAAATATCAAATGAATTGAAGACACTTTAATAAAACACCCTAATTTTCAACAACTTACTGGTCAAAAATCACTATTAAAAGATTATTTCAAAGATAAGACTGTTATAATTGATGTAACTGAAAGCCAAATCCAACGCCCAAAAAAAGACAAAAACAGCACTACTCAGGAAAAAAGAAAAAACACACAATAAAAACACAAGTTATAATTGAAAAAGATAGTAAAAAAATTATTAGTTCTGATTTTTCTTATGGTAAAAACCATGACTTTAAAATTTTAAAAGATTCAAAAATTAAATTTTTACCAGAAACAACTGTTTTAGTGGATTTAGGTTATCAAGGCATACAAAAAATTAATCATAATGTTTTAATTCCTAAAAGAAAATCAAAGAAAAACCCTTTAAATAAAGAAGAAAAGCAAAATAATGAGCGAATTTCAAAAATGAGAATTGTTATTGAAAATGTTTTTGCTATACTTAAAAAATTTAAAATTATTAGTGAAAAATATCGAAATCGTAGAAAAAGATTTGCTTTAAGATTTAATTTAATAGCTTCAATTTATAATTTACAACTATTAGTTTAAATATATTTGATAATTTAAAATTTCAGTCTTTTTTTATTGTAAATAATAATTTTTATTATGTTTTAATGACAAAATATTTGTAAAAATAATCTAAAAATTATTTTAATAACACTTTTATATTTATTTTAAATTTAAAAATTATAATTATCATATTAATTTTGCAAGAAGTCTATTATGTTCATCTAATGAACAAAAATATAATTTATTGTTTAAAATTCTACCAGAAGATCAAACTTGCCCTTCTGTTTTAATAACAACTTTTTGTTGATTTGTTACTGGATCATATTCATAAACATTATGATCTCATGAACCAACATATAATAGACTTCTTGCAAAATTAATTTAAAATATAATTGAATTGTTGTTTTTAATAAAAAGGTGGAATTTAAATGAAATTTAAAAAAAATAATCAAATAAGTGATAAAAATTTTTTAAGATTAACTGGTATTAAACATACTACTTTTAATAAAATGCTAGAAATTTTAAAAATAGAAGAATTAAAAAAGAGATTTCGTCGCGGAAGAACCAATAAATTATCATTAGAAAATCGTATTTTAATGACTTTAGAATATTGAAGAGAATATAGAACTTATTTTCATATTGCAAAAAGTTATGATATTAGTGAAAGTAGTTGTTATAGAAATATCAAATGAATTGAAGACACTTTAATAAAACACCCTAATTTTCAACAACTTACTGGTCAAAAATCACTATTAAAAGATTATTTCAAAGATAAGACTGTTATAATTGATGTAACTGAAAGCCAAATCCAACGCCCAAAAAAAGACAAAAACAGCACTACTCAGGAAAAAAGAAAAAACACACAATAAAAACACAAGTTATAATTGAAAAAGATAGTAAAAAAATTATTAGTTCTGATTTTTCTTATGGTAAAAACCATGACTTTAAAATTTTAAAAGATTCAAAAATTAAATTTTTACCAGAAACAACTGTTTTAGTGGATTTAGGTTATCAAGGCATACAAAAAATTAATCATAATGTTTTAATTCCTAAAAGAAAATCAAAGAAAAACCCTTTAAATAAAGAAGAAAAGCAAAATAATGAGCGAATTTCAAAAATGAGAATTGTTATTGAAAATGTTTTTGCTATACTTAAAAAATTTAAAATTATTAGTGAAAAATATCGAAATCGTAGAAAAAGATTTGCTTTAAGATTTAATTTAATAGCTTCAATTTATAATTTACAACTATTAGTTTAAATATATTTGATAATTTAAAATTTCAGTCTTTTTTTATTGTAAATAATAATTTTTATTATGTTTTAATGACAAAATATTTGTAAAAATAATCTAAAAATTATTTTTAAATTTAAAAATTAATATGATAATTATAATTTTGCAAGAAGTCTAGTATATGATGCTAGTAATGAAAATACATATCTAGATACATTAACTACAAATTCAAAATCAGCAAAAATTGCAATTCCAATTAAAAATTATAGAAATTTTATTGTTTTGCCACGAGCAAAAGACGGTTTACTAGTTAACGGTTCATATAATCGGTTTTGAAAAACAGAAAATAATTATATGGGAACAATCGCAGCAAGTAATGTCAATAAAATCATCGTTGATAACCATAAATTACAACAACAAAATAGTAGTAAAATACTATCTTTTTTAATTGATGAAAAAGAATACTTTTTGCGAGTTTTAACCCCACGCGAATGTTGATTATTAATGGGATTTAGTAATAAAGACTTTGATAAAGCAAGAAAAGTTGTTTCAGAAACTCAACTTTATAAACAAGCTGGCAATAGCATTGTCATTGATGTGTTAAAAAAATTTTTACAGCAATGTTTCAAATAGAAAGGAAAAATTAAAGATGCAAAATAAGAGAAAAGTTTTTTAATTTTGTCGAAAACTCTTGATAAAATAAAAAAAATCATCAACTTGATAATTTTAAAAGGCTTTTATGTAAAATTAGAGCCTGTCCAAAATTCTGTGTCTCGATAATTCATTCTGAATTATACTTAAAAGAAGGAGAACAGAAAATGACAAAAAAAATAAAAAAAGAACCTGACGCAATTGATAAAGTTGTTGATTATTTTTTAGAAAATATTGATAATCCACAAGATTTATTTAAAGGCAATACTATTTTTCAGGAATTTACCAAAAAATTAACTGAACGAATGTTAAATACGGAAATTAAAGATTATCTTGAAACTGATGAGAATCATAATAAAAGAAATGGCAACACACAAAAAACCATTATTACTAAAAATGGTTCAATCGCAATTGATGTACCAAGAGATCGAAATAGTACTTTTGAACCAGTAATTATTCCGAAAAGACAAAGAAGATTTGATAACTTTGATCAAAAAGTAATTTCTTTATATGCAAGAGGAATGACAATTTCTGATATCAAAGCACAATTGCAAGAATTCTATCACGGAGCAGAAATTTCAGAAAGTTTAATTAGTCAAATAACTGATGATGTTATTGAAGAAGTTAAAATGTGACAAACTAAACCTTTAGAGAAGATTTATCCGATTGTTTATTTTGATTGTATTGTTGTTAAAGTAAAGCAAGATAAACGAATAATAAATAAAGCAGTTTATCTTGCCTTAGGAATTAATTTAGATGGTTTAAAAGATATTTTAGGAATGTGAATTAGCGAGAATGAGGGAGCCAAATTTTGACTTAATAATCTTACGGAAATGAAAAATCGTGGGTTACAAGATATTCTTGTTGCTTGTAGTGATAATTTAACTGGGATGTCTGATGCAATAGAAGCTGTTTTCCCAAAAACACAGCATCAATTATGCATTGTTCATCAAATTCGCAATAATTTAAAATTTGTTCCTTACAAAGATCGCAAACTTGTAGCTAATGATTTAAAATCAATTTATATAGCAATTAATGAAGAAATAGCGTTAATTGCTTTAGATCATTTTTCAGAAAAATGAAATAAAAAGTATCCACAAATTACTAAATCATGAAAAAATAACTGAAATAATTTAATAATTTTTCTTGAATATCCTCAGGAATTTAGAAGAATTATTTACACAACTAATGCGATTGAATCTGTTAATAGTCAATTAAGAAAAGTCATTAAGAATAAAAAGATTTTTCCTAATGACGCATCAGTTTTTAAAATATTTTATTTAGCATTTCAAAATATGGTTAAGAAATGAACGATGCCAATTCAAAATTGGGGTAGTGCAATTTCACATTTAATGATAAAATTTGAAGACAGAGTGAATTTAAGTTAATTATTTAGAGACACAGTTAATTGTACAGTCCCTAAAATTACTATTTTTACTTTAACTTTTTTATACATTAAAATATAATACCGCTGTTTGTTGGTTTGGAGTTAAACTCTTATGTTGGTATTTTCATTTTCAGAGATTTAAATAATTTTGAATATTAGTAAAACCTAAACCATGATAATGAATTAAGGCTTCTTTACGACTAGATTGTAATTTACTGATTTTATTTAAGTTACGATAACTAGCTTCAGGATTAATTGTTGTTTTAGTTACACATAAAGTAGAATTTGTTTGTTTTGCTACTAAAAAATATAATTTTTGCATATCGGAAGTAATAATTGAATTTTCGTTAATTAATTCTTTGTTCATATTTTCAATAACTCATTGTTTTTGTAAACGTTTGGTGTTTGTGGATTTAACATAAATATTGTTATTATTATCAATTGCCATTTGAATACAGCATTTAGTATTAGTTGCGAATGGGTCAAGGTGAATTCTTCGTGGATCAGTTTTATATTTGAAATTTCCTTTATGGATTTCTTTAATAAATGTTTCATCGATTTGGATTTTACCAGATAATTTTTTAAATTTTAATTGGGTATTTTCTAATTGTTTTGATTTCATTAATTTTTGACGATTATATCAAGCAGTTTTTAATGTAGTTTTAATAAAACGAGAAATTGTTTTACTAGATTGCCCCAGCAATGAAATTTGAATCAATAAATTTCATTGTTCATAATTTAAATGACTTCAATAAATAAAATGATTACGAAAAGCGTCAAAACTTGCACGGCAATTTTTACATAAATATTTTTGTTTTCCTTCTGAATTATGTCCATTTTTAACGCAATGGTAAGATTCACATTTAGGGCATTTAATACCTTGCGCTCTAAATTTTTGATCAATTTCATTTAACTGTTTTTGTTTTTTTATTAATTCTGCTTGTTGTTTGACTTTTTCATAAAATTCTAAAAATTGATCATCTGTTAAAGTATTTACTAGTTCTTGAATTATTTTTTCCATAATTATTATCCACCTCTATCATATTAAAAATATACCTAAAATTAAGTATATTCAATAAATATCAAGAGTTTTCGACAAAATTAAAACAATTTTTTGGTTTTTTTAAAAAAAGAATAGACTTCTTGCAAAATTAATATGATAATTATAATTTTTAAATTTAAAATAAATATAAAAGTGTTATTAAAATAATTTTTAGATTATTTTTACAAATATTTTGTCATTAAAACATAATAAAAATTATTATTTACAATAAAAAAAGACTGAAATTTTAAATTATCAAATATATTTAAACTAATAGTTGTAAATTATAAATTGAAGCTATTAAATTAAATCTTAAAGCAAATCTTTTTCTACGATTTCGATATTTTTCACTAATAATTTTAAATTTTTTAAGTATAGCAAAAACATTTTCAATAACAATTCTCATTTTTGAAATTCGCTCATTATTTTGCTTTTCTTCTTTATTTAAAGGGTTTTTCTTTGATTTTCTTTTAGGAATTAAAACATTATGATTAATTTTTTGTATGCCTTGATAACCTAAATCCACTAAAACAGTTGTTTCTGGTAAAAATTTAATTTTTGAATCTTTTAAAATTTTAAAGTCATGGTTTTTACCATAAGAAAAATCAGAACTAATAATTTTTTTACTATCTTTTTCAATTATAACTTGTGTTTTTATTGTGTGTTTTTTCTTTTTTCCTGAGTAGTGCTGTTTTTGTCTTTTTTTGGGCGTTGGATTTGGCTTTCAGTTACATCAATTATAACAGTCTTATCTTTGAAATAATCTTTTAATAGTGATTTTTGACCAGTAAGTTGTTGAAAATTAGGGTGTTTTATTAAAGTGTCTTCAATTCATTTGATATTTCTATAACAACTACTTTCACTAATATCATAACTTTTTGCAATATGAAAATAAGTTCTATATTCTCTTCAATATTCTAAAGTCATTAAAATACGATTTTCTAATGATAATTTATTGGTTCTTCCGCGACGAAATCTCTTTTTTAATTCTTCTATTTTTAAAATTTCTAGCATTTTATTAAAAGTAGTATGTTTAATACCAGTTAATCTTAAAAAATTTTTATCACTTATTTGATTATTTTTTTTAAATTTCATTTAAATTCCACCTTTTTATTAAAAACAACAATTCAATTATATTTTAAATTAATTTTGCAAGAAGTCTAATATATATCCTTCCTTATATGCAATTTCCTAGTTAGCTAACTAGGTGCGAGAAATGCTCGAAATTACCAAAAAGCATTTTTTGGCACACCTAAAAAGTGTTCTCATATTTACAACACAACTTTTTAAATAGAATTTAGTTTTTGTTCGAACAAGTTAATAAATTAATAAAGTTAGTTTAATTTTATTAATTAAAATACCTACCTCCTTTAAAAAATTATTGTTAAGAGGAGTATTTTTACTGGTCTAAAATGTCTGTGTTACCTTACAACCTCCCTGTGAATAGGCTACCGTTTTCAATGTTTTAATACTTCAATATTCTCATTGAAATGATGCTTCTTGTTTTAAAGTTTCTAATGTGAAATTCATTGCTTGTGATAATACTTAATTAACATTGCTAAACAAGCAACAGCACAATCATTTTTTTTGCTCTTGTCATATTAATGGATACAACATTTAATCCCCATTACTACTTTTACTTATCTAATTTTTTCCTTGTAAAACATAAAAAAATCTCGTTAATAATTATAACGAGAAAATTTAACGAGAAAATTTAACGAGAAAATTTACGATTTTGTGCTTGTTTAAGTAAACGTTTTTCTCTGGAAGTACGGAAGTGTTTACGCTTTTCTAATTCTCTTTTAATTGGAGAAGCAACTTTTTTAAATCTGCGTAAAGCTTGATCAATATCTTCTCCATCCCTTATTATCATAAGTAATGCCATTTAATTTTCAACTCCATTTTCCTATATTTTTTACATATGAATATTTTATAGCTAGACCCTATAATTATAATTTTTTTTGCTATAAAATGCAAATGATTTAATCATTGAGGTCGCGTTTAGTTTTCTTAGGTATTGCTTTGAAGAAGTAAAACAATCAGCTAATTATATTATTTAATTACTAAACTAACCCTACCTTTCTTGTTATTGTCATTTTTACTCGTTACCATTTTATCATATTATTGAATTTTTACACAATAAAAATTATAATTGGGTCGCGTTTAGTTTTCTTAGGTATTTTTTAAAAAAGAAAAAATAATCATTTACTATAAATTATTTCAATATGCAAATTAAGTATATATTTCTTATGTATGATTTTTGTTGTAAAAAATTATTTTAATGTTGTCGAAAACTCTTGATAAAATAAAAAAAAATCATCAACTTGATAATTTTAAAAGGCTTTTATGTAAAATTACTATTTTTACTTTAACTTTTTTATATATTAGACTTCTTGCAAAATTAATATGATAATTATAATTTTTAAATTTAAAATAAATATAAAAGTGTTATTAAAATAATTTTTAGATTATTTTTACAAATATTTTGTCATTAAAACATAATAAAAATTATTATTTACAATAAAAAAAGACTGAAATTTTAAATTATCAAATATATTTAAACTAATAGTTGTAAATTATAAATTGAAGCTATTAAATTAAATCTTAAAGCAAATCTTTTTCTACGATTTCGATATTTTTCACTAATAATTTTAAATTTTTTAAGTATAGCAAAAACATTTTCAATAACAATTCTCATTTTTGAAATTCGCTCATTATTTTGCTTTTCTTCTTTATTTAAAGGGTTTTTCTTTGATTTTCTTTTAGGAATTAAAACATTATGATTAATTTTTTGTATGCCTTGATAACCTAAATCCACTAAAACAGTTGTTTCTGGTAAAAATTTAATTTTTGAATCTTTTAAAATTTTAAAGTCATGGTTTTTACCATAAGAAAAATCAGAACTAATAATTTTTTTACTATCTTTTTCAATTATAACTTGTGTTTTTATTGTGTGTTTTTTCTTTTTTCCTGAGTAGTGCTGTTTTTGTCTTTTTTTGGGCGTTGGATTTGGCTTTCAGTTACATCAATTATAACAGTCTTATCTTTGAAATAATCTTTTAATAGTGATTTTTGACCAGTAAGTTGTTGAAAATTAGGGTGTTTTATTAAAGTGTCTTCAATTCATTTGATATTTCTATAACAACTACTTTCACTAATATCATAACTTTTTGCAATATGAAAATAAGTTCTATATTCTCTTCAATATTCTAAAGTCATTAAAATACGATTTTCTAATGATAATTTATTGGTTCTTCCGCGACGAAATCTCTTTTTTAATTCTTCTATTTTTAAAATTTCTAGCATTTTATTAAAAGTAGTATGTTTAATACCAGTTAATCTTAAAAAATTTTTATCACTTATTTGATTATTTTTTTTAAATTTCATTTAAATTCCACCTTTTTATTAAAAACAACAATTCAATTATATTTTAAATTAATTTTGCAAGAAGTCTAATAAATAAATAATATCAAATAACATTCGTCAACTTTGGGGATTATAATAATGCAAAATCGCACCATAAAATCACGCAATAATAAATAAAGTGCGATTTAAAGCGACAAAATCATATAATCTTAAATTTATTTTCTTAAACAATAACATCCGTAAATCACACTCTCCTTATTTTTATTATTATCTGCCGGGCATTAATTTTTCAAACATTTTGAAAGCAATTAAAAATAAACCAATAATTACACCAAGCAAGAAAACTCAATATGTAGCAAAAAAATTAACGACATTTGGCATATTATCACCAATAATATCAGTTCAAATATTACCGAACGCTGTAATTAATGCTTTTCATAAGTTAGTAACCGCTTGTTCGCCAGTAATTTTTGCTGGTGCTTCTGTTAAGAAAGTTCCAATCATATAATCACCCCCTTTCTAAACAAAATATGATTTAACCTTATAAAATAAAATAACCATAAATAAGACGATGAATACTAATACCATTCAAAACGCAATATTTGCCATTAAAAGTCAAAGTAGTTCTTTGGTTAAATCAATTTCTTTACCAGAAACTCACGCCGGAATAGTTGTAATTTGGATAAATAAATCTCAAAAATACAATTTTGTCATTTCTCAATCTAAATCTTTTCAAGCAACTAAAAACATAATAATTACCGCTTAAAAGGTCAAAAGAGTAGAAAAATAATGGCTGAAAACAACATTACAATTATTAAAATTGAAAACAAAAATACAACTTGGGGTGGTAAATCGGCAGTTGGATAAATTAATTCAATTAACTCAATAATTATTTTTTTAAACATTTTCTAAACCTACTTTTTAATTTCTTTTTCATCTTGTTCTAATAAATTTCGCTTAAACTTTGCAATGAATATTCGCTGTGAATAAGTAAAATCTTTTGGTAGCTGTTTTGCTTCACTACCATATTTCTTTTTATCTTTAAAAAACCGATAAATATTAACAGCAATATAATATGCTAGTAATAATGTTAAAATCGTAAAAAACACTAATCCAAATATACTCATCTTTCTTTTCTCCTTAATTTTCTAATTAATTTATTTTTTTAAACAATTATGTTCAACAAAATCAAAACAAAGTCAATTATCACCAACTAAATCAGTTCTAACAGAATCAACTGCAGATTTAGACGCTCAAATTTTTTGTTCTAATCCGGTTTTTTTATTAATAGAATATATAAACTCTTGACAATAATCTTTGCCAGGCTCATCCACACTAACTCACATTTTCATTTCTAAAACTCCAAAATTAATTTTTTTACTACATTAAATCAAAAAATGCAATAACTTAGTTAAATAACTCAAACTAACATTGATAATTAACGGGCGGAGCATACGCTTTCCGCACCGTTTAAACACCTTAAAAACCAACCTAAATTTTTTTAAACTATATTTATTTTTATTATTTCTTTACCTCTATTCTTAAAATGCCTTAAAACACCTTTAAAATGAATTTTTAAAATAATTAAAACTTACATCCTTTTTAGCAATCTCTTTCTCCGCAACAAAAAAACCTAACAACTCATGACCTAAAATCAAACTAGATTCTTGACCTTTCTTATTATTAACTAAAACCAACTGATACTCACCATCTTTAATTATTCCGATACAAATAGAATTCTCATATTTTCCTTTATAAACAAATCGTTTTGAAAACCAAATACCAGTAGATTCATACAATCAGGGAATTGCTGGTGCTTTAATAAGTACTGCATTTTGCGTTTCTTTCAAAAGATATTTTTCAGTATTTAAAAAAATATTTTCAATATTTCTCATATACATACCACCCTTACAATATTTAGTTATATTAACTTAGTTATATTTAACTTAGTCTTTTAACTTAGTTCAATATATTTCTCTTTAAACTCTTTCTTTAAACTAAATTAACATAACTTGTTAGTAAACTTCGTTTACTAAAAAACTTAGTTTATCAACAACAAGGCACAAAAAAATACAAGGCATAACTAAAAATAATAAATATTAATTTAACCTTATATTTCTTGTAATAAATAAATGAGCTCGTATTTATTTATTAATTAAAAGCAAGTTTGTAGAAACCAAAATCTTGTCATATGTATATGGTTTCTACATTTTTAGAACATCCGTGTAATATACCACAGATGTTTTGCACAATCAAGAAAAATATTAAAAAAGGAGAAATTAATTTATTAATTCTTGTAATTTTTGAAATGGTGATTTATTTTGTAATGCTGAATGACAGCGTTGGAAGTTGTAATAGTAATAATATTGATTTAAGAAATGTTGTAGTTCGTTTTGATTTAGTTTTTTATCCTTAACATAAAATAATTTAGTATAATGTTGATGAAACCGCTCAATTTTACCGTTACTTTGTGGCGAACGAATTGGAGTGGTTTCATGGATAACCCCATTCCTTGAAAGAAAGGGGCCGTAAAAGGTCTTTCTTTTACTTTGTATGCTTTTTTATTACTTCAATTAGTAGTAGTAAATTCTGGAGCATTATCAGTGCGAAGGCGTTTAATGGTTATGCCAAGTTCACTAAAATCTTTCATTGCTCTTTGCACAGCGTTAATCGCGTTATTGGTTCCTAAACTATCATAAACATAACCAAATACTATCCGTGTTATTTCGTCAATGAAATCATAAATATAATAGACTTCTTGCAAAATTAATATGATAATTATAATTTTTAAATTTAAAATAAATATAAAAGTGTTATTAAAATAATTTTTAGATTATTTTTACAAATATTTTGTCATTAAAACATAATAAAAATTATTATTTACAATAAAAAAAGACTGAAATTTTAAATTATCAAATATATTTAAACTAATAGTTGTAAATTATAAATTGAAGCTATTAAATTAAATCTTAAAGCAAATCTTTTTCTACGATTTCGATATTTTTCACTAATAATTTTAAATTTTTTAAGTATAGCAAAAACATTTTCAATAACAATTCTCATTTTTGAAATTCGCTCATTATTTTGCTTTTCTTCTTTATTTAAAGGGTTTTTCTTTGATTTTCTTTTAGGAATTAAAACATTATGATTAATTTTTTGTATGCCTTGATAACCTAAATCCACTAAAACAGTTGTTTCTGGTAAAAATTTAATTTTTGAATCTTTTAAAATTTTAAAGTCATGGTTTTTACCATAAGAAAAATCAGAACTAATAATTTTTTTACTATCTTTTTCAATTATAACTTGTGTTTTTATTGTGTGTTTTTTCTTTTTTCCTGAGTAGTGCTGTTTTTGTCTTTTTTTGGGCGTTGGATTTGGCTTTCAGTTACATCAATTATAACAGTCTTATCTTTGAAATAATCTTTTAATAGTGATTTTTGACCAGTAAGTTGTTGAAAATTAGGGTGTTTTATTAAAGTGTCTTCAATTCATTTGATATTTCTATAACAACTACTTTCACTAATATCATAACTTTTTGCAATATGAAAATAAGTTCTATATTCTCTTCAATATTCTAAAGTCATTAAAATACGATTTTCTAATGATAATTTATTGGTTCTTCCGCGACGAAATCTCTTTTTTAATTCTTCTATTTTTAAAATTTCTAGCATTTTATTAAAAGTAGTATGTTTAATACCAGTTAATCTTAAAAAATTTTTATCACTTATTTGATTATTTTTTTTAAATTTCATTTAAATTCCACCTTTTTATTAAAAACAACAATTCAATTATATTTTAAATTAATTTTGCAAGAAGTCTAATACTTTTTATCAACCGGAAAATTTGATGTGGTAATTATTTTGGCATCCATTTGTAAAAGACCAATCTCGGAAACTTCATAACGCTTAAAATGGCGTTTTGTTTGTTTGATTTGTTGTTTTAATTCTTTTCAACGAGAGTCAGATTTAATTCAGCGATAAAAAGTTTTAATATTTTTCGGAATTTCTAATTTTTTAATATCGTGAAAACCCA